>JBDTTF010000143.1:0-7078 GCA_039930765.1 Gemmatimonadota bacterium | reverse complement strand
AGTACTTCCTGCGGTCGCCGTCCCGATGGTCGAGAGGCTCCGTGGCGAATGCTGCGGGGCTTTTTTGTTGGCCGTTGGCCGTTGGCCATTAGCCGTTAGCGAACACCTCCGTTCGCTCCTCATCCCGAGCGGAGCGAGGGAGCTGATTCACGGGGTGCACCGTCACTCCGAGCGCAGCGAGGAGGGTGGGCTCCAGATCGCGGGTGGAGCTGCGACTGCAGGAAGTCCCTTCAGGGGCGCGCGGACTTTGTCCGTGCTGGCTCGCCTCGCCGCCTCCGGCGGCGCCGGCCCTGAGGGCCGGACGGCTCAAATCCCGCACTAAAGTACTTCCTGCGGTCGCCGTCCCGATGGTCGAGAGGCTCCGTGGCGAATGCTGCAAGGCTTTTTTGTTGGCCGTTGGCCGTTGGCCATTGGCCGTTAGCGAACTGGTCTGTCGGACCGCTGCCTATTGGTCTGCCCTCGGCTGGACGCCCTCACCGCCCGCTACGGGAACACAAAGCGTCCCGAGCCATGAATGGTTACGGCGCTTTTCCTTTTGCGTACTGGATATCGTGCAGCCAGCCCTTCCTGGCGCGAACAGCAACGAGGCGGCGATCGAAGATCAGCCGGGGGCGGTCAACAGCTTCACCGCCGATTTCCTCGCCCGACCCGCACGCCGCGTCAGGAACCGCCCCCACGGCAGAAACTCCTCCCTCACCTGAGCACGCTGGAGCGCGGCAAAATACTCGTCTCTTTCGTCCGCCACGATCGTCACCCATGGCTGACCTTCGGCGCCGAGCAGCAGATTCATCAGCAGGCGCCCGAGGCGCCCGTTGCCGTCGGGATAGGGATGAATCGTCTCGAATGCCCAGTGGGCCATGGCTGCCCGTACCACCGGTGGTGCCTCCAGCCCGTTCACCAGCCTGCAATAGAGCGCCATCAGCCCCGCGAGCTTTTCGGGGCCGGGCGGTACGTGCAGGCTGTTCCTGATGAAAGCTGGCCGGACCCGCCAGGAGCGAAGGTCACTCGCCTGAACAATGCCGGCGTCGATCGAGGGCCACCAGAGTTCAGCGTACAGATCATGGATCAGCGCCTCACTGATCACCACCGGACCTCCCCGGACGGGCAACAGACCGAGGGTCTTGTCGAAGGCCATCGCATAGCCCTTGAGCGCCATCAACCGCTGCACCTCGTCCGGCGTCTGGCCGGATCCTGTCGGCGTCCCGCCAAGAATTGCGTCGACCTCCTCCCGGCTGACCCGGTAGCCTTCGATGGTGGTTGAGTGGTAGGTATCCTCCCGCTTGGCCGCTCGGGCGACCACCAGGATGTCGTTGTGCGGGAGCGGCTCCGCCCGTGAACGCCCCACTCTCCCTGCGCTCAGCTGCCCGGCGCCACGTCCGAACAGTTCGGCGAAACGATCAAGCCACGGTGCGCTGGTCCGAGGCGCACTCACCACCGTGAGCGGCAGCCGCAGTGAGTCCCGTCCCGTCTTCGAAGGGCTCGGCCCGTTGGCGCCGAGATCATGCAGTGTGTGGTCGATCCGGTCCGCCAGTTCCGAGTTGCCCGCCTCGCGCGCGAGATGTCCGATCCTGGCGAACAACACCGGGCGCCCCACGGCCTGGTAGACACGCTCCAGTTCGGCCCGGCCGACCGCGAGGCCGCGGAGCCAGGTGCCGACCAGTGGGAGATTCCCCCGCAGGTCCCCAAGGGTCAAGGCCTGCAGCAGCCAACCAGCGGCTGTCACTGACAACTCGATCCCGCCAATCGTCACCATTCGAGGCGCGGCCGATGTTCCCGGGAGTCCGGCGACGTCGGGTGCCACATCGGCTGGCATGGGAACCAGGCTCAGTTCGTGGCCGGGTGCGAGGCGGTAGGTTCTTTCACTCTGGTTGCCGCCATGCCGAACGACCAGCGATTCGCGCGGCGTCTCATCCCCGACCAGTGCCCGCACCGCAGCCAGACGATCGAGCGCGGCAGGGGCGTACTGCGTCGTCAACAATCGAACCAGGGGCCAGTATACCCGGAGCCGGATTCCCTCATCCGGTTCATCGCCGGGTGTCCGGATCACCCAGGCGGCACCATCCAGTGCGTCAGCCAGCACTCGTTCCCGGCGGAGGATTCTGGTCGCGGCTGAGGATGGCAGCCCCGCCGCCGCTCCGACGTAGATTTTCGCGTGGGCCATCCGGGCGGCCCATGCCCGGGCCTCTTCCTGGGGGGTCGGCATCGTCTCCTTTTCCGGCCAGCAGGCCTCGGCGGATTGCCGTAGCAAATGACGGCGCTTTTAGGTAAAGATAGTTGGCTGATTGACGTAGTGGAAGTCGGCGCTTTGCCGTAGCCAACGACGGCGGATTCTCCGACACGCCGCCACGCCGATTGGTTCCGCCGAGTGGGCGACCGGTGCCATTCCCCCTGCAATTCCCGGCAGTTCTGGGTAGGAACAGTGCCGACCCTCGGAAACCATTTGACCCCAGCAAGTTGCAGCTCCAGGTAAATGGCCTGTGCCGGGTCCAGGAGGTCTCTTTTTCACTGGCCGTTAGCCGTTCGCAAACACGTCCCTTGGCTCCTCATCCCGAGCGAAGCGAGGGGGCTGATCCATAGGTTGCACTGTCACTCCGAGCGCAGCGATGAGGGTGGGCTCCGGATCGCGGGTGGAGCCGCGAATGGCTTTGGGACCCAATTGCTCGGACTGCAGATTCGCCAGTATGGAGCGGCTTCCATAGTGCTCTAGGGGAGCTGTCGTCATTCTCCTCGCAACTTGAGAGTGACCTCCCTGCTGACAATTTGCAGATACGTCATGGTGAGGGTACACCTCAAGCTGGTCAATAAGGACTTCCTCGCGCTCGATGCGCACTCGGACGCCGGGGCGCTCAGCTGGGGAGTACAGGTTCCGATCCACGGTTCCAGGCTCACTTCTCCCTGGCTGTTCCCTCATCCCCGTCCCTTCTCCCCTACGGGAAGAAGGGGGGTCCATGCCTCGATTCTGCCGGCCTCTCCTTGAGATCGTCGCTTGGCGACCACCGATAGAATCGAAATTGAGGAAAGAGTCACCCCTCTTCCGGTAGGGCGACCGAGCGGCCCTCCGGCGCCGCAGTTTGGCGCCGCGGCCGCGAGGAAGGGGGCGGGAGGTGAGGGCGGAGTGCTGCGGGGACCACGCCGGAGCCGGTCTCTATGTCCGAAGCCCCCGGTCACCGCTCCCCACTTCCCACTCCCCGCTCACTGCTCCCCGCTCCCGCTCCCTTCTCCCTTTAGTTACTGCTTCGCCTTCCCCAACCGCTCCAGCATCCGCCCCAACTGCCGGATCTGCTCGCCGTAGCGGGCCCAGTCACCGTCCCGCTGTGCCTGGATGGCCGCATCGTAGGTCCGACGCGCGTCCGCCACCAGCGCGCTGACGCCCGAGTCCGAGCTCACCGGCCCCGCGGCGACCGCTGCCGCGGTCCCCGACGGTGGCGATTGGCCGCTGCCGCCGAACAGCTGGGTCAGGGCGGCGTCCAGCGTTTCCCCCATCACCACCTGGTTCTGATAGGCCACCACCACCCGCTTCAATTCGGGAATCCGCCCGCCTTCGGCCTGGAGGTACAGCGGCTGGACGTAGAGCAGCGACTGCTCGATCGGGATGACCAGCAGGTCGCCCCGGATGACCCGGGAGCCCCGCTGGTCCCAGAGCGAGACCTGTCGTGAAATGTCGGTGTTCTGGTTGATTCGATTCTCGATCTGCTGGGGACCGAACACCAGGCTCTGGCGCGACAGCCGGTAGACCCGCAGCTGGCCATACGCCGCGCCGTCGTTCCGGGCCACGACCCAGGCGGCCAGGTTGTCCTTTCCCCGCGGGGTGAACGGCACCATGTAGATGTACTCGGCCTGCTTTTCGTCCGGCAGCCGCATCACGATGTGCCGCATGAACGGCACGCTGCCGGCGGATTCGGCCACCACCGGGATCTGCCACTGGTCCTCCCGGTGGTAGAAATCCTCCGGCGCATCCATGTGGTAGGTGGTGTAGAGCGCGGTCTGAATCCGGTAGATGTCATCCGGGTAACGGATGTGGGTCCGCAGATCGGCCGGCATGCTATCGAGCGGCATGAAGATGCCGGGGAAGATCCGTGACCAGGTCCGGATCAGCGGGTCGGATGGGACACTCACGTAGGCCCGCACCGAGCCGTTGTAGGCGTCGATCACCACCTTGACGCTGTTCCGCATGTAGGTGGTGCCATCGCTGATCGGCTGGGCGTACGGATAGCCGTCGGTGGTGGTATAGGCGTCGAGGATCCATTGCAGCCTCCCGTCGGCCGAGATCACCAGGTAGGGGTCGCGGTCGAACCGGAGGAAGGGCAGCGCCCGGGTGGCCCGCTCCACCACGTCCCGGTAGTAGAGCACCCGGCTCTCATTGGTGATATCCTGGGAGAACAGGATCTTCGAAGAGCCGAAGCGGATGGCCAGCACCAGCCGACGGAGCAGGTTGCCGACCCGGACGCCGCCAGTGCCCTCATAGGCGGCGTACACGTTCTCCTCGCCCGAGGGATGGTCGAACTCCCGCTGCTGAGTGCCGACGAACACGTAGTCGTTGGCCAGCTCGCCGTAGTAGATCTGGGGCCTGGTAATCTTGAGCGAGGCCACGTTGGACACCGGCGGCAGGTCCTGGACGAACAGGACCGGCAGCCCTTCGGTGGTGACCTGGTTGACCGGGCCCAGGGTGAGTCCCATCCCGTGAGTGAAGGTCAGGTGGTCATTGATGAATGTCCGGGTCGGCAGCGCCGCGACGTTGAGCTCCCGGGGGGAGAGCAGGACCTGGCGGTACCGGCCGTCGATCCAGTAGCGGTCGTCGTCGATGGAGACGAAATCGTAGTAGGTGCGGATTTCCTGGATCTGGCCGAAGGTCATCAGCAGCGGGTCCCGGTCCCAGAGCCGGACATTCTCGATGGTCGCCGAGTTGGCCTTGATGTCGGCCAGGGTCAGGTTGGCCTCGCCGTTCAATTCGCGGGTCTCGACGCTGTCGATGCCCCACGCCTGTCGGGTGGCGGCAATATGAAACCGGAGGTAGGGGGTTTCCCGGGTGAGTTCGGTCGGGGCGACGACCAGCTTCTGCATGGCTAGCGGGAAGAGTCCCCGACCGAGCAGCGCCGCCAGCAGGTAGCCCCCGACAGCCCAGAGTCCGATGGGCGCCAGCGCCCGCCGGTAGGCCCCGACCACGACGGCCACCGCGGCAACGACCGCGAGCACGGCCGTGACGTTGAGGGCGGGCAGCATGGCGTGGATATCGGTGTAACTGGCCCCGACCAGCGGGCCGGTGGTCGAGTACAGGAGGTTCGGGATGTCGACCAGACGGAGCCGGACCGCGGTGAGCAGCAACAGCGCCGCCATGAGGATGGCGAGGTGCATGCCGGCGGAGGGTTCGAAGCGCAGTTGCCGGCCGCGGATCATGATGTCGCCGCGGAGGAAGTAGATCGGGAGCAGCAGCAGGAAGCTGAAGCCGATGACGGTGGACAGGAAACTCCGCAGCAGCGACAGTGCGGGCAGGGTGAAGACGTAGAAGCCGATGTCCCGGCCGAAGACCGGGTCGGCGATGCCGAACGGCGTCTGGTACAGGGCCCGGAGCACCACGCCCCAGGCGGACGTCACCGTGAGGCCCGCGAGCAGGCCGAGGACCAGCGCGGCCGGCAGCCTCAACTGGCGCAGGGTGCGGGCGATGTTGACCTGGGGCGCCGCCGCTCCGAGGGTGAACACGATCGGATTGAGGATCAGCCCCCGCTGCGCGATCCACAGGTTGAGATAAATCACTCCGGCCGTGATGCCCCCCGCGGCCAGGAAGAGCAGGAACTGGGTGCCGACCTGCCGGGTAAAGACGACGGAGTACCCGATTTCCCGGAACCACCACCAGTCGGTCAGCGTGGTGATCGAGTTGGTAAAGAGCAGCAGGCCCGTGAACGCGAGGAGGAGCAGCAGCAGGAGGATGCGGCGATGGGTCACGTGGGCCTCGGATCGAGCGGGGACGGATGCTGGAAGCTAACCCCCGCCCTCAGCCCCCGCCTCGCATCATCGGCCGTTGGACACAAGCCGTTGGCCATTGGCCGTTAGCTATAAGCCATAAGCCATAAGCCGTTAGCCATTAGCCGTTAGCAATCAAGTCCGCTGGCTCCTCATCCCGAGCGAAGCGAGGGAGCTGGTCCAGAGGGTGCACCGTCACTCTGAGTGCAGCGGGGAGGCTGGGGTGATGGTCGAGGGGGATCCGCTTGCCGACAAGTGCGGTATCATATATGATACCAGATGATTCCACGTGTCGTGCTGGACACCAATGTCCTCGTGGCGGGTCTGCGGTCCCGGCTCGGGGCTTGCCACCGGCTCCTGCGCCTGGTGGGGGCAGGCCGCTTCCGGCCGGTGCTTTCGGTGCCGCTGCTATTTGAGTATGAGGAGGTGCTCCGGCGCCGGAGCACCGGCCTCCGGTTAGCGATCGGGGAGGTAGATGCGGTCGTCGACTATCTCTGCGCCACCGGGGACCACCAGCCGATCCATTTCCTCTGGCGGCCCCGCCTCCCGGACCCCCGGGATGATCTGGTGCTGGAGGTCGCGGTCAACGGACAGTGCGATACGATCGTCACGTTTAACGGCCGGGACTTCGTCGGCAGCGAGCGGTTCGGGATCGCTGCTATCACTCCCGCCGCATTCCTCACACGATTAGGAGCCACCCGATGAGCGCCCTCAGTCTGCGACTGCCGAATTCGCTGCATATCCGGGCCCGTGAACTCGCCGAACGAGAGGGCATTTCGCTGAACCAGTTTGTCAGCACTGCAGTCGCGGAGAAGCTCTCGGCCCTGCTGACGGAGGAATACCTTGCGTCCCGGGCCCAGCGCGGATCGCGGAGAGCGTACCTGAAGGCCCTGGGAAAGGCGCCGGACGTTACCCCGGCGCCGGATGATGTGCTGCCCACAGACGGCCGCTCCCGAACCGCCACTCGACGTCCCCAGGCCCGCCGCAAGGCGGCCCGATAGGTCGGCGGGTCCCCCGCGGGCGCGATTGGCCCGTGATGCACGTATGATCGCATCCTGGGGCGCTTCCTCACCCAGGATCCGATCGGCCTGGCCGGTGGGGTCGCCGCTTGAGCCAGACA
>JBDTTF010000142.1:0-4442 GCA_039930765.1 Gemmatimonadota bacterium | reverse complement strand
TGCGAGGCGGTTTCCTGGAAACCGCCGAAGCAACCTGCTCGACGGTGCCGGGACTCTGGTCTCTGGTCTCTCGTCTCTCGTCTCTCGTCTCTGGTCTCTCGTCTCTGGTCTCTGGTCTCTGGTCTCTCGTCTCTAGTCTCTCGTCTCTTGCCTCTCGTCTCTGGTCTCTCGCCTCTGGTCTCTGGTCTCTCGTCTCTGGTCTCTAGTCACTCGTCACCCGCCTCCCAATCCCATCCCTTCGAAGTAGCTCTCCCCTGAATCAGCCTCCCGCTGCATCCGGGCACTGCCCCAGCGATACGCCGAGCTAACCCCTATTTCAATCCTCTGGTGGATTCTGCCCTGAACCCCTTTGGGTGACATTCGTTACACGGGCAGGGACCTCCGACATCGCCGCAGGCCCCATCTGGTGCCTTGGGGAATCGCTGAGCATCGATGTCGCCTGTATCCAGGAGCGCTCCATGCCCCTGCCATTGATGCTCTCTCCCCCGGCAGTCGCGCCCGACGACGCCGATGCGTGCCGGACCCTCAGTCGGCGCGATCTCGAACTCCGGATTCGGAGGCCCTGGCACAATGCTCGCCACTCTCTCACTCCTGCTGCTCGAGGGCTGGATATTCGCGTTTAGCGTACTCCATGTCACCGCACTAGCGATTCATCTGCTGCCGCTGGCGGCAGCGGCCTGCCTGATCTGGCATCTCTGGTCGGCCAACCGGCCAGTGCTTCCGGTGGAGCGGTGAGCAGCCCGCTCCGTCCAGTCGCCCTCTGCTCCATCCTGCTATTGATGGTGTGGGCCACTGGCTTCTTCGTCTTTCATCCTGCCGGCGGCTGGATCCACCTGGTGCTGCTGCTGGCACTACTCGCGATCATCCGGGAGTTTCTGGCGGGCTTCCACACCGCCGCCTGAGCGTGACTGTCACCGGGGCGAATCTGTCGCCTCGGGCCTCCCCCGCGGTCATGGGACCACGCGGGGCGAGGGGCTGGGCAGGTGGCCCCCTACGAGGCATAGGAGTAGTCATGAAGCAGTTTGCCAATATCACCGTGATGGCAGGACTCGCCCTGGCGGCGGCCTGTCACAGTGCCCCACCGCCAGAACCGGAGCCGGTACCGGTGGCCACCACGACGCCGACCCCGACCGTCGCCGCTCGCAATGTGTTCAACCAGGACTCGGCCGACGCGGCCGATCGCGCCCGATCCGACTCGGCCGCACGGGCGCGGGCCTGGGCCGATTCGGTGGAGCGGGCCCGACTGGCCCTTGCCGCCGCCACCGCGGTGCGGACCGAGCTCGCCGTACTGGTGCACTTCGATGTCGGGCAGGCCCGGTTGCAGCCGGACGGCCGCGATGCACTGGACCGCAAGGTCACCATCCTCAACGCCAACCCGATGGTCCGGCTCCGCATTACCGGCGCCTGCGACGATCGGGGCTCGGAGGCCTACAACCAGGGCCTGGGCCAGCGTCGAGCGGGCGTGGTTCGGCGTTACCTGATCAGCAAGGGGATCGATGCCACGCGGCTGGACGTGATGTCAGCCGGTGAAGGATCTCCGGTCGACACCGGCGATTCCGAGGCCGCCTGGGCCATGAACCGCCGCGCCGAGTTTGCGATCGTGAGCGGCGACAACATGCTGGGAATGAGTCGATAGGCAGTTTTCGCGCAGCACATTGTCGGGTACGCGTAGGGAGGGGGCGGCCGAGTGGCCGCCCTTTTCCGTGAACCGCAGAAGACAGGAGACCGAAGACAGCAGATAGGACAAACGTCGACCGTCGCCATCCGATACCACCTTGCATTCCCAGCCCCACCGGAACGCTGTCCTCTACCGCCAGAGATCCAGCGCGCTTCAGCTCGCAGCGCCGAGCCTCGGCTTCAGCCGAGGACAGCAGGCAAGGCCCAATCGCCCGCCCCCGGCCCCGCCTGGTTGAATACCTCGCGGCGATCGGCAACCGCGGTGCTGACATTGTCCGGGAAACACCGAAGGCCGGCTTCCGCCGGCCTTCGTGTTGATGCAGTCATGTATGACTAACGGCTAACGACTCAGAGCTTTCCGCAGCTAACGGCCAACGATCAACGGCTCACGGCCCAAGCTTACGGCTTAGGGCTTATGGCTTATGGCCGATCAGTACGTCCCCGACTTCGACGTCACCCGGTACGTCCCGCCTTCGGTGCACTGGGTGTAGTTGGCCGGAATGCCGGCGGCGTTCAGGTCCCAGGTACCGGTGCTGGCCGGGGCGGGCGCCCAGGTGTTGTCCCATCCGGCCAGCGCGGAGAAGTCTGGCATGGCCAGGGTAATGGACGTGTTGCCAAAATACGCCATGGTGGCCCGCAGGCTGACAAAATGGCCACCGTCGCTGTAGCTGAACCCGCTGGAGGAGGAGTACTCCACCGGCTGGGTATACACCGCCTGCAGCCGCTTGTACGGACCGGTCAGGCTGGTCACGGTGGGCGCCGGCAGGACTGGGCCCAGTGTCACGGTACGCGCGGCCAGAGTATGGAACGACTGGAACATGAACCGGCTATCGGGGGCCAGGCTGGCCGAGACATTGATGGTGTGGTAGTCACTGGCCACCTGGTGCCCGCTGGGAATGCCGAGGACCTTGTAGCTGGCTCCCGCCGTGGTAAAGGAGTAGAGCGATCCCGACTGGCAACTGGCACCGGTGGCGTATTGCATCCCGCTGGACACGGTTTCGCCACCCAGCAGCCCGGCCAGGGTAATCGTGACCGAATCGGGGGTGAACGCCTCGGTGGAGTCGAAGTTCACCCGGCCTACCGTACCGGCATTCGCGATGTTGAGCCCGCGCCGAATCACGGCCGACGGCAGCCGTGCGGTGGTGCTGCGCCGGAAGCCGACCAGATCCTGGCTTCCGCTCGCCACGTCAGTGAGCTGGAAGGTGGTTGACCCGAAGCCGACAAAGGTCTGGTCCCCGCCGAGGGAGATGATGCCGTTGTCGCCCGAAATCAATCCGGCGACGGTGCCGTTGACCGTCTTTCCGACGGTATCCACGCTGCAGAAATTCGAACCCCGCGCGCTCAACTCGGCCGTCGTGCCGTACTGGACAGCGACATTCCCGCCGGTGGTGTGAACGGCATAGGCACCCTTGGTCGATGCGATGGTAAAGGTGTAGACGTTGCTGCTGCCGGTGACCACGGCCCACGGCCCAGTGCCGTCCTGGACCGCGAACCAGGTCGGCTGCTCCGTCACGCTGCAGTTGCTGAAGTCGAGGGTAAAGCTGCCACCAGTGGCGGCCGTCACCGTCAGGCTCAGCGTGGTGGTCTTGGGGCCCGGCGTGCCGGTGCCATGAATCGTCAGCGTATAGGTGCCCGCCGCTGCGGAGGAAGCCACCGTCAGCGTCAGGACCGAGCTGGCGGTGGTCGGGGCCGTCGGGTTGAAGGCCCCGGTGACGCCCGCTGGTGCCCCGGTCAGGCTCAATGTCACTGCACCGGTGAAGTTGGTCCTCGTGATGTTGACAGTGCTGGTCCCGCTCGTTCCCTTGACCACCGCCAGGGTGGCCGGGGTCATCGACAGCGAGTAGTTGGCCGCCGCCGCGGTGACGGTAAGCACCAGCGGCGTGGAGTGCGCACCGGCAGTTGAGGCGCCGTTGACCGTCAGGTTGTAGGTCCCTGCGGCCACAGTTCCTGCCACCGTAATGGTCAGGGTCGAGGTGGTTCCGGTCGGTGCTGCCGGCGCATAGGCGCCGGTCACGCCGGTCGGTGCTCCACCCAGGCTCAGCGTCACCGCACCGGTGAAGTTGGTGCGGGTAATGGTGACGGTCGAGGTGCCGGTACCGCCCTGAATCACACTCACGGCGGCGGAGGAGAGCGACAGCGCATAGTCCGCCGCGGCCGGAATGACCTTCAACACGACTGGGGTAGACCTGGCGCCGGGTGTACCGGTGCCGTTGACCGACAACGGGTAAACTCCCGCTGCCGCCGCTGCGCCTACCGTCAGAGTCAGCGTCGAAGTGGTGCCGGTGGTGGCCGCTGGCGCATAGGCGCCGGTAACTCCAGCCGGTGCGCCACTGAGGCTCAGGGCCACCGAGCCCGCAAAATTGGTCCGGGCAATGGTCACTGCGCCGGTGCCGGTGGCGCCCTGCACGATGGTCACGGTGTCGGGCACGATCGATAGCGCGTAGTCAGGCGTGGCCACCACGGTCAGCGTCAGTGGCGTCGAGCGGGCCCCGGCGGTGCCGGTGCCGTCAACCGTCAGGTTGTACACGCCCGCAGCAACCGCGGCGCCGACCGTGACGGTCAGCGTGGAGCTGGTGCCGGTGGGTGCCGCCGGTGCAAAGGCGCCGGTGACGCCGGCCGGTGCTCCGCCCAGGCTCAGGGTGACCGCGGTAGCAAAATTACTGCGGGTCAGCGTCACAACCGACGTGCCGGTGGTGGCCTGCGTGATGCTCAGGGCCGCCGGTGCCAGCGACAGCGAATAGTCGGGCGCCGCACTCACGGTCAGG
>JBDTTF010000141.1:0-6902 GCA_039930765.1 Gemmatimonadota bacterium | reverse complement strand
GGGCAGGGGGGCAGGGGGGCAGGCGTCGTAGTGCCCGAATGCATTGAAGTTTCAACCTTTGTGACTGCGTTGTGGCCGTTGTTGTTGCAGGTGCAGTTCGGACGCATGAATCGGATAGAACCCCGCCGACAGAATCCACAGATTGTGCCTTCCAACAACCCGGAAGGCCCCGCATGTCGCATTACCACGTTACTCCACTCCCGAAGAGCCTCACCGACGAAGTCCGCCTGTCCCACCGTTCCCCGGGCTACGGACATCCGGTGCACATCGAAATGGCGGGCGGCACCGGCCCTTGCCGTCAGTGTCTCTCACCGTTCCTGCCCGGCACCGATCGACGGATCCTGTTCACTCACCGGCCCGTCGCCGACCATGGCACCATCACTGCGCCCGGCCCTGTCTTCATTCATGAGCAGGACTGCGAGCGGTATGATGCCAGCACCTTCCCGCCGGGGCTGAAGGGCTTTCCCCTCGCGATCGAGGCTCGTGGCAGTCAGGGGCGCGTGCTCGAGGCCAGGATCGGTGCAGGGGAGGAAGCGGTCCAGCTGGTGGAGGAACTGCTTGAGGGAGAAGGCGTCACCCACCTCTATCTCCGGCATGCCGAGGCGGGGTGTTTCATTGCGAGGGTGGACCCGCAGATTGAAGGATTGATGGATTGAAAGATCGGAGGGAGCGGTAGCGATCCGTCCTCCGCCCACCGATCCAACAACCCACCATTCCGACAAACTCATGAGTGCTTGCGGAGGCCACCACACGGCATAGCTTGGCTCGAGACCATGGGTGGTCTTGGTGGTTCCCTCTCGAATCCAGGTCCGATGGCTGCTGCACCGCAGAGGCTGCCGAATCTCCATCAAGCGCCCGGCATAGTCATCCGCGCACTGATCCTCGGCCTCACTCTCGCGGTCGCCCGGCCTGCGGTTGGCCAGGGGCCCGCCAGCGCCGTCGTCGATGGTAGCGTGGTCACGGCCACCGGCGAGCCGCTTCCGGGAGCCCAGGTGGTGCTCCGCAATTTGAGCACCGGCGGCCAGCAGCACGCCACGACTGGCTCGCATGGCGGATTTCTGTTCGAACCGGTAGCGGTCGGTGGCCCCTACCGGCTCGAGGCCCGCGCCATCGGCTACCAGCTGCGAATCGAAACCGGCCTGGTTCTGGCGCTGGGCGATCGGGTCACCCGCCGCCTGGTCCTCACCGGTACTCCGTCGGCCGAACTGCAGGACATAGTGGTCCGTGGCCATACCTCGCCCGGCGAGGGCGGCCCGACCTGGTCGATTCCCGAAGCCGGGATCCGCCATCTCCCCCTCTTCAATCGCGATTTTACCGCCCTGTTCATCACCTCACCACAAGTGGCCAGCGCGGACTTCAATTCGATCGGCGGCCAGCACCCGGGGCTCAACGCGATCCAGATCGATGGCGGAAGCGGCGGCGATGTCTATGGTCTCAGCGGCACGCCTGGCGCCAACGCCGGGGCCAACTCCATTTCGATCGAAGCGCTCAAGGAAATCAGGATCTCCAGCGCCCCACTCGACATCCGGCAGGGCGGCTTCAGCGGCGGCCTGATCGAAGCGGTCACTCGCTCGGGCACCAATCGATTCGAGGGCTCCGCCTTTTCGCTGGTGCAGAGTCCCCATCTCGTGGGCCCGGACCCTTCCGGAGCCAAGACCGAATCGTTCAACTTTCTGCAGTATGGGCTCAGCCTGGGTGGGCCGGTGAAGCGTGACCGGCTGCATTTTTTCGTCGTCGCCGATTTGCAGAGCTTCAATACGCCCTTCGTCGATCCGGGCATCGGGCCGAGCCAGGCCGCCGCCGATAGGGTGGCGCAGATCTTTCGCACTCAGTACGGCTTCGACGCCGGGGGAACCGAATCACCGGTGCTGCACCAGCCGGATCGGAACATCTTCGCCAAGCTGACCTGGCAGGCCGCCCGGGGTCATCGCGTCGAACTGACCAACAACTGGTCGAATGCGCATGCCGACGGCTTCTCGCGCGATCCTCTCTGGTTCCTGTCGAAGAGTGGGGATGCCTCGCGGGCCCGGGTCAACACCACGCGGCTGCGGGTGACCAGCTCGATTGGCCGCGGAATCAACGAACTGCTGGCCGGGTATCAGGTCACGGCGGAGGACTTCAGTTCCAACTTGAGGGTGCCCCTTTTCGAAGTTGGTGGCCAGGAACCCACCCATCTGGCGGGCGGCTCCAACGACGACGTCGGCCAGGGAGCCACGCTCGATCAACGCCTGGTCGAGTTGACCGACAACTTCAGCTGGACCCGCGGGCGGCATCAGCTCCTGATCGGGTCCCACGCCGAGTTGTTTCACGTCGTGGACAATCTGATGCTGTGGCGGTGGGGCCACTGGACGTTCGGCAACGCCGATTTACTCGACCAACGGCAACCCAACGGATACGAAGTGGGCCTGCCGCTTCGTCCCGGCGGCGCGATGGCTGACGTTCCGGTCAACCTGGTGGCCGGGTACCTCCAGGACAGGTGGACCCCGACGGAACGCGTCTCGGTGACGGCGGGCCTGCGGTTCGATGTGCCATTCGTTTCAGCCCCCGCGACCAACCCGATGCTGGCCGCTTCGGCCGCGCTGGGGAATATCGACACCGGTCGCTTTCCCTCAGGAAACTTGGTCCTGTCCCCACGTCTGGGGCTTTCCTACGCCTGGGCCGGCGCTCACCCGACGATCTTGCGGGTGGGTATTGGTGCCTTCACCGGCCGCCCTCCGGTGGCATGGCTGGGCCAGGCGTTCCTGAACACCGGACTGGACCAGGTCCTGCTCACCTGTGGCCCCGCCGATGGCGTGCCGCCCCCCACCACAGACATCGGCGCGCTGCCGGACCGCTGCCTCAATCAGGCGCCGGGCACCGTCCCGCCCGCCAACGTGGTCTATTTCGATCCGAACTTCCGATTTCCCCAAAGCATCAAGACGATGCTCGGACTGGACCATGACTTTGGCCGCGGAGTCCGGGCCTCGGTCGATCTGCTCTACACCCGGACCCGGAACTCGATCTATCAGACGGATGTCAATCTGGTTCCCGCAGGGTTGAATGCGGAAGGAAGGATGATGTACGGGCAGATCGACACCGATGGCAATCCGATCCCGACCCGCGCCGATACGGCCTTTGCCCAGGTGTTCCGCAACAGCAACCGTTCCGGCGACCGGTTCGGGGCGCTGACGCTGTCGATAGGCAAGCAGTGGCCCAACGGTGGCTACATCCAGGCTGGCTATCAGTGGTCACGAAGCGAGGATTACTACACGGTCGAGGCGGTCGCGGCTTCCCGGAACTTTGGCCATGCGCCGATTGATGGCACCATCGCCGACCGGCATCGAACCCGCTCGGGATTCGACGTGCCCCACGTCGTGACGCTCTCGGGTGCGCTGCCCCTCCCGTACGGCGTGTTCGTATCGGGACTCTTCCGGGTGGAGTCGGGCCGGCCCTACGCCTATGTCGTCAACGGCGACGCCAATGCCGATGGCGCCGGCCCCACCAACGACCTGATCTATGTTCCCAGAAACGTCAGCGATATCACTCTGCTCGAGCCATCCCAGTTCGCCGCGCTGGACCGGTTCATCGCGACCACCTCGTGTCTCCAGCGGCAACGGGGCCGGATCATGACCAGGAACTCGTGTCGCAACCCGGCGGTCACCACCCTGGATCTCCGACTGGCCAAGGAGTTTCGTCTCGGAGGATCGAGCCGGCTGGAGGTCGGGGCGGATTTCTTCGGCCTGCTCAACCTGATCGACCACGATTGGGGCCTGATCCCCAACCTGAGCGACCGCGAAACAGTGTCGCTGCTCGAGGTGGTCGGATGGGACCAGGCCAGGAACCGCCCGGCGTACCAGGTGCCGTCCTCGCTGCCCCGCACCGCTCCACTCCAGCCGGTGCCCTGGCGGATGCAACTCAGTGCACGCTATCGGTTCTAGCGCAGCCTGAACGCCGCTGCTGTCCTTGCCAGCAGCGCCTGGTACCTCGGCAGCTCCCGCCACCGCTCAACCTCGATCTTGCAGGGCAGTCGTATCAGATTCCAGTTCCCCTTCCGCTGTTCCTGCTCCAGGGTGGTCAGGCCTCGATCCACCTCCCCGGCCGCGAGATAGTCGAGCCCCATCCAGAGCGGCGATGCGGCATCGGTGTTCTCGCCCCGCAGCGCCGCGGCCACCAATTGCTTCGCGCCGAGTTCCCGCACCTGCCAATAGCCCTCCGCGCCTCGAGCCGTGGCCAGGCTGCGAGCCACGGCCGGGCCAAGCTTCTCGGGCGACTGCCGCAACAGTGCGAGTGCGTCATCGAAGCGCCCTAGTCGGGCCAGGGCCCAGGCGGCGCCTTGCCAGTTGTCGATGTCGGCGGAGTCGAGCCCGATCTCGGCGCGATAGACCCGGAGTGCCTCCTCCGGCCGATTGGCGCACATCGCGACGTCCCCTTCGCGACCCGCGTAGCTCGGCGTGAGCGGGTCCATCTGCCGGGCAATCCGGATGGCATCCAGCGACTTGTCCCACAGCCAGGCCTGCCGATACAGCGCCGATAGTATGGCGTACAACTCGGGATTGCCGGGCTCGGCGTGGATCCCGCGCTGGATCAGCGACTCTCCCACCCCAAGCCTCCGCTGGGTCAGCGCCCGCAGCATGCCGAGGTTGGCCCAAGCGGTGCCCTGCAGGGAGTCGAGTGCCAGCGCCCGATTGGAGGCCGCCTCGGCCCGGACGTACTCCTCCTGGGTTGGCATGTGGTCGCCCCACACGGCCCCGATTGTCAGGTACGAACTGAGTCCGGACCAGGCGCGGGCATTGGTGGGATCCCTGTCAGTCGCCTGCCGGAAATACTTCGCGGCAGCCTCCATCTTTCCATCGCTCATCAACGCATGCCAGCCCTGGAGTGTCAGGCGATACGATTCGGGATCGACCGGCGCGGCTGTCGCTCGTGTCATATTCGGGATCGGGGCCCGAAAGACCGCCCCTGCCACGAGAGCGGCCACCCGGCTGGCCGCATCCTCGAGGCCCGTCGCCGTGAAGCGCTGCCGACCCGCCTCCCGAACGTGCCCCGTCTTGAGGTCCACCAGCTCGACGGTCACCGTCAGGGAATCATCGGCGCGGGTGAGCCTCGACCTGGCCGCAATTTCCGACCCGAATTCGCGGCCCAGCAGGGTGAAGTCAGTCGTGGCGGCCTCCGGCCAATCGGCTCTCGCCGCCGACCGGACCTCCAGGAGGCCGCCGAAATTGCGGAGCCGGCGGGCCACATCATTGGCAAGGCCGGTGGCGATATACGCCAACCGGGAATCGCCCGTCGCATTTTCCATTGGCAGCACGATGATGCTCTTGGCCGGCGGAGCCGGTGACGGCTTCTGCTCATGGCGGCGGCTGATCGAGACGCCGACGACCACCAGCAGGCCCAATCCCCCGGCCAGCAGGAGCTGCGGGAATGCCCGTGCCATCCTGCCCCGGAGCGGTGGGTCCGTTGGCTGCGCGGCCGGCGCCGAAGCTCCCGCTTCCGCCATGATCGGAGCCGGCGACAGACTTCCCGCCAACCCTCCTCCGACTGGAGGAAGCGGCTGTTCCTCGGGGCCTCGGCGGGCCCGGATAGCACGAGCAAGACTGACCGTTTCCGGGGATGGCTCGGCGCCGAATTCCGCTGTGAGCCGAGTCCGAAAGCGCTCGTACGCCGCCAGGGCGTGGACCCGATCACCGGTCTGCTCAAGTAGCCCCATCCACCGCCGAAGCGCGGCTTCGTCGTCGGGGTCGAGAGTCACCGCCCGGGCGGCCGCGGTGGCGGCCCCGGGTCCATCGCCGGCCTGTTCACGCTCCTGCGTCAGCGCCACCGCCGCCTGGCGGGCCAGCCCCTTGAGGCGGCCTCGCTCCCCATCCTGCCACTTCTCGAAGCCCTCCGCCTCCGGCACGAACAGGCCGGGCAGCAGCTCGCCACCATAACACACCAGTGCTGCGGCGTAATCACCGGCACTGACTGCCGCCTCGAGCAGGGCGGCGTCGGTGACGAAGTGGCCGGGATCGAGCGAGACCTCGTCGTCCCCGCGGGTGCTCAGGACCCCATCGCCCAGGTGTTGCCGGAGCGAGTAGAGGGCGCTGCGGAGCGCGGCTCGGGCCCGCCCGGTATCGAGTTCCGGCCAGAACACCGCCAGCAGGGTGTCCCGCCGGTGCCAGGTCCCAGGCCGAGGCGAGGCCAGATACGCCAGAATGGCCAGGCGCTTCGGCTGGCGGAGGAGCGGGTCGAGGTCGACGCCGTCCAGACCCTGGAGGCCGATCCGGCCCAGCATGACGAGGGTAAGCATGAGGAAGAATGGTAGGGGATGGAAACGCGGCAGGTAAGGCTGGCGAGATCGGCGGCTCACGGCCGCGTCACGCTCGGCTCACTGAAGGCTCATGGCGGTGTCGGATCTTGCCGTACGGTTGCCAGTGATTCGACCAGACCGGTCTCGCTGTTCCAGCCTGTGGCATCCGGTCACTGGGCTTTCACGACGCGCTTCCCGCCAATTCAGGAGGTCGAATGCATTCGAGAGCGAGAAGCTGGCATGGTCGCGCTGTCTGGATCGCCGCCCTGCTCGCCTGGGGCTGCGATGCACCAACGGGTCCGGTCGGCCCGGCCACCCATCTGGCATTTACGGCGGGGCCGAAGACTCAGTTCAGCAGCGTCACATTCGCCCAGGTCGTGCAGGTCAGAGCGGAGGATGCCGACGGACGGGTGGTCACGGGGTTCAATGGTGAAGTCACCGTCGCGCTCTCCGTGCATCGAGGCGCCGCCACCGCATTGCGCGGAACCACGACGGTCACAGCCACCGACGGGATGGCCAGCTTTGCCGATCTCGCGATCGAGGGAGTTGATAGCCGCAATGTGCTGATTGCTTCCACGCCGGCGCTGGCGCCGGGCCGTAGCGATGCCTTTGCGAGCCAACCGGTCCATCTGGTCTT
>JBDTTF010000140.1:0-2768 GCA_039930765.1 Gemmatimonadota bacterium | reverse complement strand
GTAACTGCTATAACAACAACTGCAGCAGGAAACACAGAGGCACAGAGGGTTCGTAAGGCAGCCATCCTGCGGGGCGCCGGTCAGGCCTGATTCTGTGGTAAACTGCAACTGCAACTGAAACAGCAACTGCAAAACCGCAAAGACGCAAAGAAGCAAAGACGCAAAGGATTCAGGTGCGAATAGCGGCCAGCGCCTCAGTAGCCTTGAGATAGCCACTCATCAGGGAATGCAGCCGAGTGTGCTGGGCGGAGTCGATCAGCCCGCCGTCAGCGCTGAACGCCTGGCCGCCGGTGGACAGGGGAAACATCCCCGGGTGGACGAAGCAGCCGCACCCCTCGAGCGGAATCCGGAGCTGCCAGAGCCCTCGGATCCCACCGTAGATCCCGCTCGAAGTCGACATCAGCAATGCGGTGCGCCCGTTCAGCGGGGTGGGTTTGGCCCGGCTCACCCAGTCAATGGCATTCTTGAGGACCCCATTGACCGAGTAGTTGTATTCGGGTGAGGCGATCAGCATTCCGTCCGTGGCCTGCAGCCGCCGAATGAATTCGAGCGCTCCAGGTGGAAGGCCGGTCGCCTGGTTGATGTCGGCGTTGAACAGCGGCATCTCGAATTCGCTGAACTCCGCCAGGTCCACCTCGGCGCCCAATTCACGCGCAATGCCGGTGGCCACCTGAATGAGTTTACGGTTGAACGATCCGCGGCGGAGCGAAGCGGCAAAAGCAAGCAGCGTGACGGTCATGGGATCCTGGGTCGTGAAAAGAGAGTGTCCCAGCTGGCCAGCGCCACCTTGGGAGTGAGCGCAGTATCGACCAGGCCGAGCGAGGCAAACAGCGGCAGGGTCGGGCTGTCGGGTACCGGCGGGAAGAAGCTCAACGCCAGGTCGGCGAAGTCAAGCTGAAACAAGGCCACCGCCGACGCGGCATCGAGCAGTTCACCCTCGCGATGGATCCAGCGGGCCTGCTTCTCGGGTGATGACATCACCACCGCCACCGAAGCCGAGCTCCAGCCGCCTTCGGTGACCAGTACTGGCAGCGGGCTGCCGGCCGTGATCCGGCTGAAGTAGTCGAGCGGAACATCCTCGGGCTCGGAGAAGCCGCCGAGGTACGGATAGGACGAGAGACCGAGAGCCTGGCTGAACGGAAAATCGCTCCGATCCTGGGCCACTCCCACGAACAGATTGCTGCCGGAGAATCGGCCCCAGGCGGTCTCGACCTGGATCGTGACCATCAGCTTTGCGGTAGTATTCCCTGCCAGGCGTTCGGTGGCGGCGGCGTTGGCCATGGCCACCACCGCCCGGTAGATCGAGTCTGGGGCGGCCGCACGGATCAGGTTGGTTTCCATGGCCAGCGCCAGATAGCTTGGCCGCAGCATGGTGTCGATAGCGGTGACATACGCTCGGTACAGCCGCTGGATTGCCGTGTCGGTGATGCTCCGCCCCGCCGCCACCAGCGCCGGCGACTCGGCCGCCCGGTTGAGCCCATCGGTGGCATCGAGAGTGACGACCAGGTCGAGATGGTGGCTCCGGTAATAATTGGCCAGCGGCACCAGCCCGGCAGTCACGATCTGCTCGGCGGTGGAATCGGCCAGCAGCGCGGCCCAGGGAATTTCACCGCTGATGATCGCGGCATCGGCCCGGGGGGCCCAGAGGTCGAGTGCCTGCAACGCAATCGTGATGTCGGGCCGGGGCGGAAAGTTGGAGAAGCCCATGCGGTAGCTGCGGCCATGGGGTGCAGGACCGGCGGAGTCCGAGCCGCAGGCGACGAGAAGGAGACAGAAGACAGCAGACAGAAGGCCGGACAGCGGCTTTTCCCGTCCCCTGTCTCCGGTCTCCGGTCTCCGGTTCATTGGGCGCTCCCGAGCAGGGGACGAATCACGTTCCAGACGGTGTGGGCCACGATGACGGCACCGGCCGGATTCGGATGGATCCCGTCGGCCTGGTTAAGCGAATCGACACCAGCCACGTTCAGCAGCAGGAACGGAATCAGCGGCAGGTGGTCCGCGGTGGCCAGCGCCGGATAGACCGCGTGAAATTTCCGGGCGTAGTCGGCGCCGAGGTTGGGCAGCGCTTCCATGCCGGCCAGGACCACGGCGGCCCCGGGCGCCAGTCGGCGGGCGGAGTCGACGATTTCCTCGATATTCTGCCTGAGGGAATCGGGACTCTGGCCCCGGAGCCCGTCATTGGCCCCGGTCTCGATGATCAGGACCGCGGGCGGCTTGCTCAGCACCCAGGCAATCCGCCGGAGCGCGCCAGCCGACGACTCGCCGCTGACCCCGGCGTTGATGACGTGGTAGTGATATCCTGCGCTGTCGATGATCCGCTGCAGCACGGCGGGATAGGCCTGTTCAGGGTCTTGCAGCCCGAAGCCGGCGGTGAGGCTGGTGCCGAGGATGACGATGGATGGATCCGTGAACCGGGAAGAGTCGGCGGCGACAGTCGTGGTATCGGCCGATCGCAGCGTTGCTGGCTCGATCTTCTTGGCGCAGCCGAGGCTCAACAAAAGCAAGAGGGCCGCGGATGAACGCGGATGAACACGGATACGATCCGCTCCCGGACTGGCACTGCTTCGCGATTCGGGTTCGGAACTGTTGGTTAACAAAAACAAGTGACGAGTCTTTCCTGATGATAGAAACTCAAAGCTGCTACGGGTTTATCCGTGCTTGTCCGTGTTCATCCGTGGCCAACGCTGTTCGGACTTGGGGCCGCGGATGAACTCGGATACGATCCGCTCCCGGACTGGCACTGCTTCGCGATTCGGGTTCGGAACTGT
>JBDTTF010000139.1:0-28895 GCA_039930765.1 Gemmatimonadota bacterium | reverse complement strand
TGTCCGCCTGTCCGCCTGTCCGCCTGTCCGCCTGTCCGCCTGTCCGCCTGTCCGGCTGTCCGCCTGTCCGCCCGCCTACCCAATCAACCCGTACCTCGACGCATACCGCACCAGATCCGCGTTGGTATCCACCGCCATCTTCTCGAGGATCCGGGTCCGGTAGGTGCTGACGGTCTTGGCCGACAGCCCGAGTTCCGCCGCGATCTGGGTGACGGTGAGCCCGGTGCCCAGGCGCCGCATGACCTCGAACTCCCGATCCGACAGTTGCTCGTGCGGCGCCCGCTGCCCTCCATTGTCAAGCTGGCTGGCCAACTGCTCCGCCAGGGTCGGGCTGACGTATTTGCCGCCGCGGTACACCCGGCGGATGGCTTCGAGCAGCTGATCCGGCGAATGATCCTTGGTGAGATACCCCGACGCGCCGGCCCTGAGCGCCCGCACGGCCCACTGGTCCTCGGGGTGGACACTGAGGACCAGCACCCGGATCGTCGGGTGATTTTCCCGCAAGGCCCGGAGCGTTTCCAGGAACGGCCCGCCCGGCATCGAGACGTCGAGCAGGACGATATCGGTGGCCGCCGAGGTCAGGGCGGCCAGCAGGGAGGCGGAATCGCCGGCTTCACCGGAAATGATCAGGCCGGAGTCTTCCTCGACGATTCTGCGCAGCCCCTGCCGGACGATCGGATGATCGTCAGCGATGAAAACCCGGATGGCGGTGGGACGGTTCATGATGCCACCACTGGAATCTGCACCACGATGGCGGTGCCTTGCCCTGGCGTTCCTCGAACCATGAGTGTTCCCCCGCAGGCCACTGCCCGTTCCCGCATGCCAACCAGCCCGAGCGAACGAAGCCCGCTCAACGACTGGGGCATGATACCGATCCCGTTGTCTTCCACGCCGATGATGAGCATCCCCGCCCGGTGCCGGACCGTCACATCCACCCGGTCGGCCCTGGAGTGCCGAGTCACGTTGGTCAGCGCCTCCTGGATGATCCGGAAGGCGTGGCTGGCCATTTCATCCGGCAGCGGCGGAAATTCCTCGGCGTCAAGCTTGACCGTGATCCCGGTGCGCTTGGCCGATTCCTGTACCAGCCAATCAATGGCCGCTTCCAGGCCCAGCTGGTCGAGCACACTGGGCCGGAGCTCGCTGGCAATTCGCCGCACCACTTCCATCGTCTCGTCGATCCGGGCGGTGATCGACACCTCACCAACCCGTAGACTGCCGGAGGTCCGGTTCGGGGTCTTCTCCAGCCAGGCCAGGTCGAGCTTGAGTCCGGTCAGGGCCTGGCCCAGCTCGTCGTGAATCTCCCGGGCGATCCGGGTCCGCTCCTCTTCCCGGGTGGCTTGCAGCCTGGCCGCCAGCGCCCGCAATTCGGTGCGCGATTGCTCCAGCTCGTCGGCGGCCAGGGTCCGCTCCGTGACATCGCGCTGGATCCCGAAGTGCCCGGTGATCCGGCCCTCGGCATCGTAGAAACACATGTAGTCACCCTCGACCCACATCGGCGTGCCGTCGAGGCGCCGCTCGTTGGTCATGCTGTGGGAGTGCCCGGCGTCGAACAGTGCCCGCCAGCCGCGGCGGCCCCCTTCCGGGTCGTGCCTGAAGAAGTCGTTGGGCGTCCGGCCGATCAGTTGCTCGGCAGTGGCCCGGAACTGCGCCGACATGGCCGGGTTGACCTTGGTCATCCGCTGGTGGTCGAACACGTACTCCAGCGCGGCGTCCTTGTCGACACCGGGCCCCCATTCCACCGGCTGGTCCAGCATCATGAAAAAATGCCCGTCCCTGGAGCGCTCGAAAAACGCCTCCAGCAGCGCGGGGGTGTTGAACTGGGCAGGGTTGGGCATTCCAGTAGTCATCGTGGCTCCTTCCCTGAAGAATGGAGGTGCGCCTGGCTTCAAGGAAGGAGAGTGGAGCCCCGGACGAACCGGGGCCCCTGGATGGGGCGGAATGTTACGGCTGGACAGGGAGCGGCTCACCGTAGATGAAATCGTCCATGACGACCAGATCCTTGGTGCCGCCGGCCGTGATGTCCTGGATGGTGCCATCCAGCGCGGCCTCGCCGCTGGTGATTACGACCCGGGCCACGACCGCCGAGGTAAAGGTGGCGCCGACGAAGGAGAAGCCGTGAGCGCCCGCCTGGGCCGGCGCATTGATCGTGGCGATCCGGAGATCGTTGCCATCATAGAAGTCGATCCTGGTGGAGCCGGCCTTGTCGACGTCGGAAAAGATCGAGCCAAATCCCTTGACCAGGCCCGGGGTCGCGGCGCCGGACAGCTGGAATCGGACCGTCACCTGGTTGCTGCCCACGGCCATGAACAGCTTCCTGGGCGAAAAGGCATGGAACTGGTCAGCCAGCGCTGCATTGCCATTGGCAAAGTCGGTGCTGTCCACCCGGAGACCGGTGCCGGTGGTGTTCATGATGGCGCCCCGCTTGGAATTCACGTTGAAGAAGTCGACCGGAAAGGCGTCGATGTTGGTGACGGCCGCCGGCACACCGTCCCAGTTGATCTCGCGGCGGCCGCTGTCGGCCGGCGGCGAGTTCGGGGCGTTGAGTCCGCCACCGAGGGCCGCGCGGAACTCGACCAGCTTGGCGGCAACGGTGGCACTGTCGCCGACAGCTGAGTACGTCGTATGGGTCGGCGTGGGCGGGGTGTTGCTGGGCGCCGTGTAGCTCTTGCAGGCCGCCAGCAGCGCCAGAACCAGGGCGGGAACCAGGACTGTGGACTTCATACTGTTCTCCATCGATGAGTGGGGCCAACTGCGAACGGTGGCAATGTTAGCGCCGCGCTCTCGATGGGAATATCAGACGGGGATGCGCTGCGGACGGGAAGACTTTTGCCCTGTGGTGTGGGACAGGGGACTACAGCGTCGCTGTCGGATGGCGGCTGACAGGCGGCTGCGCCGATCTACTTGTACTGGCTTCCTCCTGGACTGACTGCGGACTCGATGTCCGCCAGGTATTGTCCGCGCACACTTCAGCGGTGAGGACGATCATGAAGGACCATCAGGACCATGAATGGCTCTGGTTTCGCTGCTCCATCCTCGGCTGCGGCGCCGGGCCGCTCCGGGTGCGGCGCCATCCGTATCAGGCCGGCAAATGGTCGGTCGGGTTTACCGACAGTCCGCTCTGGTCCATCTCGGGACCGGTGCCCGGCTGCCCGACCTGCGGCAGTGAACTGGAACAGCTGGCCAATGGTGGATCGACCAGGGCCGCCGCCTGACGAGAGGACACCAGGGCCGGCCGGCTAGTTGTCGGATCTACGAACGTTGTTCACACCGCATGAGGAAATGGAAGAGCGGTGGGACGCCGCGAGGTCCCCGAGCTGCGGTGGGATCGAGGTACACGGCGGCAGCCACAATGCCAGGTGAGGGAAGGGAGCAATATCGAGCAGTAGATAAGCGGTTGTGGGGAGGAAAAATCCGGATGCCGATCGGCCATTTTCACTCAGTCCGCCGCGATCGCCCTACCACCAATGGCAGGGATGAAAGGGCAGGAATAAGAGGGAGCAACTCTGTCTGGCCCGACTCAAAATCTTGCAGTCCACGATGCGGTATGGTATAGTTCTCCTGCGTGACAAAGATCTAGCTCCCGTTGGCGCTCCCGAAAGGAGCTGCCCCAGTGGTCCGCCATCCCCCCTGCTTGGTCGCATCGCGGGCGACCCACCCTCCCCGCGTCCTCTGCCCCAAGGCCCTCGGCCGCCATTCGTCGGTTCCGCAACTGTGGAGGAATCAGCAGTGAAGCGGAAGCCCGCCGCACACCCAGCGGCTCCACCCCCAGTCCAGCCAGCCGCAGCGACCATTTCGCTGGTGCTGATCGACGACAACCGCCTCCTCCGCGAGGGGATGGCGGCGCTGATCCATACCCAGCCTGACTTCCGGGTACTGGCCACCTCGGCCGACATCGACGAGGCACTGGCCAAGGTCCGGGAAGTAAAGCCGGATATCGTGCTGCTCGATTTCGGCCTGGAGGATCATGACAGTCTGAGCCTCACGGCCACCGTGCGTGCCGAGGTACCTGACTCCCGGATCATTGTCATGGGGCTGCTGCCGGCCCAGGAGGACGTGGCGCATTACGTCAAGGCTGGGGCCTCCGGCTTCCTCATGAAGGACGCCTCCAGCGACGACTTCTTCAGCACCATCAGGGTAGTGGCCAGCGGCGGCGAGGTGCTGCCTCCGGAGTTGACCAATTCGCTCTTTAGCCAGATTGCCCGCAATGTCGGCGTCAGCGGCAAGGCCAAGCTCCTCGAAGCGGTCCGGCTGACCAATCGTGAACGCGAGGTCATCGCCCTGCTTGGTGAGGGGCTGAGCAACAAGGAAATCTCGACCCGGCTTCACATTGCCGTGCACACGGTCAAGAGTCACGTGCACAACGTGCTGGAAAAGCTGGCCCTGCACAGCCGGCTTGAAGTGGCCGCCTTTTCCCACTCCAGCGAGTCCCGGATCCGGCCGCCCCGAGAGGCCAGCGAATAGCTCTTTCGAGCGGGCAGTGGCTGGTCCTGATGAGCGATTGTTGAACCCTCCCTGATAGCCCACCTTTTCATCAAGAAGTCAGAAGTCCGGTGCACCAGCCGGCAACCCGCCTGGCCAGGTGAGCGCCCATGGTTGACTCCCGTAGTGAACCGTTCGAGTGCAGTTCGGAGCCGGCGACCATGACCGACTTCATCTCGATGCTGCTGATCGACGACAATCCGCTGCAGTCAGCCGGTGTCGTCTCCCTGATCCGGCGCGAGTCCGGATTCCACGTCATCATCACCTCCGCCGACATCGAGCAGGCACTGACCGAAGTCCGGCGCAGTCAGCCGGACCTGATACTGCTCAATCTGCCGCAGAAGGGAAGCGACAGCCTCACCATGGCCGGTGCGCTCCATGGCACGGCACCCGACTGCCGGGTGGTGGTGATGGGGCTCAAGGCCAGCCACGGTGATCTGTCCGGTTTCATCCGGGCGGGGGTATGCGGCTTTGTCCTGGCCGAGTCGTCGTTCGAAGAGTTTCTGGAGACCATCCGGTGCGTGGTTCGCGGCATCCAGGTGCTGCCGGCGCAATTGACCCGGTCATTGTTCGCCCAGATCAAGCGTCACGGCGCGCCACTCCGAGAGCCGGTGACGCTGGCCGCGGGCCGCCTCACCAGGCGGGAACAGGAAGTCGCGTCCCTGATCACTCAAGGCCTCAGCAACAAGGCCATCGCGGCCCGGCTGCAGATTGCACTTTATACGGTCAAGAATCACGTCCACCGGGTGCTCTCGAAGCTGGCCATCAACAGCCGGCTCGAACTGGCGGCATTTTCCCATAGCGGCAAGGCTCCGCGGCCTGCCGCCTTTCCGACCGGGACCGAGCCCGCACTCTCGGCCTGAATCGTTGGAGCGAGGTCAAAATTCGCTCTACCGATCGATTGTTTCGCACCGTTCAATACCCGATCTTGGAAGTCCTCGCAGGACCCCCGGGGGGGCATGCCAAGTGGTATGTCCTCCTCCTTCCCCTCCTCAGGCTGATCCTGAATTCACCAGTGACTGGAGGGGAAGATGGCAAGCCTCGACGAGGCCGTGCTGCCCCAACCGGTTACAACTTGATGCAGCCATTCGGCGCCAGCCTGAGCGGTCAGTCACTGCCCGAGGGAGCGGCTGATCGGAGGCGGAATCCCAGGATTGCCCTTCCGGTGCCCGCGCCCGAACCGCCAGGCCGCTGATGCACACCCATCGATACAAGGGTTTCACCATCCAGTCCCGCCCCTACCAGATCCGCCCCTCGGGTCGATGGACGGTCGACCTCGAGATCAGCCGACGGGGCCGAGAGCGGGCGTTCGGATTGCTTGAGCATTGCCGCAGCGAGCGGGAATCCGATGCCCGGAGCTTCGAGGTGGGACGGCGCATCATCGATGGCGCCATTCCGGGATGGTCGGTCGATGGATTGCGCCGTGCTCAGCGAGTTGACCAGGTAGAGACGGCGTTCGATCAACTTCGCCGCCACGCGATCGTCGGGTTCATGGTCCTCGCGGCCACTGCAGTAGCGGCCTTGCTGACCCAGGCCTGATCAGTCAGCGGGACCGCCCGGCGCCTTGCCCGTATCCGCTCATTCCGGGGCCCGGCTCCAGGCCAACGAGCCCCGCGCCCAGGTCACCGCAGCCCCAACCGCCCGAGCCCATCCGGATCTGAGTCGGGCCCGCTCAGCTGCGGACATTCCCGGCTCGAAGGTCCGGACCCGCCGGGCGGAGATGAATGCGTCCATGTCCGGCCAGACCCCAAGCGCCAGCCCCGCCAGGCCACCGGCGCCCATGGCAGTGGAGTCGACGATCTCCGGCCGTTCCACGGCCACGCCGAGAATGTCCGCCTGGAACTGCACCAGCCAATCGTTGGATGAGCCACCGCCGTCGACCCGCAGTACTCCGAGACCAGCCGAGCAGTCGCGGAGCATAGCATCCAGCAGGTCGGCGCTGCTGTAGGCCATGGCCTCGAGCGCCGCACGGACCAGGTGGGCCCGGGTGGTGCCGCGGGTCAGGCCGGTGATCGTCCCGCGGGCCTCCGGTTCCCAGTGCGGCGGCCCCAGCCCAGCAAAGGCGGGAACGAAGTGCACCCCGCCGGTGTCCGCCACGCTCCGGGCCATCGATTCGGATTCGGCGGCGGTCGAAAGAATCCCCAGTCCATCCCGCAGCCACTGCAGCGCGGCTCCCGCCACCAGGACGCTGCCCTCGAGCGCGTAGGCGGGTTCACCACGGGGCCCGCACGCAGCCGTCGTCAGCAGCCCCTGCGAGGACCAGGCCGGCCGGTCGCCGGTGTGGGTCAGCAGAAAGGCACCGGTGCCATAGGTGTTCTTGGCGCTGCCCGGCCGGACACAGCCCTGACCGAACAGCGCCGCCTGCTGGTCACCGGCAATGCCAGCGATCAGCAGCGATCGACCCAGCATCGATGGGTCGGTCTCGGCGACAATGCCCGACGAATCGACGATGCCGGGCAGCACGACGGCGGGAATTCCGAACAGCTCGAGCAGTTCCGGTTCGAACCGGCGGCTTTGCAGGCCGTACAACAGCGTCCGGCTGGCGTTAGTGTGGTCGGTGACGTGCACTCGACCGCCGGTCAGCCTGGTGATCAACCAGCTGTCCACCGTGCCGAAGGCCAGTTCCCCCGCGTCCGCTCGGCGGCGGACCGACGGCTCCCGAAGCAGCCACTCGAGTTTGGTGGCGCTGAAGTAGGGATCCAGCACCAGGCCGGTGAGGTGGTGCACCCGTGGCTCGACCCCGGAGGCCTTGAGCTCCCGGCAGCGCTGGGCAGTGCGGCGGTCCTGCCAGACGATCGCCGGCGCCACCGGCGCCAGCGTCTTCCGGTCCCACAGGATTGTGGTCTCGCGCTGATTGGTGATGCCGAGCCCGGCCGGCCATTCCCCCGCGGCGGCCAAGGCCTCACGCGCCGCGGCGACAATGGCGTTGAGGATCTCGATTGGATCGTGCTCGACCCAGCCCGGCTCCGGGAACGATTGCGGCAGCTCCCGCGATCCTCGGCCGATAATCTTCCCGTCGTCACGAATGACGAGGGCGGTAGCGCCGGTGGTGCCGGAGTCGAGAGCGAGAACTGAAGGCATGGGACAATACTATAGAAGACAGGAGATAGGAGACAGGAGATGGGAGGTCGGGGCGATATTTAATCCGCAGCTACTGCCCCGCTGCCCCCCTGCCCCGCTGCCCCCCCGTCCACCGCGCCAGCAAGACTCCTCCCACGATCAGCACCGAACCCACGACCTGCACCAGCCGCGGCCGCTCGCCGACCAGCGGCCAGGCCAGGATCATTCCGACCACCGGCATTCCGGCGCTGAACACCGAAGTCCGAACGCTGCCCACCAGCCTGATGCTGGCGTTCCAGATCAGGTAGGCCAGCACCAGCGAAATCAGCGTGGTGTAAGCCAGCGCGATCCAGGTCCTGGTGGAGAGTGTGCCCCACTCCACCGCGGCCAGCTGGCGGCCTCCGACCAGCAGCAGTAGTGGCGCGCCGGCCAGGGTGGTGGCGGCGGTCAGCCAGGTGACCGAGACCTTGTCGGAGACGGTCCGCACCCCGACGGTGTACGCCGCCCATGCCACCGCGGCGACCACAATGGCCAGGTCTCCGAGGAGGTTGGAATGGGTGAACGCCGCATCGTGGACCCCCACCACCAGCGCGATACCGAGCACGCAGAGCCCGACCCCAGCAATCATGGTCCGCGACAGCTGTTCAATTCCGGTGAGCCAGCCGAACAGTGCCACCAGCACCGGTGAACAACCGGCCAGCAGCGCCACATTGCCAACGCTGGTCCGGGTCAGCCCGATCATGAACAGCACCTGGTAGATGCTGTTGCCCGCGATCCCGAGCCAGAGCACCCGGATCGCGGTACCAGGTGGAAAGCGGGGCGGACCTTCGCGGATCCAGGCGATGGCACAGAGACAGATGGCGGAGACGGAAAACCGGAAGGCCGCAAAGGCAAATGGTGGAATCTCCGCCAGCGTCCACTTCACGATGCCGAAGTTGGCGCCCCAGACGATGACCACCAGCAGCATGCCGAGTTCGGCCCGGGCGCGGGTCCGGGCATCGACGGCCGGCAAGGCCGCGGTCACGCGGTGAGTCGGCCGGACAGATCGGTCGGAGCCAGCAGCCCGCGGTCAGTGATAAAGCCGGTGATCAGCCCGACCGGGGTGACGTCAAACGCGGGATTCCACGCCGACGCCGTGGCGGGCGCGGTAGCGATGCCTCCCAGCCGGGTGACCTCGCTGCTATCACGCTGCTCGATCGGAATGGCGGCGCCGTCGGGAGTGGCGATATCAAATGTGCTGTACGGCGCCGCTATGTAGAACGGCACGCCGTGCGCCCGGGCCGCGAGCGCCAGCCCGTAGGTCCCGATCTTGTTGGCCGTATCACCGTTGGCCGCGATCCGGTCGGCGCCGACGATGACCGCAGCCACCCCACCCATGCGGAGCCGCGACGCGGCCATTCCATCGGCCAGCACGGTGCACGGAATCCCCACTCGGCCCAGCTCCCAGGCGGTGAGCCGGCTGCCCTGCAGCAGCGGCCGGGTCTCGTCGGCCAGGACCTGCACCCGCCGCCCGCGCTCGAACGCCGTGTACACCGGCGCCAGCGCTGTCCCACGACCGCCGGTGGCCAGCGCGCCGGCATTGCAGTGGGTGTAGATCGTGGCGCCATCGGGCACCAGGTGCAGCCCGACTTCGCCGATCAGGTCGCACATCGCGCGGTCCTCGGCCCAGATGGCCTCGGCTTCAGCGCGCACCGCCGCACGAATCTCCGGGCCGCCACCGGGTGTCTGGTGCGCCCGCTGCATCACCCGATCGAGAGCCCAGCCGAGATTCACCGCCGTGGGCCTGGTGGATTTGAGCTGTACCGCCGACGACTCCAGGTCAGCCAGAACCACTCGAGCCTCGGCCCCCGCGCCCCCTTGCCCCCCCGAACGGGTCAGCGTGAGCCCCATGGCCCCTGCGATCCCGATCAATGGCGCGCCGCGAACCCGCAGCACGTGAATGGCCTCGGCCATCGCGTCCACGGTGGTGAGGTCGAGGTAGATCTCTTCAGTGGGGAGTCGGGTCTGATCGAGAATTCTGACGCCGTGGCCAGGCAGCCAGGCGATGTGGGTCCATGCGGGGAGTGGCATGGCCACCAAAATATCGTGCTCGCGGCTCAGCCGCTGGCCCACTCCCGCGCCAGGCGCTGAGCCCGGATGGCTGAACCGAGGGCGACCAGCCGCTGCTGGGCCCGCAGGAAGAAGCCATGTCCCTCGGCTATCCGCCCCAATCGCTTGAGCGACAGAGCACAGACCGCTGCGCATTCGCCTTCCAGCAGAATATTGCCCTGCACCCCTGCCGCGGCCCATGCCATGAGACCGAATTCATAGGCGCTCTCGAGATTGCCGCGCGTCAGCGCCAGCCGACCCTGCAGCCGATGGAGTTCCGCCAGCGCCGGGGCATCGCCACCGGATTCGGCGTGGGGCCGCGCTTCAGCGAGAGCCGTTGCGGCGGTATCGAGGTCCTCCCGCTCCATGGCCAGCTCAGCCCGCCCGGACAGGATCAGGGCAATCAGCCCGCGGTCACTGGTGCGCCGGGCGTGCACCAGCGCAGTCTCCACCGCTTCGGCCGCGGCGCAGAAATGGCCAGCCTCCCGATGGAGCAACGCGAGATTGTGGCCCGTCTCGGCCGCCCCCGCGTCATCCCCGAGCCGCAGGTAGGCGGCCAGCGCATGTTGATACAATCGCACCGCATCGGCCGAGCGGCCGCCGAGGTGGGCCACCGAGGCCAGGTTGTTGGCCGACTTGGCAGCCTGCAAGTCATTGCGGGACCGCTGGGCCAGCCGGCTGGCCTCGGAGAAATAGGCCTCCGCATCGCCCAGGCGGCCGCGCTCGAAGGCAAAGCCGCCCAGCAGGTGAGCCGCCCGCATCCGGCCAGACAGATCAGCCTGGGTTACGCAGGAGCCATGGGCTTCGGCGGCCAGTGACACTCCGAGATCGAGTTCACCCAGGTGTCCGGCAGCGGTGGCCGCCAGCAGCACATCCTCGGTCGTGGCCTGCTGCCGTTGGCTGCGGTATCGGCTCAGCGCGTCACGGAACTGGCCGGCGTCAATCAACTCCCGCAGCTCAAGGGTCACGGTCATTTGGCCACCGCGGCCTGAGCCGCCACCGAGCGCTCAAAGGCGGCAAAGACGCTGGGCTTCCACCAGTGCCGGCTCTCATTCATCCGGCGCATGGCCTCGGCATGATCCATCGCGGGGCGGTAGCTCCGGGTGGTGGTAATGGCGTCATAGACATCGACAATGCAGATGATCTGGGCCGCCAGGGGAATTTCATCTCCCTTGAGACGGTCGGGATACCCGGTACCATCGTACTTCTCGTGATGCCAGCGGATGATCGGTTTGATATCCCACGGAAACTCGATGGCCGCCAACATCTCGATCCCCCAGACCGGATGCTGCTTCATGACGGTGAATTCCTCGCTGGTCAGCGCCCCCGGCTTGTTGAGGATCTCGTGGGGGATCCGCACCTTGCCGAGATCGTGGAGGTAGGCACCCAGCCGGATGGTGGTCTGCTCCTCGGGGGAGCATTCGAGGGCCTGGGCCACCATGGTGGCGTAGTCGGCCACCCGCGCGCAGTGACCGTGAGTGTAGCTGTCGGCCGATTCCAGCGACTGACCCCAGTCCAGGACCACCGCGAGGTACGTCTGCTCGAGCTTGGCCGCCTTGGCGCCGACATCGACCAGGTCGAGACGGGCCGTGAGCCGGCCGAACAGCCGGTGGGCCGCGTTGAGCAGCGTCAGCGCTTCCTGGTTGCGGCCCATGTCCTGGTACAGGCGGGCCAACTCGCGGGAAGACTCGGCTTCGCTCAGCAGCGCCTCACTGGCGCGGGCCAGCTCGATGGCGCTTTTGAACCGCGACTCGGCGAGGGTGGCCCGGCCTGTCTCCCGGTACACCATCCCCAGCACCCGGTAGGCATCGGGCTTGTCGATCCGGTCGCCCAGCTGATCGAAGATGGCCAGCGCCTGCTCGGCGTTGTGGCGGGCCGCCTCGTATGACTGCCGCGCCAGGTGGACCTCGGCGTGATTGAGCAGGCAGAGTCCCTGGAGCCGGACATCACCGAGTTCGATCGCCAGGCTGGCGCTCTCGCTGAAGAATCGATCGGCATCGGCCCAGTGGCCCCGGTCGGCGCTGTTCATGCCCATGTTGTGATAGGCAATGGCGCAGCCGTGGCGGTTGCCGGCCGTGCGGCATGCCTCGAGCGAGGCTTCGTAATGGGTCGACGCAGCTTCGAGATCCCCCTTGACGTTGGCCAGAATGCCGAGATTCTGCTCGATCCGGGCCCGCAGTGCGGGAACCTCCCCGCCCAGCGCCAGGGCGCGGTCATAGATGGCGCGGGCCTCCTCCATGGCTCCCCGCTCGAAGGCAAAGATCCCTAGCGTGTTGAGCGCTTCGGCGGCAAGGGTCGACCGGTCGGCCTGCAGCGCGAGTTCGAGGCTGCGGGAGCAGAGCTCCGCAGCCTTGTCCGCCTCGTTGCGATGGTGATGGATGATGCTGACCCGGCGGAGCGATTCGATCAGCGACGGCAGGTCCCCGCTCTGCTCGGCGACCTGGATCGCGACCTGGTAGGCATCCGCGGCTTCAACCAGGCTGCCGGCCTGGTCATGCGCCCGCGCCTCGGCCAGCCGATCTCCGGCCGCCGACGCGCTCACGCTCAGGCCAGCCTCCGACCGCGCCGCAGCCACCTTACCAGGCCACGGCGTACCGCGAGAAGTGATGCAGCGGGGCGGACACTCTCATCAGGAGCAGGTTGTCCACCGAGCTCAGGATGTCCAGGATCTGGAGCCGCTCGGTGGTGTAGGCCACATGCTTCAGCAGCTGCAGCCGGCCGAGGGGACAGGTCGAGTAGTCCAGGGTAACCCGGGGCAGGTGGCCGGCGTTGAACTGGAGACCTTCGGGGGAGAAGCGGACCGACGCCACCTCATCCGACGGGGCTTCCGCAGTGATCGTCACGTCACGGTTGAGTGCCCCGCGCGGAAGGACCAGCGAGTGCCGGCCGACCCGGATGGTGCCGCCGGCGACGCCGACGACCTGGGTAGTCCGGTTGTAGGGCTGCTGCGAGCAGCCGAGCAGGCCGTTGAGCAGGCCGCCCGTCAAGCCATTGAGGCCGCCGCCGAGGGTATTGGTGAGACCGCCGAGAATGCTGGCATCAGGCCTGGCGACCACCGCGACGGGCGCTGGTGCGGTCGTGGCCGTCGGGCTGGTCGGGCCATCAGTGCCACAGCTGGCCGTCAGCAGGAGGGCTGCGGCCAGGCCGAGGTCGCGAAGCGGGCGCCAGCACTTCATCGGAGTCTCCAAGGTCTTGAGTCAGAAGCGTCGGAAATTTTCCGCGCTGGTGGTTGGTAGCTCATTTGGCAATGGGTGTGCCATGAGGGCATGGCACTGTCAAGAAACTGTGCGCTATGTTCAAGGCTAAGCATTTAACTACATATATATCAATATGTTGAATAGATTTTAATACGAGTTGTATCGTATTGTTTCTATGCATTATTCAGTGCGATCCCAACCGACCAGGAGCGCTGGCTTACTCCAGCTGTGGGGCGGATCACCACCCCGGGCCCGCACCCTGCTGAGTTGAAGCCACAGCGCTGCGGTCCGCCGAATGGCTGGGTAGATTCCCGCCAGCCGGCCAGCCAATTCACCCTCATCCCACCTGACCACATGACCGACAGCATGCTGCGGTTCGAGCTCCGGGACGGCGTTGCCACGATCACCATCAATCGCCCCGACAAGCTCAACGCCCTCAACGACGCACTGTTCCGCCAATTGGCCGAGCTGGTCAGTCGTGCCGAGTCGGATCCGTCGGTGCGCGGGTTGGTGTTGACGGGCGCCGGCTCCAAGGCCTTTGCCGCCGGCGCCGACATCGCCGAGCTGTCGAGCCAGACGCCGCTGGATGCCAAGGCGCGCTCACTCTACGGCCAGGCCGTGATGAGCCGGCTGGAACGACTGGGCAAACCGGTGATTGCCGCGGTGAACGGGTTCTGCCTTGGGGGGGGCTGTGAGCTGGCCATGGCGTGTCACATCCGGCTGGCCAGCGACAATGCCAGATTCGGCCAGCCCGAGGTCAACCTCGGCATCGGGCCGGGCTATGGCGGAACCGTCCGCCTGCCCCGGCTTGTGGGTCGTGGCCGCGCCCTGGAGCTGCTGATGAGCGCCCAGATCATCGACGCCGCCGAAGCATTCCGGATCGGGCTGGTCAATCGGGTCTACCCGCCGGAGCAACTCCTGGTAGAGGCTGACAAGCTGATGCGGACCATTCTGAGCAAGGGTCCATTGGCAGTACGGCTGATACTGGAGTCGGTCTACGCGGGGGCCGAGATGCCGGAAGCCGAGCATCTACTGCTCGAGGCCAACCACTTCGGCCTGCTGGCCGCCACCGCCGACATGCGTGAAGGCATGGCCGCCTTTCTGGCCAAACGGGCAGCGGTGTTTCGAGGCAACTGATCCCCCTTTCCACCCTGCAATTCAGCCCCGGCAGCGACTATTTTTGAGTGATGAAAATGGCCAGACTCAGCGGGGGGCATCAGGCCCTGTGGTTGGGGGCCGGGCTGCTGCTGAGCGGCTGCACCACGATCGACCGACCCACTGGTCCAGGCGCCGAAGAACCGGTCGGCCCGCACAGTGTGATCGTCCAACCCGCTCACGATACGACTATTGCCGCCGGCCAGGCCCTCAACGTCCTGGTCACGGTCACCAGTGCCCACGGGATCGACACGGTCTATTACGAGGTGACGGGCGCGACGACCGGGCTTACCCCGCTGACCGATGTGGAATCTCCGGTCACTTTTGGCTTCACGGTGCCGGCGGGTTCACTGCTCGGCGATGCGGTGGTCATCCGGGTGAACTCGGTCGACAGCCTGGGCCAGGCCGGGGATACCGCCGTCCGGTTCGTCCAGATCCAGTAGTGCGATTGCTCGCCCTGGAAACCGTCGGTTTCCGGAATCTTGCCGATGCCACCGTCGAACTGCCTCCCCGCGGAGTCGTCCTTGCCGGGGACAATGGACAGGGCAAGACCAATCTGCTGGAGGCGGCGGGATATCCGGTGCTGTTCCGCTCCTTCCGGGGCGCCGCCGATGCCGAGCTGATCCGGTTCGAGCAGCCGGGATTCCGGGTGGCAGTGCGGTTCGAGGACCGGGAACAGACCCGGGATGCGGCGGCCAGCTTCGTGGCAGCAGGCCGGAAAAAACGGCTCACGCTCGATGGCGCAGAATCCCCCCGCTTGATCGATGCGGCTGGCGCCTGGCTGACGGTCGCGTTTCAGCCGGCCGATGTGGCACTGGCTTCGGGACCGGCAGCACTCCGGCGCCAATACCTGGATCGGGTACTGGCCCTGGCCGACCGCCGCTACCTGGTGGCGCTGGCGCGGTACCGTTCGGCACTGGCGCAGCGCAACGCCGCCCTCCGGCAGCAGCGCACCGACCTGGCTGCCGCCTTTGACGCTCCGCTGGCGGAAGCCGGTGCCCGGCTGGTGGCCGCCCGGACCACCTGGGTGGCCGATCAGGCGGAGCGATTCGCGGCCGAGATGGCCTCTCTCGGGGAAACGCGGGCGGTCACTGTCGAGTACCACGGCAACTCCGCGCTGGCCGATGCGGCTGGGTGGCCAGCCCTGCTCAATGCCGCCATCGAGAAGGACCGGGCCCGGCGCATGACCACGGTGGGCCCGCATCGCGATGACCTGGTCCTCAGGATCGAGGGCAAGCGGCTGCGGGATTACGGCTCGACCGGGCAGCAGCGCAGTGCCGCCATTGCCCTGCGGCTGCTCGAACTGGGCTCCCTGTCCCGGGCCAGAGGCGCCACGCCCACCCTGTTGCTTGATGATGCCTTTGCCGAACTCGACACTGATCGCCAGCGGCGATTGTCGCGGCGGCTGCTGGATCGTGATGATGGTGGCCAGGTCCTGCTGACCGCGCCCCGCCTCGACGACTTGCCGGCCGGTCTCGACCTGCCGGTCTGGAATATGAGCGCAGGACGGGTGGAGGTCCGATGAAGGAATTCGACGCCAAGCGGAGACCGACACCGCTGGCCGAGGCACTGCAGAAGTGGCTGGGCAGTTCAGGGCTCAAGCCGCGGATCGAGCAGGCCGAGGTGCTGAGCCGGTGGGCCGACCTGGTCGGGCCCCAGATTGCCCAGGTCACGGTGGCCGAGTCGATCACCTCGGACGGGGCGCTCCGGGTCCGGGTCTCGACTGCCCAGTGGGCCAATGAGCTCCACCTGATGACGCCGACGATCCTGGCCCGGATCAATGCCGGCAAGCAGGGCCGCATTACCGGTATCCGCTGGCTGGCCGGCTCCTCCGGCGAGCCCGCAACCGAATCCCAGCAACGACAGGTCTCATGGCGAAAGAACCGGTAGGCAGCAACGGCGGTGGCCAGTATGGCGCGGACTCGATCCAGGTCCTCAAGGGACTGGAAGCGGTCCGCAAGCGCCCGGGCATGTACATCGGCTCGACCAGCGAGAACGGGTTGCACCACCTGGTCTACGAGGTGGTGGACAACTCGATCGACGAGGCGCTGGCCGGCTTCTGCGACACCATCGGCGTCACCATCCACGCCGACAACTCGATCACCGTGAGCGACAACGGCCGCGGCATTCCGGTGGACATCCATCCGACCGAGAAGATCCCGGGCGTCGAGCTGGCCCTGACCGTGCTGCACGCCGGCGGCAAGTTCGACAAGAACACCTACAAGGTGTCGGGTGGCCTGCACGGGGTCGGGGTGTCGGTCGTCAACGCGCTGTCCGAGCGGCTCGAGGTGGTGGTCGACCGGGATGGCAGCCGGCACCGGATGGGATTCGTGCGCGGCAACACGGTCAAGAAGCTCGAGGTCCTCGGCAAGGCGCGGGGCACCGGCACCACGGTCCGGTTCAAGCCGGATCCCGAGATCTTCACGGTGCTGGAGTTCAACTACACCACCCTGGCCGACCGGCTGCGCCAGCTGGCGTTCCTGAACAAGGGCATCACGATCACGCTCAAGGATGAGCGGGTCGATCCGGCCAGGGAGGAAACCTTCTTTGCCAAGGGCGGGCTGGTTCAGTTCGTCGAATGGCTCAACCGCAACAAGAAGACGGTGCACCCCAAGCCGGTCTTCTTCACGGTAACCAAGGACGACGTCGAGGTGGACCTGGCGCTGCAGTACGAGGACGGGTACAACGAGAACACCTTCACCTTCGTCAACAACATCAATACCCATGAGGGCGGCACCCACCTCACCGGCCTCAAATCGGCGCTGACTCGGACCATCAACGACATCGCCAAGCGGACCAACGCGATGAAGAAGGACGGGTTCACCCTGTCCGGCGAGGATGTCCGCGAGGGGCTGACCTGCGTCATGCACGTGAAGATCCGGGAGCCGCAGTTCGAGGGCCAGACCAAGACCAAGCTGGGTAACAGTGAAGTCGAGGGCATCGTCAAGACGGTGGTCAACGAGCACCTCGGCAGCTATCTCGAGGAGCATCCGCCGGTCGGGCGGGCCATCATCGAAAAGGCCGCCAGTGCCGCCCGGGCCCGTGAAGCGGCCCGCAAGGCCCGCGACCTGGTCCGCAAGAAGTCCGGTCTCGAAGGCGCGGTGCTGCCGGGCAAGCTGGCCGACTGCTCGCTCGACGACCCGGCGCTGTGCGAGATCTACCTGGTCGAGGGCGATTCGGCCGGCGGCTCGGCCAAGCAGGGCCGCGACCGGTCGTTCCAGGCCATCCTGCCGCTGCGCGGCAAGATCCTCAACGTCGAACGGGCCCGGATCGACAAAATCCTGAGCAACGAGGAAATCCGGGCGATCATCACCGCCATCGGCGCCGGAGTCAAGGACGACTTCGACCTCGAGGGCACCCGCTACCACAAGATCATCCTGATGACCGACGCCGATGTTGACGGCGCCCATATCCGGACCCTGCTGCTGACCTTCTTCTTCCGCCAGATGAAGGAATTGATCGAGGCCGGCTACGTGTACATCGCGCAGCCGCCGCTGTACCGGGTGGCCAAGGGCAAGGAAGAGTTCTACGCCTATAACGAGGTCGAGCGGGACGAGTACGTGAAGCGGCTGGTCGGCGATACCAAGGTCAACGTCAACATCCAGCGATACAAGGGCCTGGGCGAGATGAATCCCGACCAGCTCTGGAAGACCACGATGGACCCGCACACCCGGACCATTCTCCAGGTCACGCTGCAGGACGCCGTCGAGGCCTCGAACCTGTTCGAGGAGCTGATGGGCGACGAAGTCGAGCCACGGCGGCTGTTCATCGAGAAGAATGCGAAGTACGTCTCCAACCTCGACGTGTAGCACCCTTCGGAGCTAGAACAACGGAGAGGGGAGAGGGGAGAGGGGAATTTCGAGTTGCACCGGAGCATCCCCTCTCCACTCTACCCTCTCCTTTTTTTCATCCCCAATGCCAGACTCTCCTCCCGGACCCCCGTCACGGTATTTCGGCCAGCATTTCCTGGCGCTCAGCCGGGATCCGCTGGCCTTTCTCACCCGGCTCAAAACCGAGTACGGGGACATCGCGCAGATCCGTCTGGGCGGCCAGCCGATGGTGGCACTGTCCCATCCCGACCAGATCCGTGCGCTGCTGGTCACCGATCACCGGCTGTTTGCCAAGGGCCGCGGGCTGGAACGGGCCAAGCGAATGCTGGGACAGGGATTGCTGACCAGCGAGGGGGAGTTTCACCTGCGCCAGCGGCGGCTGGTGCAGCCGGCCTTTCACCGCGAGCGGATCCAGGGCTACGGCATGGTCATGGCCGATGCGACGGCCCGTCACCTCGCTCGGTGGCAGGACGGCGGCGAGGTCGACATCCATCGCGAGATGATGGCGCTGACCCTGACCATCGTGGCCCGGACGCTGTTCAGCGCCGACGTCAGTCACGAGGTCGATGAACTGGGCCAGGCCATCAGCGCCAGTGTGGACCTGTTCCGCCAATCACTGCTGCCGTTCGGCCAGTGGCTGGAGTATCTGCCGCTGGGGCCGGGCGCCCGCTTCCGGGCCACCCGCCGGCGGCTCGATGCCACGATTCAGCGCTTCATCGACGAGCACCGCGCCGGCGGCGACCAGGGCGACCTGCTGTCGATGCTGATCCTGGCCCAGGATGACGAGGCCCACGGCGAGCGGATGACCGACCTGCAACTGCGGGACGAATCGATGACGCTGTTCCTGGCCGGTCACGAGACCACGGCCAACGCGGCCAGTTGGGGTCTCTACCTGCTGAGCCGCCACCCGGAAATCGCCGCGCGAGTCAGGCAGGAGGTCGCTGGCGTTGTGGGTGAAGGGGCGCCGGGCCCCGACGACCTCCCCGCCCTGCCATACACCACGATGGTGGTGGCGGAAGTCATGCGGCTCTACCCGCCAGCGTGGACCATCGGCCGACGGGCGCTGCAGGACTGGGATGTTGCCGGTTACAGGATTGTGAAGGGAACGTTGATCCTGGCCAGTCCATGGGTGACCCACCGGGACCCGCGCTGGTGGCCTGACCCGCTCCGGTTCGACCCGCTGCGCTTCACCGAGAGCGCCAAGGCCACTCGGCCCAAATTCGCCTATTTCCCTTTCGGCGGGGGTCCGAGGATCTGCGTGGGGGAGCAGTTTGCCTGGATGGAAGGGGTGCTGATCGTGGCCAGCGTCCTGCAGCGCTTCGAATTCGAACCGGTGAACCCGGCGGCGACCGTGGTGCCGGCGCCGTCGATCACGCTCCGGCCCAGGGGCGGACTACCGATGCGGGTCCGCCGATTGACCTAGCGGATGTGCTTGCTGGATCCCGGCCCCCAATCGTCACCCGGATCTTCCTCTTCCGGATCGTTCCCCTTGCCACGCACTTCCCGCTCCGCCGCGTCCAGTTCAGCCTGATCGACCGGTTCGATCTGGTCCTCGGCTTCCCACGCTTCGGGCTGGACCTGACGCTGCGGCCGGAGCAGCCAGACCACGAGTGCCAGGCCAATGACGATGGCGGGGAGCACAAGAAACAGGGGCACGAACGTCAGGAGTTGGGAGTTGGGATGGTGCGGCTAGTATGCTGATCCCGCAGGCTTCTGACCTTCCGGCGTTCTGGCTTTCCGACCATCCGACTATCTGCCAATCATTTCGATAACCAGCGGCAGCGCTTCGACCGGTACATCACCAATGATGATCGACCGACGCAGCGCCTCGAGGCCAATCTCGACGCCAGCCGGATCCCGTGCGAAGACTGACGCCAGCGGCTGGCCTTGCCTGACCCGATCGCCGGGGTTGGGAGTGATCACAAAGCCGACCGACGGATCGATCGAATCCTCCAGCCGGCTGCGGCCGCCGCCCATGGCCACCAGTGCCTCGCCGATGACACGGGGCTCGATCCGCTGCACCACACCGGCCCGAGGCGCCGGAAACAGCTCCACCACCTCGGCCTGGGCCATCACCCCGGGATCCTCGATCACTGCCGGATTCCCGCCCTGTGCTTCGATGATCCTGCCGAACAGTTCGAGTGCCTTGCCGTTCGCCAGCGTGCGTTCGAGACGATCGTGCGCGGCTCCGCGATCCGGCTCGACACCCGCCAGCAACAGCATCTCGGCGCCCAGCGCCAGCGTGACCTCGATCAAATCGGACGGCCCTTCACCTGAGAGCGTGGCAATGGCCTCCTCCACCTCCAGCGCATTGCCGCAGGCCCGGCCGAGGGGCCGGTCCATGGCGGTGAGCAAGGCCACGGTGGGGCAACCGTGGGCCGCACCCAGATCGACCATGGTGCGCGCCAGTGTCCTGGCCGAATCAATACCTGGCAGAAACGCACCGCTGCCAGCCTTCACGTCGAGTACCAGGCCGGTCAATCCCTCGGCCAGCTTCTTGGACATGATGCTGGCGGCAATCAGCGGGATCGACGGCACGGTGCCGGTCACATCCCGCAACGCGTACAGCCTGGCATCAGCCGGAGCAATTTCGGCGGTCTGACCGAACAGGGCGCAGCCGATGCGCTCGACCTGGTCACGTGCCTCCGCCAGCGACAGCCCGACCCGGAATCCGGGAATGGCTTCGAGCTTGTCGACGGTACCACCGGTATGCCCCAGTCCCCGGCCGGACATCATGGGCACCGCCACGCCGCAGGCGGCGACCAGTGGCGCCAGTACCAGCGAGACCTTGTCGCCCACGCCACCGGTCGAGTGCTTGTCGATCCGCGGTCCCATGCCGGGAGCAAACTCGAGCGAGGCGCCACTGTTGAGCATTCCATCGGTCAGGGCTGCCAGTTCGTCCGGCTCGAGGCCCCGCCAGACGATCGCCATCAGCAGCGCGGCGATCTGATAATCGGGAATCTCGCCGCTGAGCAACCCCTGGATCGTGGCCTGCCATTCCGCGGCAGCCAGCGCACCGCCATCGCGCTTGCGCTCGATCAGCGATTGGAACACCATTCCCGACGATCGACTATTCAAGTCCATCGGACATTTTCGGACTGGAGACCGGCATGGGCCCAAACCCCCGATTGCTCGCGTTGTCCCTGGCGCTCACGGCCGCCCCGCTCGGTCTGGCTGCCCAGACCGCGGCTGAACATGTGGCCATGGGTGTCGAAGAGTTGACCCAGAAGTTCGATCCCCGGGCCGCGCTGCAGCACTACGAGGCGGCGCTGGCGGTCGATTCGCTGGATCCGACGGCCAACTGGCGGGCCGCCCAGGCGCTGGTGGATATCGGCAAGCAGACGCCGGACAGCGTGAAGAGCGCCGACCGCGATTCGCTGTACGCCCGCGCCGAGCGGCTGGCGCGCCGGTCGGTGGCCCTCGATTCGACCAGTGCCAAGTCGCACTACATCCTGGCGGCGGCCATCGGACGCGCCTCGCTGACCAAGGGCAAGAAGGAACGGGTCAGGCGGGCCTCCGAAATCAGGGCGGAGGCGCTGCGTGCGATCGAATTGAACCCGGCGGAGGATGGCGCCTATCATGTGCTGGGCCGGTGGAATGCGGAGATCATGCGGCTGTCGGGGCTGACCCGCTTTTTCGCCAAGAGCTTCCTGGGCGCCGGCATTTTCAATGAGGCGTCGTGGCAGGGTGCGCTCGACAACATGAACCAGGCAATCCAGCACCGCCCCGACTGGATCTATCATCATCTGGATCTGGCCGAGATCCTGATCGACCGGGACCGGTACACCGAGGCCCGTGAGCAGCTCAACCTGGTCGAGACCCTGCCGGTGGCCGATGCCATGGATCCCCATTACAAGCAGGACGCCCAGCTCTACCTGAGCCAGATCGAGGGCAAGAAGGACAAGAACGATGACTGATCCGGCCAGGCGCCGGATCAGTCGAAGCGATCCTCCAGCGCCTCGCGGACGCCTCGGGCCGCCTTGCCGGCCCGCTGCCGGACCCGCTTGGCCTGGCGGCCCAATTCCCGGCCCGCCTCCACCCGCCAGTCGTCGAATTCATCCCTGACGTACTGACCCACCCTGCGCCCGCGGGACGAACTGAAGAACAGGGCGGCGCCGACGCCGAGCATGGTGCCCAGCGCCATTCCGGCAAAAAAGATTCCGGCCCCGGGTCCCTCGCCCCGGGCGGGGCGCGGAGACGGCAGCACGGAGTCTTCCTCGAATTGTTTACGATCATCCGACATGGTGACCTCCTGGCAAAACGGTTGATACTGTCGTGAAGCTAGTCGTCCGGGCGCGGGAGGCAATTATGGCCGGTCGCTTGACCCCCCGGATGCTGCTGACGAGCTTTGAGCCAGCCCCTTCCCATGGTACCCATGACCAACCCGGCTTTGTCCGCGCCCAACGCAGAAGAGATGGAACGCCTGAGTCATCGTAATCAGGAGCTGGAGCGCGAGCGCAAGCACCTGCTCGCCACCATCGAGATCCTGCAGGAGATTTCCGGATCGCTCAATTTCGTCGATGTGGTCCAGTCGGTCGCCGGCCGGCTCGGCGAGGCGTTCGGACTCGACCGCTGCTCGATCTTCCTGGTCGAGAAGAACGACCAGACCGTGCGGCTGGTGGCCAGCTACGAGGACCCCAGCATCCGGAACTACGTCGTCGATCTGGACCGCTACCCTGAACTCAAGCGGGCGTTGCGCTCTGGACGGACCGTGTTCATTCCGGACGTGGCCAGCGACCCCTCGCTGACCAATGCCCGGGGCACCCTGGCCCACCGCCGGGTCAAGTCGATCACGGTGGTGCCGATCACCTGGAGAGGGGTGGCCATCGGGGCGATGTTCCTGCGGACCTTCCGGGATGGCCCGGCCTTTACCGAGTCCGACGTCCATTTCTGCCAGGTCATTGCCAGCCTCACCGCCAAGGCGCTGCGGAATGCCCACCGGTTCGAACGGCTGCAGGAGCGCACCGGTCTGGCCGCAACTGGTCAGGCCCGTTCACGCGAGCGGGAACGGGTGGCACTGATCGGGTTCCTCCGCCGGCTGCTGGACGATTTTGCCGCCAAGGAAGGGCCGTGGGACGAGGGGATCCTGGCCCGGGCCAGCGCCGAAGAAATCGACCGGCTGGTCGGCGTGGCCATGACCGTGCTGGCGCAGGAAGCGGCGGCTCGCTGACGCGAGCCTTCCGCCGTTCGCTCCTGGCGGTTAGTCCATGCATCTTCATGTCAGAGCCGTGAGGTACCACACCCCGCGGCTCTTTCCGTTTTCGCTAAAGGCTAACGGCTAATGGCTAATGGCCAGAGCGCTTCCCGGCGCTCCTCCGAACTCCGCACCCTGCTCCACCGCGCCAACCACGCCTATTACGTCCTCGACGCGCCGGATATCAGCGACGCCGAGTATGACCTGCTGCTGCGTGAACTGCAGGCAATCGAACACGCCCACCCAGAGTTGCAGGTCCCGGACAGCCCGACGCTTCGAGTCGGAGCCGAGCCGGCCAGTGCACTCACCAGGCAGAATCACCGCCGGCCGATGCTGTCGCTGGCCAATGCATTCACTCCCGACGAACTGCAGAGCTGGGAAGACCGCAACGCCGGAATCAACGCCGAGGTCCGCTCGGCCGGCTACACCACCGAGGTGAAGATCGACGGCTCGGCCGTCAGCCTGACCTACGAGCATGGCCGGCTGACCAGCGGCGCCACCCGCGGCAACGGCCAGGTCGGCGAGATCATCACCGCCAACCTGCGCACCATCTCCGACGTGCCGCTGGCGCTGGCGGGCCGGAATCATCCGGCGCTGATGGAAATCCGGGGCGAGGTCTATTTCACCCGCGAGGCCTTTGCCAAGGTCAACGCCGAGCGGGAGCGGGAGGCGGAGCCGCTGTTTGCCAATCCGCGGAACGCGGCCGCCGGCGCCCTGCGACAGCTGGACGCCCGGATTACCCGACGCCGCCGGCTGCGGATGTTTGCGTTCCACGTCGAGATCATTGAGGGAAAGAGCCCCTTCACCCAGCAGGCGGATGTCCTGAAACAGCTCGGGGAGTGGGGCTTCCAGGTCGAGACCCACTGGCAGCGGGCGGCGGACCTGGCCCAGGTGCAGCAGCAGGTGGCGGCACTGGAAGCGCTGCTGCCAACCCTGCCCTTCGATGCCGATGGCGTGGTTATCAAGGTCGACCGGCTGGCCCTGCATGAGGACCTGGGCGTGGTCGGTGACCGGGAACCTCGCTGGGCCATTGCCCGGAAGTTCGCGCCTGAAGTCGCGATCACCCGGCTGCTCGAGATCCGGGTCAATGTCGGCCGCACTGGTGCGCTCAATCCGTACGCCGTGCTCGAACCGGTCGAGGTCGGCGGGGTGACCGTTTCCAACGCCACGCTTCACAACGAGGACCAGATCGAGCAGAAGGGAATCCTGATCGGCGACTGGGTCGAAGTCATCCGGGCCGGTGAAGTCATTCCCCAGGTCCTCGGTCCGCTGCGCGACCGGCGCGATGGCAGCGAGACGCAATTCGTGATGCCCGATCGCTGTCCGGCCTGCGGCACCCCGGTCGAGCGGCCCGCCGATGAAGCGATGCGCTACTGCCCCAACGCCAGTTGTGCCGGCCGGGTACTCGAAGGCATCGTGCACTTTGCCGGTCGCGATGCGATGGATATCCGGGGCCTGGGCTACGAGCGGGTGAAACAGCTGCTGGCGGCAGGATTGATCGAGAATGTGGCCGACCTCTACAGCCTCACTGCCCCAGAGCTGGTTGAACTGGAGCGGTTTGCCGAGCAGTCGGCGGAGCAACTGGTCGCGGCGATTGCGACATCCACGCAGCAGCCATTGTCGATCCTGCTGTTCGGGTTGGGCATCCGTCACGTCGGGAAAACGGTGGCCCAGGTCCTGGCCCGGCGTTTCGGGACGCTCGACGCCCTGAAGTCGGCTGACCAGGACGCGATTGCGGCGGTGCCCGGTATCGGTCCCGCGATCGCCGAGGCGGCAGTCCACTTCTTTGCCGAGCCCCGGAACCAGCAGCTGCTGCAGAAATTGATTGACGCCGGAGTGACCACGATCGAGCCGGAAGCCATTTCGGCCGGCGGACCGCTGGAAGGAAAGAACTACGTCCTGACCGGCACCCTGCCGACGCTGAGCCGGGGTGAGGCGGCCAGGTTGATCGAGCAGGCCGGCGGCCGGGTCACGGCGAGTGTGACCAAAAAGACTGACACCGTGGTGGCTGGTACCGAAGCCGGCAGTAAACTGGAACGGGCCCAGGCTCTCAAAATCGAAGTGATCGATGAGGCGGAACTCGTTCGCCGAGTTGGAGATAAAGCCTTGCGTCAACCGACTTTGGAAGCCTAGTTTCCAGCATCTTCTGACGAGCCGCTCATGAACGCTCCTACCCTGCTGGTGTCACACCATTGCGTCCCGGTCGGTCGCCGCGCGCTGCATCAGCTGCGCGCCAGCCTCGAGCGTGACACCGGGCTCCAGTCGGCCACCTACCTGCAGGAAGCGGGATTCGCCGGCGGCGAAGAGATCTTCAACGGCTTTCTCCCCTGGCTCAAGCAGTCCCACGGGGTCGATCATCCCCGTGAACTCGACAGCCGCCATTTCGGCGAGGTGTTGTCCCGCTTCTTTGCCGAGTCGGGCTGGGGCAGCCTGGCCAGCAGCAAGCTCACGCCGGCGGTCATGGCACTCGATTCGACCGACTGGTCGGAGGCCGATGCCGGCGCCGGTGCCACCTATCCGTCCTGCCACCTCACCAGCGGGATGCTGGCCGATTTCTTTGGCCGGGTGGCGGGTGGCGTCGTCGGGGTAATGGAAGTGGAATGCATGTCCCGCGGGGATGCCCGCTGCCGCTTCCTGGCCGGTTCGCCCGACACGCTGCAGACGATGTACCAGCGCATGGCGCAGGGCCAGACCTACAGCCAGGCGCTGGGCCAGCCCGCCTGAGTACCGAACCGGGCGGCGGTTCGACCGCCCGTTTCCCCTCATGATGGACATTCAAGAGCGGCTTCGGGCTGCATTGGGCGCCAGCTACCGGATCGAGCGTGAGCTCGGCGGCGGCGGGATGAGTCGCGTCTTTGTGGCCGAAGAGATTGCGCTGGGCCGCCGGGTGGTCATCAAGGTGCTGCCGCCGGAATTAGGCAGCGGCATTGCCGCCGACCGGTTCCGCCAGGAAGTCCAGGTGGCGGCCCAGCTGCAGCATCCGCACATCGTGCCGGTGCTGCAGACCGGCGAGGCGGACGGACTGCTGTACTACACCATGCCGTTCGTCGAAGGAGAATCACTCAAGGAACGGCTGCAGCGGGACGGCAGGCTCTCGGTCACTGAAACCGTCCGGATCATGCGCGACGTGGCGGACGCTCTGGCCGATGCCCATGCGCACGGACTGGTCCATCGCGACATCAAGCCCGGCAACATCCTGATTTCGAAGCAGCATGCCGTGGTCACCGATTTCGGGGTGGCCAAGGCGCTCAAAGCCGCGGCCGAACGCGGTGCCGTCGCGGCGCCGGGGACCGGCCTCACGACCATCGGCCTGGCCATCGGCACGCCGACGTATATGGCACCCGAACAGGCCGCGGCCGATCCCGATGCCGACCACCGGATGGATCTCTACGCGCTCGGCGTCGTGGCGTACGAGATGTTGTCCGGCAAACCGCCGTTCGGCGGCACTACGCCCCAGGCCGTGCTGGCAGCGCAGTTGACCCAGATCCAGCGGCCGATCCGCGAGGTCAGGCCTGAAGTTCCGGCTGACCTCTCAGCCCTGATCGACCGGCTGCTGAAGAAGCAGGCCGCCGAGCGATTTGGCAGTGCCGCGGAGCTGAGGCTGCGACTTGAGCAGCCGGGGTTTGCCACCACCGGCAGTCTCGCTGCCATTGCCACCGTGTCGGGAGGCTGGCTGACGCCGGGCCGACTGATGATCGGCTGCGGTGTGCTGGCCGCCCTCCTGGTGGTGCTCAAACTCACCGGGGTGCTGGGTGGGCGGTCGCTGGTGGCCCAGGGGCTGCTCAACGAGCGCGACGCCATCCTGATTGCCGACATGAATGGTCACGGGGCCGATTCGGCCATCGCGGCTTCGTTGACCGAAGCACTGCGCATCGACCTGACCCAGTCGAAAACGATCCGGCTGGTCGATGCGCCCGAGATTTCACAAACCCTGGCGCTGATGCAGCGGCCGGTGGACACGAAGATGACCTTCCCGGTGGCGCGGGAGGTGGCCCAGCGCAGTGGCGCCAAGGCCGTGCTGGGAGGAGACCTGCAGCCGGTGGGCCGGGGCTACCTGATCACGGCGCAGCTGGTGACGCCAGACAGTGGTGTGACGCTGGCGGCCTTCCGGGAAACCGCCGCCGATTCGAGCGAGGTGCTGCCGGCGCTCGACCGGCTGAGCCATGAACTGCGGCGGAAGATCGGGGAATCGCTGAGGTCGGTGAATGCCAGTACGCCGCTCCAGCAGGTCTCGACTTCCTCGCTCGAGGCGCTGCGAAAATATTCGCAGGCCATCCGCGGCTTTGACCTGCGGACCAATTCGCAGCAGTCGATCGCACTGCTGGAGGAATCAGTCCGGCTCGATTCCGGATTCGCGATGGCCTGGCGGAAACTCGGCGTGGCCTACCAGGCCATCGGAGACCAGGACAAGTCGCAGGAGGCGCTCAGCCGCGCCTTTGCCAACAAGGGCCGGCTGACCGAACGGGAGCGGTACCTGACCATCGGGTCGTACTACTCCACCTTCGACGGGGAAGAGCCGAAGGCGGTCCAGGCCTACCGGGCACTGCTCGAAGGCACACCCAATGATCCATGGGCCCTCAACAACCTGGCGCTGCTGTACATCCAGCAGCGGCAGTTCCCCCAGGCCGATTCAGTGCTCAACCGGGCGTTGCAGGCGGACTCCAGCACCTTCACCGCCTTTTCCAACCTGATCACGTCGCAGATCAACCAGGGCAGGATTCAGCAGGCCCAGGCACTGGTGGCCACTATGCGCCGCCACTTTCCTGGCAACACCGGGGTCGATTTCCTCGCGGCCGATGTCCAGTACGCCGCCGGCGATCAGGCTGGCTACCAGCGAACCATCGAACTGCTGGCCAGTCAGTCCGGCTCCGATCCGTTCATTCAGCTGGGCAGCCTCAATTCGCTGGCCGACCTCGACCTGTCCCATGGGCACATTGCCAAGGCGGACCAGAAGCTGGCCCAGATGGCCGGGATCACCGACAAGCTCGGCCGCAGCGAGTTCTCCCTCAACTCGGTGCTGCGGCAGGCCCAGGTTCAGCTCTGGTTGAGTGACGACCGGGTCGGGGCGCTCAAGACGATCGACCAGGCACTGAACCAGCACCCGATGGCCTCGATTCCGGTGGCCAACCGGCCCTATCTCTTCACCGCCTATCTGCTGGCCTATGCCGGTGAGCCGGCCCGGTCCCGCTTGATGCTGGCCGAGAATGCCAGGCTGCAGACGCCGCCGGCCCAGGGTACGGGCAGCTTCCGGCTGATCATCGAGGCGGCCAACGCCATCTCGGAACACCGGCCGGCCGATGCGCCTGGCCTGGTGGAGCAGGCCATGCAGCGAGGTGGCTGCCAGGTCTGCAATCTCCCCGAACTGGCCCGGGCCTGGGCCGCCGCCGGCCAGCCCGACTCGGCCCGGAGTGCCTATGAACGGTTCGTCTCGACTCCGGAGTCGAACCGGGCCAGCACCGACGCGCTCGACCTGCCCCTAGCGTGGCAGCACCTTGGAGTGCTATATGAGCAAGCGGGCGAACGGGAAAAAGCCCGGAATGCCTGGGGTCAAGTCGTCGAGCAGTGGCGCGACGCTGACCCGGAACTGCAGCCGCGGGTGCAGGAAGCCAAACGCCGCCTGGCGGCATTGAGTGGAGAATCGAGTGCCCGTTAAGGAACGCTGGGGAATGGCCGCCTACCACATTCGCTACAAACGCACCCCCGATGTCGAGCCGCCCAAGGGGCCTCGGCGGCGGATACATCTGGTACAGGAAATCGCGACCTTCGCGATCAGTGCGCTGGTGATGTACGGGGTCTGGGTGTTTGTGCGGAAACTCTGGCACTAGAGGAGACAGGAGAGAGGAGAGAGGAGAAAGGAGAGAGGAGAAAGGAGAGGGGAGAAAGGAGAGGGGA
>JBDTTF010000138.1:0-3655 GCA_039930765.1 Gemmatimonadota bacterium | reverse complement strand
GGTGGCATGGCCACGGTCTACCTGGCCCAGGACCTCAAACACGACCGCAAGGTCGCGATCAAGGTCCTGCGCCCCGAACTGGCGGCCGTGATCGGAGTCGAGCGCTTCCTGCGGGAAATCCAGACCATCGCGGCGCTGCAGCATCCCCATATCCTCGGATTGATCGACTCGGGGACGGTTGAGGTCGAGGGTCAAGGGTCAAGGGTCAAGACGAACCCCTCGACCCTCGACCCTGGACCCTCGACTTTCGTCTATTACGTCATGCCCTTCATCGACGGCCAATCGCTCCGCGACCGACTGAACCGCGAGAAGCAGCTCCCGATCAACGACGCGATCCGCATCGCTACGGAAGTGGCGGGCGCACTCGACTACGCCCACCGGCACGGGGTGATCCATCGCGACATCAAGCCCGAGAACATCATGCTGCACGATGGCTCGGCGCTGGTGGCCGATTTCGGGATCGCGCTGGCTGTCTCGAGCGCGGGCGGCCTGTCGCGGATGACCGAGACCGGGATGAGCCTCGGCACACCGCACTACATGTCCCCCGAGCAGGCCATGGGCGAGCGCGAGATCACCGCCCGCTCCGATGTCTACGCTCTCGGGGCGGTGACGTACGAGATGCTGGCCGGGGAGCCGCCCTTCACCGGCCCGACGGCGCAGGCCATCCTCGCCAAGGTGGTGACCAGCGAGCCGGCGGGGCTGATCGCGCAGCGCAAGAGCGTGCCGCCGGCAGTCGAGGATGCGGTGCTCACCGCGCTGCAGAAATTACCCGCTGACCGGTTCGCGACCACCGCCGAGTTTGCCGCCACGCTCGGCGGCAACGAGATCGCCCATCCTCCGCATGGCACGGCCAGGGGCCGAGGCGCCGGGTTCCCATGGGGCCGAGCGGCCCTCGGTGCGCTGGCGGTTGTCGCCGCCGTCGCCGCCTGGGGCTGGCTCCGCCGACCCAGCCCGGCTCCAGCGCCCGCCATTATTACCTATCTGCCGCCGCCCTCCGGAGTGGATTTCGGGGGCGGACCCCGGTTCGCGGCGCTCTCCCCCGATGGGAGCCGGCTGGCCTTCGTCGGATTTTCTCAAGACGGAGGCTCACTGCTGTGGGTCTGGAACCTCACGACTCGGCAGGCCACGCCTCTGGGAGGGACTGGAGGAGCCCAATGGCCGTTCTGGGCGCCGGATGGAACGGCACTCGGCTACTTCGCTGCCGGCTGGTTGTTCCGGATTCCATCACAGGGGGGTGGGCCGAACCGGCTCTGCCGGTCCAACGCCGCCCGGGGCGCAGCGTGGAGCGTGAGCGGCGAAATCGTCTTCGTGGACACGCGTGGACTCATCCGCACCCAGGCCAGTGGCGGTGCTTGTATCCCCATTGCATCCGGCGACTCACTTCGCCCGTGGAACCGGCCCAGCGCCTTGCCAGATGGACACCACTTCATCTTCTCGGGCATCGAGGCCGAGGTGTCCGGGTTCCAGCTGGTGTTGCTCGATTCCAGGACCGGCACCTTGCGCCGGCTGGGGCCGGGTGGCCAGCCCACCTTCGTGCCGCCTGACTATCTCCTGTATGAGAGCTTCAGGAGCAATACCGCTTCCCTTCTTGCCAGGCGCTTTGATCCCCGACGAGGCGTCTTCCTGGGTCAGCCCGTCTTGGTGGCGGATACGGTATGGGAACCCGGTGGTGACCTAAGTTACACCGCATCGGCGAATGGCCTGCTGGTGTTTCGTCCGGGTTTGCCCGACCTGTTCGACATCCTGGTGGATCGGTCAAGCAAGAGTCTCCGGGCCGACACCTTGCACCAAGTCGAGACCTGGACCCATGCCTGGGCGCGGGATCATGACTGGATCGCAATGGGGGGCACCAGTCTCTGGCTCGTGGATCTCACCCGCCGATCCATTAGCTCCCTGAGCCCCGGTTCGGCCGGCAGCGGTCTCCAGATGTCACCGGCGTGGTCGCCCCATGATACCGCAGTGGCTTACTCTGCCGGATGTGGCATTTCCACCCGCCGGCTGGCAGATGGGCAAGTGCGGCAGGTGTTGCCCAGTCCCATGCATGCCATCTTCGATGCCCGATGCAATGAGCCTTCTGACTGGTCGCCTGATGGGCGCGACCTTCTCGTTACCGTCCGTGCCGCCGATAGCCTGGGGCGCACGCAGATCTGGCGATATTCCTTCGCCGATTCATCCTTTGCCCCGTTGATCGCCGGCGCGGGGAACAGCATGCACGGGGTACTCTCTCCTGATGGGCGCTGGCTGGCGTATGCCTCCGACATCACCGATAACTACGAGATCTACGTTGCGCCGTATCATGGTGGCACCAGGGGCCGCCGGGTGTCCGAGCATGGAGGAACGCGCCCCCGCTGGCGGCGTGATGGGCGCGAACTCTTTTTCTACGCTCCCGACTATCACATCATGAGCGCTCCAGTACAGCCGGGGAACGAGTTGACCGTCGGAAGGCCGGTGCCGGTCTACCGAATGCCGGTTTCGCGGGCCGACCTTGAACTGGCCGTCCCCTACGATGCATCGCCCGATGGACAGCGGTTCGTACTGCACCCGTCCTCTACCACGCCCGATGCTCCACTTGTGATGATGCTGAACTGGCCCAGGCTGTCCGGGCTCGTACCCCAATGACGGAGATCGTGGATCGCCTTGCGGCGGCGCTGGCCGACCGCTACCGCATCGAGCGGGAAGTCGGTGCCGGTGGCATGGCCACGGTCTACCTGGCCCAGGACCTCAAACACGATCGCCGGGTCGCGATCAAGGTGCTCCGGCCCGAGCTGGCCGCGGTCATCGGCGTCGAGCGCTTCCTGCGGGAAATCCAGACCATCGCGGCGCTGCAGCATCCCCATATCCTCGGATTGATCGACTCGGGGACGGTTGAGGTCGAGGGTCAAGGGTCAAGGGTCAAGACGAACCCCTCGACCCTCGACCCTGGACCCTCGACTTTCGTCTATTACGTCATGCCCTTCATCGACGGCCAATCGCTCCGCGACCGACTGAACCGCGAGAAGCAGCTCCCGATCAACGACGCGATCCGCATCGCTACGGAAGTGGCGGGCGCACTCGACTACGCCCACCGGCACGGGGTGATCCATCGCGACATCAAGCCCGAGAACATCATGCTGCACGATGGCTCGGCGCTGGTGGCCGATTTTGGGATTGCGCTGGCCGCCAGCAAGGCCGGCGGCAGCCGGATGACCGAGACCGGAATGAGCCTCGGGACTCCGACCTACATGAGCCCCGAGCAGGCCATGGGCGAGCGCGAGATCACGGCGCGCTCCGATGTCTACGCCCTCGGCGCCATGACCTACGAGATGCTGATCGGCGAGCCGCCGTTCACCGGCCCGACCGCGCAGTCGATCGTGGCCAAGGTGATGACAACGGAGCCCGCCGGTTTGATCGTGCAGCGAAAGAGTGTGCCGCCGGCGGTGGAGGAGGCGGTGCTGACCGCGCTCCAAAAGCTGCCGGCCGATCGATTTGCCAGCGCGGCGGAATTTGCCTCGGCATTGGAAGGCGCCGGGCGTGTAGGGGCGGGTCGAAGACCCGCCCGTATACAGGCCCGGCGAGCACTGCCCCCCCGCCCCCCTGCCCCCCTCTTGTTACTCGGCCTGCTCGCGCTCGGTGTCGCAGTGGCCGCAGGTTACATCGCGGGCCATCGCATGCCCGC
>JBDTTF010000137.1:0-4719 GCA_039930765.1 Gemmatimonadota bacterium | reverse complement strand
GGTTCCGGGTTCCGGGTTTGTTTTTTCCTCTCGTCTCTCGTCTCTTGTCTCTCGACTCTAGTCTCTCATGCTGATTCCCATGCTCGCCAGCCTGCTCCTGCTCCAAGTCCAGGCCACGTCACCCTCGCCGTACTGGCAGCAGGAGGTGGCGTACGACATCAAGGCGCGGCTGGACGAGCCGAGCGGGGTGCTGGGGGGAAGTGAGACACTGCACTACATCAATCACTCGCCGGATACGCTGTACACCATCTCCTTTCATCTCTATCTCAACGCGTTCCGGCCGGGATCGCGGTGGTCGGCGACTGATTCGGTCGAGGGGCGGCGGCGGTTCAACGATCTCAAGGATCCCGATTTCGGGTTCAATCATGTGCGCGAGGTGAGGATCGGGGGACAGGTACTGACCGCGATCTACCCGCTGGCGCCTGACAGTACCATCGTGCGATTCGAGCTGCCGGCGCCGCTGGCACCCGGGGCCGATCTGACGGTTGAAATGCAGTGGGATGCCAGGCCCTCGACCACGCCGCGGCGGCAGGGGCGGGAGGGCAGAAGGTTCGATTTTGCCCAGTGGTATCCCCGGGTGGTGGTGTACGACAAGCACGGCTGGAACGAGCATGCGCTGGTGCCGGCCGGCGAGTTCTACGGCGAGTTCGGCAGCTTCCTGGTCGATCTCGACCTGCCGGCTGATGAGGTGATGGGGGCGACCGGTGTGCCGGTCTGCGGCGACCCGGGTTGGGAGCACGCCAGCATGGTGCCGGACCAGCCGATCGACTATCAGCGCAACTGGTACGGCAACGCAGATGACGCCGAGATGAAGAGCCGATGCTCGGCGCCGGTGCCGGAAGGACGGAAACGGATCGTCTGGTACGCCAAGGATGTGCACCACTTCGCGATGTCGATGAATCCGCAGTACAAATACGAGCAGGGCAAGGCCGGGAAGACCACCGTCCATGTGCTGTACCAGCCGGGTGATGAGAAGACGTGGGGTGGCGGGATCGCGGTGACCAGGACCATCGCGGCGCTGGGCTGGCTCGACCAGCTGTTCGGGACCTTTCCCTGGCCGCAGCTGACCAACGTGCACCGGATCGAGGGGGGCGGCACCGAGTTCCCGATGATGGTGCACAACGGTGGCGCCAGCCAGGGGCTGATCACCCACGAGGTTGGGCACAACTACGTGATGGGAATCCTGGCCAACAACGAGTGGCGCGAGGGGTATCTCGACGAGGGATTCACCAGCTTCCAGACCGCCTGGTCGAGCGAAACAGCCGACGGCAAGGGATCCGACTACAGCGGGATCGAGCCGTTCATCCTCAATGCCGACCTCGACGGCCAGTCGGAACCGACCAGCCTGCAGAGCGAGAAGTACCGCGATTTCACCACCTACAACATCATGATTTACACCCGGGGCGAGCTGTTCTTCCAGCAGCTCCGGGCGGTGGTCGGTGATTCGGTGATGCGGCAGATCCTCCGGACGTACTACGACCGCTGGAAGCTCAAGCATGTCGATGAGGCGGCGTTCCGCGAGGTGGCGGAGGAGGTGTCACATCGGGATCTGTCGACCTTCTTCGGGCAGTGGCTGCATTCGACCGAGCTGTATGACTATGCGGTGGGCAGGGTGAAGGTCGGTCGAGGGGGGGCAGGGGGGCAGGGGGGCGGTACGGACAGTCGGACGGTCGGACAGTCGGAAGGATCGTCGGGGTGGATCACGCGGGTGGAAGTCCTTCGCAAGTCTCCCGGGATGATTCCGGTCGAGGTCATGGTCGCGAGCGACAAGGACACCGCGACCGTACAGACTGACGGGCTTGCGGCGAAGGAGTGGGTCGAGCTCACCACGACGGGCAAGCCGAAGTGGGTGGTGATCGACCCGAGGGTAAGGTCTCACGACTGGAACATGCTCAACAACGACCGCCGGCTGGGCTTCTCGCTCGGTGGCCCCCACTGGGTGACCCGCAAGCTCGACACCTTCTTCTCGACGCCAACCGCCCGTGACCGGCTGGTGGCCCTGGCGGCCCCGACCCTCTGGTACACCGACGCCGGCGGCCTGCTGGCCGGGATCCGGCTCCGCTCCAACTACCTCGGCAAATTCGAGCAGAACGAGGTCTGGGCCGGGCTCAGTACCCACCTGGGCGGCGATGACGACAAGGTCAGCGACTGGCATCTTTTCATGCGGGCCCGCAATCCGGTCTGGCTCCGGTCACCGGGGGCGCAGCAGACGTTCGAGGTTCTGCGGCTCGAAGGAAGGGTGGGCGCGCGGGCCGAATTCACCCAGGACAAGCTCGAACCGCTGCTCTCGAGTTCGAAGACCACGGTTGGTGTCTCGCTTCGCTGGCTCGACGTCTATGACCCGCGGTTCCTCACCCCCGGTCAGTACGACGATGCCGGCACCGCGGAAGGCCAGCTCTTCGTCCGCAGCACCGCCCGCCACGGCAACTGGACCGTGGCCGCCATGACCTCCCTCGGTGGCGGCGTGATGTATTCCGAAGCGGGACCTGGCCTCACCACCGCGCACCGCTACGACACCGGGCTCTACTTCCACGGCACCGCGGAGCTGACCGCACGCCGGGCGCTGGGCAAGAAATTCACCACCCGGTTCCGGGCGTTTGCCGGAGTGGCGGAATCGAAGGATCCGGTGGTCCGGCAGCGCCAGATCTACCTGGCCGGCGGCGATCCCTACGAGCAGCTGGACAATCCTTTCCTGCGATCCGATGGCGCGCCTCTGGCCGGTCAGGACTTCCACTACCAGACACCGGGCGGCGCCGGCATCCGTGGCATCTCTCCACTCGCCGCCGCCAATCAGGCCTACGCCCTCAGCAGCGAACTCGAGTGGGCGGCCCTCGACCGCACTCGGAATCAGAAGGCCAGGCTGTTCCGCCGAGTGGCGCTGGCGGCGTTCGGTGACCTGGGATTTGCCAACGGGGATCTCTCGACCACCTACGGTAACAACGCACTGCGGGCCGTCGGTGATGCCGGGATTGGGCTCAGGATCAATCACACCATCGGACAGACCAACTTCGTGACCCGGTTCGACCTGCCACTGTATGTCAGCCGGCCGGCGATCGCGGTCGATGGCAGCCACCCTGGCGAAGAGTTCCGGTTCCGCTGGGTCTTCAGTTTCGAGCCCGCGTGGTAGACCTCGGCAATTTCGGCGGCGGCGACCGCCGGGGTTTTTTCCGGGACGCGGTGGGACGCTGGGTCGAGGACCTGGTGGCCCGGACCGAGGAGAAGCTGGTCCAGAAGCGGTACATGCGGCCGCCGGGTGCCCTGCCCGAGATCGGCTTCCTGGCGGCCTGCACCCGCTGCAGCGAGTGCGTGACGGCCTGTGAGCCCCGGGCCATCGTCCGGGTGTCCAGTGATGGCGGCCTGGCGGCCGGCACGCCATATATCGATCCCGATCGCCAGCCCTGCATGGTCTGTCCCGACATGCCCTGCGCGGCGGCCTGTCCCACCGAGGCGCTGACCCTGCCGAAGGACCGCTGGGCAGGGTATCGTCTGGCGACGCTGACACTGATCCCCGACCGCTGCGTGACCTTCCACGGCACGGCGTGCGGCGTCTGCGCCCGGGCCTGCCCGGTTGGAGAATCGGCCCTGGCCATGGATGAGGCCGGCCACCCGGTCATCCGGATTGAAGGGTGCGTGGGATGCGGAATCTGTGTGAGAGCCTGTATCACGACACCGTCGTCCTTTCAATTACTACCAGCCGAGGGTTGATGCCCGATATTCCGTACAAGATCGACAAGCCGTGGGGCTACGAGCTGATCTGGGCCAAGTCCGAACGCTATGTCGGCAAGATTCTTCACGTCAAGGCGGGGCAGGTGCTGAGCCTGCAGTATCACAACAAGAAGGATGAGACGATGCATGTCCTGTCCGGAGAGCTGATCCTCCGGACCCGGCCTGGTACCGAGCTGATTGCCCGATCATTCAAGGCCGGCGAGAGCGTGCACATCCCGCCCACCCTGGTCCACCAGATCGAGGCCGTCGTCGACAGCGATGTGCTGGAGGCCTCGACGCCCGAACTCGATGACCTGGTCCGGCTCGAAGACCGTTACGGAAGGAAGTAACCGTGCAAGTCATCGTACCCCTGGCCGGCAAGGGGACTCGTCTCCGCCCGCATACTCACCTGATCCCGAAGCCACTGCTTCGGGTGGCCGGACGGCCGGTGATGGACTGGGTCATGGACACCCTCGACGGCCTCGACATCTCAGAGCTGATCTGCATCACCGGGCATCTCAAGGAACAGATCGAGGCCTACACCCCCGGGCGCTACAAGTGGCCCAGCCGGTTCATCGAGCAGAAGGTGCAGGACGGCACGGCCGGTGCCATTAACCTGTCCCGGCCACTGGTCACCGGACCGGTGCTGATCATCTTCGTCGACACGGTGTTCGAGGCGGACCTGGGGCTGATCAATCGGACCACGGCAGATGGGATCATCTGGGCCAAGGAGGTCGAGGATTACCAGCGCTTCGGCGTGGTGGTCACCGACCAGGACGGCTATATGACGAAGATCATCGAGAAGCCGACCACCCCGATTTCGAAGCTGGCCAACATCGGGCTGTACTACATCAAGGACGTCAAGGCACTCTGGGCCGGGATCGACCATGTGCTGGCCTCGCCGGCCAACAAGGGCGAGTACTACCTGACCGATGCCTTTCAGCACATGATCGAGCAGGGCCGGAAGATTCTCACCGCCGAAGTGGGCGGCTGGTATGACTGCGGCAAGCTCGA
>JBDTTF010000136.1:0-7827 GCA_039930765.1 Gemmatimonadota bacterium | reverse complement strand
TCGACTCCTGACTCTCGACTCACCATTGCCCCTGGTGGACTCGAACCACCATTCACGGCTCCAAAGGCCGCTGTCCTGCCATTGGACGAAGGGGCAGCGCCGGGAACGTAATTACAGGAGACTGGAGACAGAAGACGGGGGCGGGGAACGGGCGTCAAGAATGTGGAGAAGGGGGGATGGGGGGATGGGGGGATGGCACGGCGGCCATTGACGCCAAGCTGTACTGGATCGACGATTCATGGTAACCAGGTCGTTGTACCGACCGTTTGACCGTTTGACCGTCCTCCTGTCCTACCGTCCGCCTGACCGTCCGGAGGCTCCATGTCCGACCGCCGCGCCTTCCTCAGTTCCCTTGCCGGTGCCAGCCTGGTGCTGCCCTCCCTCAAGCCGCAGGCGTTCCGGCACCTGGCCAATGCCGGGTCCGGCGTCCGGGGACGATCGGCCTGGTCGACGGCCGACGATGAGGACTACTGGGGTGAGATTCAGCGGGCCTTTGACAACGACCGTACCCTGATCAACCTGAACAACGGTGGTTGCAGTCCCACGCCCACCCACGTCCTGGAGCAGATGATCCGGGATCTGCGGTTTTCCAACGAGCTGCCGGTCGATCATATGTGGCGGGTGCTGGAGCCGAGGGTCGAGAGCGTGCGGCGGGACCTGGCCCGGGAGTTCGGCTGTGACCCGGAGGAAATGGCCATCACCCGGAACGCCTCGGAGGCCAACGAGATCATGATCTTCGGCCTCGATCTCAAGCGGGGCGATGAGGTGGTCAGTACCAACCAGAACTACGGCCGGATGTTGACCGCCTGGGACCAGCGGGTCCGCCGCGAGGGGATCGTGCTCAAGCAGATCTCGTTTCCCCTGCCGCCCAAGAACCAGCAGGAAATCATCGACCGGTTCAAGGCCGCGGTCACCCCGAAGACCAAGGTCATCGAAGTCACCCACATCACCAACCTGAGCGGCCACATCATGCCGGTGAAGGAGCTGGTCGCCTTTGCCCGGCCCCTAGGCATCGAGGTGTTCGTCGACGGGGCCCACGCCTTTGCCCACTTCCCATTCAAGCGCGATGATCTCGATTGCGACTACTACGGCACCAGTCTCCACAAGTGGTTGCTGGCACCGGTGGGAACGGGCTTCCTGTATGTCCGCAAGGCCAAACAGAAAAACCTGTGGCCGCTGATGGCCGCGGCCGCTACCCAGGACAACGACATCCGGAAGTACGAGGAGATCGGTACTCACCCGGCGGCCAACCACAACGCCATCAGCACGGCGCTGGCCTTCCACCGCGCCATCGGCGGGGAGCGCAAAGTGGCCAGGCTCCGTTTCCTGCGGGATCGCTGGGCCAGACAGCTGATGGCCGACAGCGACCGGGTGAAGATCCTGACCCGGCTGGACGGCAATTTTGCCGGCGGCATCGGGCTGGTGCATGTCGAGGGGATGGATGCCGGCAAGCTGGGCGGCTGGCTGCTGGACAAGTACAAGATCGTCTCCACCCCGATTGGTCATCCGGAGTTCACCGGGCTCCGGGTCACCCCGAACGTCTACACCACGCTGGACGAGGTCGACACCTTCATCGGCGCCATGCGCGAGGCAATCCGGAAGGGGGTCGCCTAGCCGGCTTCAGCCTGGCAGGAAGACCATCAGTCCTGCAGTGAGCGCGGCGCAATCGGCACAGTTAGCGCTGCCCAGGATCGTGGCACCGTCGGAACTACGCGGTGTGGGTTTATGCGGTCTCCACTGGGATGACCTGGCCAAGTTTACGACCGAGGGTTGCGGCCGCATCGTCCCGGTCCGCGACGGAGCGATAGACCGCGAACAGCGCCGACCCGCTGCCGCACATCCGGCAGATCAGTGGGTGGGTGCCGGCCAGCCGCTCAAAGGCGGCGCGGATGTCCGGCCGCCGTCCGAACACCGTCGATTCGAAATCGTTGCCGGCCAGCCGGCCGATGCTGCCCCAGGTTCTCAAGCCATCCAGTTCCATCGCCACTGCCCCGCGTCGAGGGGCAGTCTCCCGATCAGCATCGATCCAGCGATACGCCTCCGGTGTACTGACCCCGCCGGGCGGCACCAGGAGCAGGGCAGGATGAGTGGGCAGCGGCGGGAGCACCAGCATCCGTTCACCATGACCCCATCCGAGTGCCAGCGAGGCGCCGCTCACGAAAAACGGAATATCACTGCCCAGCCGGCTGGCGAACTGCAGCAGTTCGTGCCGCGGGACGGCGCTGGCCGCCAGCTGGTTCACCCCGAGCAGTGCTGCCGCCGCATCACTCGATCCGCCGCCCAGTCCTGCCCGGATCGGGATTTGCTTGACCAGCTGGATGTGGACCCCGAATCGATTGCCGGTGGCCTCGAGGACCATCCTGGCGGCGCGGACCGCGAGATTTTCCTCGCTGGGACCGGTGTCGCCACCAGTGACCTCGATCGATACGCCTGAACTCCGGCGCTCAATTACCAGTGCATCGGCCAGGCTGATTCGGCAGAACAGCGATTCCAGCCCGTGCCACCCATCCGCCTCACGCGCCAGGACCCGGAGGAACAGGTTGAGTTTGGCCGGCGCGGCCAGAGTGACCGATGCGTCGGTCACAAGACTTTTTCCCTGGCGCCGCCGATCCCGAATCCGCTGCGGGCCACCGACCAGAGGCCGAGGGCGGTAATCGGAATGAAGGTGGTGAAGTGGTAGGTAAAGGCGTAGGACACGGCCACGGCCGCCGGCACGCCGAACAGGCCGAGGATGGCCTTGACCGGCGCTTCGAAGACCCCGAAATAGCCGGGTGATGACGGCACCGCGATCAGGAACATGATCGCTCCCTGCAGCACCATGGCGCCGGTGAAGCTGACCTCGATCCCGAAGGCCAGGAACATCACGTAGAACGAGGCCGCGTTGCAGGCCCAGATCACCAGGGTCCAGAGCAGCACGCCGGCCAGCCGCCGGGGATCCCGCAGGACCGACATTCCCCTGGTTACTCCATCGATCAATCCGCAAAGGCGTTCCGCCAGCCTGGTCCAGGGCACCATACGCCGGATGATCGATTCGGCCGCCCTGGGAAAGGCCACCACCAGGGACCCGGCGAGCAAGCCTGCCAGGGCAATGGCCCCGAAGGTGATGACGACCGGGGCCAGCCTGACCCCGGCGATCCGGGTGTCCGGCGGCAACCCGGCGCTGAGCAGCCCGATGCCGAGCAGCAGTACCACCGCCAGCACATCCATCAGCCGTTCGACGGCGAGCGAGGCCAGTGTCGAGGTGAACCGGACCTTGGCGAGTTGACTGCCGGCCGCGGCCCGAACCAGTTCGCCCATTCGCAGGGGAAGGGTGTTGTTGGCCATGAACCCGATGGCAATGGCGTGCCAGAGGGGTGTGGCAGGCAGGACACTGTCGTCTTCAGCGCGGAGCAGCAGTTGCCAGCGGGGAACTCGAAGCGCGAATGGCAGGGTGGCGAGGACAACGCTGCACAGCATCGGCCCGAGGCGGGCGGCCCGAACCGTCCGCCAGACTTCGGAAAGGTCAGTGCCGCGGAGCGTCCAGTAGAGCAGTCCGATCGAGATCGCGATGCCGACCAGCGCCTGCCACACGGGCGGGCGCCGGACGGATGCCGGTCCGCTCAAGCGGTCTCGACCAGCGCGAGCTCGACCAGGTCGAGCAACTCTTCGATCAAGGGATCCACGACGCCGAGCTGGGCCTCGGCACGCCGCGCCACCCGAATCTGGTCCCGCACCACTGCCGCCCGTTCGAGCGCGCCGCGTCCGCGGTAGCAAAGGTTGCCGATCTCGACGATCTCGAGTTCGACCGCGATGGTGGCCGGAGGAACTGTCGCCGGGATCTGCGGTGGCGGCGTGACCGGCGGCGGCTGCACCACCGCGGCAACCGGCATCGCGACCGGTTCCGGACTTCTGGTCACCGGAGCCGGAGCGGGCGCCGCTGGCCGTGGGGCAACGACCGATGGCGTGCCCTTCAGCAGCAGTTCCAGCGACGCCTCGCCGAGCCCCAACTCCCGCTTCAGGCGGTCGTAGGCGTAGAAGCTGCCAGCCAGGTCGCCGGTTTCGTTGGGGTCCACGGCCGCGACACGAGCGGGGCCAGCGACCCCAGTTGCGGCCGGCATCGGGGTAGCGCGCGCCGCCACCGGTTCCGGATCGGGGGCCAGGGCCGCGATCGGGACGATCGGCTGCTCGGGCACCGGCGCGGATTGGGCCGCCACCTCGTCATACAACAATGATTCGATCGGAACGATCGGCAGGTCGAGGTCGGGATCCCGAGGCTTGACCTTGGCGATGATGGGCTCTGGCGCAGGTGTGGTCCTGCGTTCGACTCGAATCGGATCCGGAATCACCGGCGCCGCCACGAACGGCTTCGGCCTCGGCGGCGGTTCCCCAATCACGATCGCGCGCATCTGGCCGGTCGGCGGGGCAGGGGCCAGCACGGCTGCGGTGAGATCGCGCAGCCGCTCGATCAGCCGGTGAGCCGGTGCCGCTTCATCGTAGCCCTGGAGCAGCTCACCGGCGCGGCGGAGATGCGGCGCCAGCTGGCCGGTGCGGCCCAGGCTGATGGCTTCCAGGGCCTGGCGGCCAAAATGGTGCAGCCGGTGACCAAGGTCTCCCGCAATACCGACCGCGATGGCCCGGAGGTCCTGACTGATCAGGTGCAGTCGCAGTGCCCGTTGGGCCGGCGAGCCTGACCGCTCGAGATCATCGGCCACCTGACGCAGCCGTTCGCCCCGGCTGACCAGCTCGGCACGCCCCGGTGCCGGCGCGGTCCCGGCCGAGATGATGCCGGAATCCTCATCGCCGCTGAACAGTTGATCGATCGGCACCACTGCGGGGATGGCACTGCGGGTGGTGGCCAGCAGATCGCCGAGCTGGCGGGTTTCGACAGCTTCGAGATCCGGCTTGCCCCGCTCGAGCACATCGCGAGCGGCGCGGCTCATGGCGCGAGCCGAGCCATCGAGAACGCTGGAGGCAGTGACCCCATCGAGGTCGCCACGCTCGAAGTCCGCCGCCGTCAGTTCGACGGCATCGAGGATTTCAGCCAACGGCGGGTAGTCAGCCAGTGCGGCGAGGCCACGGAGCGGCTGGGTGCGGGCCAGCGCCGCCTGCAGCGCCTCACGAGCGCCGGGTCCGGCGCGGAGAATCCGGCTGGCCTGATCGAGGACGCTGGCGACCGCGGCGCCTTCCCGGGCCACGAACGCCCGGGTGCCGGTATCAGCCGCGGCGGCACCGGCAGTGCTCGGCGCCGAACGCGAAGGCACGCCGGCCACGGCTTCGAGTCGTACGGCCATTGCTTCGGCGGCGGCGGAGTCGGAGTCGGCCCAGCGGGAAAGCCTGGGGAGGTAGGTCTTGAGTTCGGCAATGGCATCGGCGCAGGCCAGTGCGAGAGTCTGGTCCCAGGGCTTGCGGTTCTCGCGCACCGCCCGGATGACCGCCTCGAGCCCGCCGGCCGCCCGGGCGATCGGTCCCTGACTGGCCATCAGGGCACTGCCTCGCAGTGCCCTGGCGCTGCGCAATAGCTCATCAGCCGCCGGAGTGCCGGGTGCCGCCACCAGCACCGCGAGGCGGTCGAGGTATTCGCCCGCTTCCAGCACGAAAAATTCGTTGACGCCGAGCGGAGCGGTCATCGGGGCCTCGAAAGGGGGTGGTGCGGCACTGACTGAATAGTGGCCCGCGTCGTTCCCCGGGTCAACGCGGGCGGGCCGCGACGATGGCGCGCTGGATCTCGGCGATGGCCTCGGGCAGACCGACCATCACCGAACGGCTGACAATGCTGTGGCCGATGTTGAGCTCCTCGATGTCGGCAATGGCCGCCACCGGCCCGACATTGGCCCGGGTGAGTCCGTGGCCCGCGTGCACCGCGAGTCCCAGGGCCCGGCCCCGCGCGGCGGCCGCGGCCAGCTGATCGAGGGCGCGGCGATCCTGCTTCCAGCTGTGGGCGTAGCTTCCGGTGTGCAGTTCGACGGCCGGCACCCCGAGTGCGGCGGACGCCTCCATGGCCGCAACGGTGGGATCGACGAACAGACTGACCCGGATGCCGTCGGCCTTGAGCCGGGCAATCACGGCGCTGCGGCGGTCCTGGTCGTGGCCGAGATCGAGACCGCCTTCGGTGGTGACCTCCTCCCGGCGCTCCGGCACCAGGGTGGCCTGGAATGGTCTGAGCCGGCCGGCCAGGGCGACGATCTCGTTGTTCATCGCCAGTTCGAGATTGAGCACCGTCTGCACCGACCGGGCCAGCCGGATGACGTCGTCATCCTGAATGTGGCGGCGATCTTCACGCAGGTGGACCGTGATTCCGTCGACGCCGGCCGCCTCGGCGATTCGCGCCGCTTCGACCGGATCGGGTTCATCGGTGCGGCGTGCCTGCCGGATGGTGGCGACGTGATCGATGTTGACGTATAAGCGCATCTGTGTCATTGCCCGAGCCGTCGTGGTCGTTTAATTTCGGCCAACCTTCACCGCGGCGATGGTCGGCCATGCGAATTCGATTGCTTACTGGCGCGCTGTTGCTGGCGGCGTGCGGTGGTGGCGCCGGTCCAGCCGCCGTGGCTCCTCAGGGGGCGGCCGCCGCCACGCCCGAGGCGGCGGTACGTGCCTTCCTCCAGGCCGCCACCGACAGCAATATCGCGCGGATGTCGATGCTCTGGGGCACCGAGAAGGGCCCGGCTTTCAAGACCCACCAGCCGTCGGAGTACATGAAGCGGCTCGAGGTCATCCAGATCTACCTTCGCGACATCAAGTACACCGTCGGAAATATCCATCCCGCATCCGATGACGCCAGCAAGCAGGTCGTCGAAGTCATCATCGACCGCAGCTCGTGCCATCGGACCATGCCGGTCACGGCAGCCCAGTCGTCCAGGGATGGCTGGGTGGTCTACCAGTTTGATCTCAACACGGCCGGCAGCCCGCAGCGACCCTGCCGGGATGCGGGTGCGGACCAGATCCAGCCCAAGCACTAGCCGGGAACCCCGGCACTGTTCCCGGCGTTCCTATAGTTCGGTGAGCTCCAGCAGGATACCGCCGGTCGATTTGGGGTGCACGAACGCGATCCGCTTGCCGGCCGCCCCAACCCGCGGAGTTTCGTCGATCAGCTGGTAACCGAATTTGCGGCAGGCGGTGAGGCTGGCATCCAGGTCTGGCACCCGGTAACAGATATGATGAATACCGGGCCCCCGTTTGGCCAGGAATTTTCCGATCGGAGTATCGGGTGCGGCCGGAGTCAGCAGTTCGACCTCTGAATCCCCGAATGGCAGGGAAACGATGGTGGCACCATCGGCGGATTCGGGCTGGTGCGGGGTGAGACCGAGCACCTCGCGATAGAAGGCCAGGGCCTGCAGCAGGTCGGGTACGGCAATCCCGACATGGGCAATGCTTGGCTGCTTGGACATGGCGGCAGAACCCGGGTGGTGGGAGTTGGCAGGAAGTCGGTATGTTTGAGGCGAAATTAACGGGCGCGGAGACCGGAGCACAGGGCCGCGCATGACCGATCAAGTGAAGGAAGGAACCCGATGGCCAACAGTAATACGATGCAGGTGACTGACGATTCGTTCGCGTCCCAGGTCGAGCAGGCCGAGGGGCTCACGCTGGTGGATTTCTGGGCGGTCTGGTGCGGTCCCTGCCAGATGATTTCGCCGGTGGTCGACCAGCTGGCCACCGACTTTGCCGGCAAGGTGCGAGTGGCCAAGCTCGACACCGACGCCAACCAGAAGACGGCGGTCAAGTACAACGTCCGCTCGATTCCGAGCATCCTGTTCTTCAAGGGTGGCAAGGTGGTGGATTCGGTGATCGGGGCTGATCCCCGGATCAAGCTGATTCTCGAGGACAAGATCAAGCAGCACGCGGCCTAGT
>JBDTTF010000135.1:0-4040 GCA_039930765.1 Gemmatimonadota bacterium | reverse complement strand
CAGGGCTCAGGGTGGTAGGGCAGGGAACCCCGGCTGACCTGCCGGAGCTGGAACTGCTGGCCAGTGCGGGAGGCTGGTGGGTCGCGAAAGCAGCCTTGAGCCGCAAGCCGTAAGCTGTAAGACCCTCGACCCCTTGCGCAAACACCCCCCCTCCATTACTATCCCGTTCAGGAAATGACATAGCCGAAAGGCCCCGGGGATTCGAATGCGGACCGGGTGACTAAGCCGCCAAGATACCTCTCCCGACCACTGCTCTGCATGGTCGGGCGTTGTGTTTTTGGGACCTAAGTAGTCTGGGATAGTTCGAAATTGAGTCCTGAAACGAGAGACGAGAGACGAGACTCCACACCCCTACCCCAATCGGCAGTTCCCCGCTCCCCTCTTGCCTCGCCGTTTTCGCTCTTCCCTTTTCGCCTTTCGCTTTTCGCGCGCTTGCCGTTCCAGGCTCTCCGCCTCAGCTACCCGCCGGCGCATGCGCCACGATCCGCCAGCCGGTTGGCTCCCGCCGCATCAGAAATACCTCCGTTCCGGAGAACGCCGCTCCAGGCGCGTAGACCTGGCCACCCGAATAATGAACCGCGACCCGGGCCTGATCTGCCGCCAACCCATCGATGATAGAGAGCCGAAGCCCACCGCCCATTTTGTCCAGACAAGAGGGGACGGTACCTGAAAAACAGTAGTGGGTTGAGCCCAGTTGCTGGACCAGGCGGCGGGCCAGTGCCGGATCGAACGGAGTGGCCAAGTCGGCGGCTGAGACCGGCAGGAGTTGTTCTTCGATGCGGCGGGTGTCGCTTCCGGCCGGCCGGTAGAATTGCAGTACGCGGAGGTAAATCGCCTCCTGATCGGCAGGGGCAAGGCTGACGACCGCGGTCGTGGAGGTAAATGGCAGGCGGCTATAGTCGCTGGGCACCGGCCCCTCGACCGAATGGTTGTGGCAGCCGGCGAGCAGCAGGCAGAGGATCGCGATCCGGCCCGGATGAAGCAGGCTTGGGGGATGGTGGATCATGGGGTCACTCCTGGATGTTCTGTTCTGAATTCCGCTGGCGATCGCCGGTCTATTGTGGACGCCGCCGCCAGAATCATCAGCACCCCCTCATGAACACCATCCGAAACCTCGGTCGCTCACGGCCAATAGCTGATGGCTTACGGCTTATAGCCGATGGCTAGTCAGGTCCCCGCCCGCCGCAACGCCGACCTGACCCGGGCCAGGAACCGGGCCGGGTCCAGTGGCTTCTTGATGAAGTCATCCGCCCCGGCTTCCATGAGCTGGGCTTCGGCACCCTCATCGGCGGATCCGGTGAGGACCAGCACCGGCAGGCTTGCCGTAGCCACCGACGAGCGAATCCTGGCCAGGACCTGACGACCGTCCATGACCGGCATGTCGACGTCGAGCACGACCAGCGCAAAGCCGGCCCCGTTTCCCAGCACGGCCATCCCCGCTGCACCGTCTCCCGCCTCCGAGACCTTGAAACCACCCTTTTCGAGCACACCTCGCGCAATCGAGCGATTGACCGGATCGTCGTCCACCAGGAGCAGGTGCGGTGCCTGCTTGTCCGGCTCACCATCATCGGCTCCCGCATCACCCAATACCCTGGCGATTTCCTGGAGCGTCGTCTCACCGAGCCGAACCCGTTCGAGGGCCGTCTCCCTCAGCGAGCGGAATCCGCCGGTGTCCGTCGCCTTCTGCAGCGCGGCCGAGCTGGCGCCGACCGAGATCTGCTCCTCCAGCTTGGGGTTGGTGATCAGGACTTCGAGGATCGGCAGCCGCCCCTTGAAACCGGAGTTGCTGCAGGCCTCGCAGCCGACGGTCCGAACCAGAGGCGCCACTCCGTAACGGGTCGCCAGCCTGGTCTCGTCGGGCGTCAGCGGGCCGTTGATCGGCACGGCGCATTTGGGGCAGGCCCGCCGGGCCAGCCGCTGGGCCACTGATCCGCGCAGCGTAGCCGCGATCTTGGACTTGTCGATCCCGAGATCGATGAACCGGGCGATCGCCCCGACGGCATCGTTGGCATGCAGCGTCGATACCACGAGATGGCCGGTCAGACTGGCCTGGACCGCGACTTCGGCGGTTTCGCGGTCGCGGATCTCGCCCACGAAGACCACGTCAGGATCCTGCCGGAGGATCGAGCGCAATGCCGCGGCAAAGGTCAGGTCGCGCTTGGTCTCGACCTGGATCTGGGTGAGTCCCGGCAATTCGTATTCGACGGGATCCTCGACCGTCATGATGTTGACTTCGCCGGTGGCCAGCTCCCGGAGGGCGGCGTACAGCAGCGTGGTCTTGCCGGAACCAGTGGGACCGGTGACCACCACGATTCCCTCGCGATAACCGAACAGCCGCCGGATCCGGGTCAGTTCTTCCGGCAGAATACCCAGGGCCTCGAGCTTCCTCGCATTGCGGGGATCGAGCAGCCGGATCACGGCCTTTTCGGCATCCCGCGTCGGGACGGTGGAAATGCGGAGATCGAGTGTGGCCCCCTCGACCTGGAGCCGGGCCCGGCCATCCTGCGGCCGCAACCGGTCGGCGATGTCGAGCTTGCCCATGATCTTGATCCGTGGCACCACCCGGCTCATGACGCTCGACGGCACTTTCATGATGGTCCGCATGACCCCGTCGACCCGGAACCGGACGGTCCCTCCGTCGGGGCCGGGCTCAAGGTGGATGTCGCTGGCGCCGGTCCGTACCGCTTCATGCAGGATCAGGTTGGTCAGCTTGACCACCGGCGTGGCATCAATCTCGGCGGTCGATACGGTCTCGGGGGTTTCGTCCTCAAGCAGCACGACCTGATCGGCCATCTCCATTCCGACCTTGCCGACCAGCCGTTCGACCAGCCGGTCGGGCGAATACAGCAGGTCGACGCTTTTGAGGATGGCGGCCGGTGGGGCGATCTCCATGACGGGCTGGCGGCCGGAGGCAAATCCGATGGCCTGCTCCAGATCGAGGTCAGTGGGATCCGAGGTCGCCACGAAGATCTGCCGATCGGTGGCCCGAAGCGGCATGACGCCATGCTTTCGGGCCAGTTTTTCAGGCAGCAGGGATGTAACCGTCGGCGCAATCGCCTCGAGGTCGGCCAGGTTGAGCTTGAACTGGGAGGCCACCTTCCGGGCCAGCGCTTCATCCGAGATCCCGCCTGCCTTGGCCACGGCGGCCCACACCTCGGCCATTGGCTTGCCCGGACCGGGCAGCGCTTCGGCGCCGGTCAGCTGAACCAGCTCGGTCAGCCAATGCATTCGCGTGGCAATTTCAGCCATTGTTCATCCCCCGCCTCTCTGTACGGTCAGATAGGCCAGCACCCGCTTGGCCTCAGGCTGCACCCGCCGGAAGGCGGCGCAGGCCTGGTCAATCATTCCGGCTTTCCCGGCCAGTTCCATTTCCAGCAACCCTTCCGCCAGTCTGCCAGCACCAATGGCCCCGGCCGGGCTCCTGAACGCATGGGCCGAGCGCGCCATGGCCGCGCCATCCCTCGCGTCGGCCGCAGCAGTCAGCGCTTCGAGCCGCTCGGTGCCACTCTCCACGAACAGGTCCAGAATCCGGTCGGCCGAATCCTCGATCCCGGCTTCCTTCATCGCGCGCCGGAACTCGACCAGGTCCACCGCCGGCGGTTCATCACTGGCGGCCGGTGGCTGCCTCGATTCGCCAGGTCGGTCTGCCGCCGGGCCAGCGGAACGGACTGCTGCCGGCGCCAGCTCCGCGGTTTCGACGGCCGAGAACAGCTCCTGCGGCCGGAACGGTTTGGCGACGTACCCATTCATACCCTGGGCCAGACAGCGTTCCCGTTCTCCGCTGAGGGCATGGGCGGTCAGCGCGATGATCGGAAGGGTGTCCATGCCGGGCAGCTTGCGGATTACTCGGGTGGCGGCGAACCCGTCGAGCTCGGGCATCTGGATATCCATGAGGACCAGGTCGAACGGCCCCTTGGTCTCGACGGCCTGCACCGCTTCCCGCCCGTTGTTCACCACGATCACGAGATGGCCGCGCTTGCGGAGTATGGTGGCGGCCACTTCCTGGTTGACCGGATTGTCTTCAGCCAGCAGCAGCCGGA
>JBDTTF010000134.1:0-5594 GCA_039930765.1 Gemmatimonadota bacterium | reverse complement strand
GCCTTTCGCCTTTCGCCTTTCGCCTTTCGCCTTTCGCCTTTCGCCTTTCGCCTTTTTCTCGACCCTCGACCCTCCAACGACCAACGACTAACGACTAACGACTAAGTACGAAATGCCACCACCGCGTCCCATCTCCCGCAAACCCCTCCTCAGTCATCACCCGGCTGAGCAGGGTTCGGTAGCGCATCTCCCGCGCACCGGCGGAAGTCGAATCCGGCCGATCGGTCGCCGAAACCGCTGTGCCCATCGGCAGCACCGTTCCGCGTGACAGGTCGACCAATCGAACATCCACCGCCCGTCCTTCGGCATGATCGGCCGGCTCCGGCTTGACCCCCGCCAGCAGTTCGAGCCCCACTCCACCAGTGCTCAACCGGTGCGCCACTCGGCCCAGTGCCTGCGCCAGCCCCCGTCGGACCAGGGTCGGAGTCCCCGCGGACACCCGGATGGTGCGGTCGATCGCCCTGATGTTGATGAGGCCGGTATCGGATGCAGTCTGGGCCCGGGCTGTCACGGGAAGCAGCCCGGCTAGTAATAGGAAAGCGGCGATTCGAGTGGCCATGCCCCAAGATACCGACTGCATCGGCGCTCCGGCGGCATTCGGCTGCTGAATCGGCTGATCCGCCCTCGGAATGATGCGGCTAACCAGTTCACCCCCATGAACTTACGCTGCCCCCTATCGACCGCTGCAAGCCTCAGCGTATCTTAGGACCGTTGGTCGACCGCCCCGGACAAGGCAATGCCTGGCCCGGGAGCTTCTTTTTTCCTGCAACGCGATGTGCCGCCATGCTCCGTGAAATGCACAAGAAGTTGGCCACTGAGATCGAACAGTTGAGCCACGAGCTCAATGTGACGCTGCCTCAGGCCATTGCCACCGCCGTCGAACTAGGCGACCTCCGCGAGAACTCCGAGTACAAGTCCGCGCTGGAGCGGCAGCAGTTCGTCCAGGCTCGCCTCGGTCAGCTCCACGCCCGGGTCAGTCAGTTGAGCCAGCTGGCCCATCACGAGACCCCCACCGACCGGGTCGGCCTGGGGTCCACCGTGACCGTGGTCGACATGAAGACCAAGGAAAAGGAAACCTACGTCCTCGTCGTCGCCGAGATGATGGATATCGATCTTGGTCACATTTCCCTGGGCTCGCCGCTGGGCCTGGCCCTGGCCAACCGCAAGGTCGGCGAGGAGATCGACATCCAGCTCCCCACCAGTGTCCGCAAGGTCAAGGTCCTGGAGCTGGAAACCATGGCGCAGGAGCGGTGAGCCGCTGATGGAATTTCCCAAGAAACAGCTGCTTCTGGTGGGCGACCGGGTCCTCATCACCCCGGAAGATGGCGATGAGCGCACCCGGGTCGGCCTCTACCTGCCGGCATCAGCCATCGACTCCCAGCAGGTCCAGGCCGGCCTGGTGATCGCCGTCGGCCCCGGCGACTGGGCGCCCGATGTCAGCAGCCTCGACGAGGAGCCCTGGCGCACCGGCGAGATCAAGAGCCGCAACCGCCCGATGCAGTCCCGGGTCGGCGACCATGCCATCTTCTTCCGCAAGGCCGCCGTCGAAATCACTTTCGAGGAACGGAAGTACCTGGTGGTATCGCAGGCCGCGATTCTGGTGCTGGTCCGGGAAGAGCTTCCGATCTGATCTCCCCGCGCTCTGCATGCACTACCCTTGGTTGATTGATGGATTGATGAATTGACCGATTTGGGGGGTGGGAGTCGAAGATCCAATGCGCCCGCCAATCCATCAATCCTGCAATCCGGCCATGCTGCACTCTCACCGCTAGCATTCTTTCATGCCGTTGACCCGTTTCCCCGACCATGAAGGCAAGCGCGTCTTCCTCTCCAGCGTGCTGACCTTCAGCCTGCCCGCCGCCGATGCCGCGCACAGCGAGCGGCTGTCAGTCGCGGCGTTCTGGATCGATGCCGACCAGCCGGCCGCTCAGGAATTCACCGATGACTTCGTGATCGACCTGATCGAGCACGGGGCCCTGGGCCTGGTCCTCGGCGGCAGCGGGGCCGAAGCGGCCGCGGTGCTGTTCGAAGCGGCCGTGGCCGACGGCGAGTTCCGCAAGCACCCGGGCGAGGACATCGAGGTCCTCGTGCTGGCCGACTCCTCGTTCGAGGACTTCCTGTTTGCCACGGCCGAAGAGGCCATGGTGCCCGACATCTACGCCGATGAACCCTGGGATATCGTGTTCTGGGCCCGCGGCGGTGATGCCATCCTGCCGAGGCTTCGCAGCGAACTCGGCCGGCTGTCCGACCTGGTCGACGAGATCTACGATGTCGGCGGCGAAGAGGAGTAGTGGCCGCCTCCCGACTGCCGGTCTATCGGGCCGGCATGTGGCTGCTGTTTGCCCTCGGCCTGCTCAATCTGTGGGTCGCGCTGCAGAGCGCCCGCTCGGGATCGAAGAGCGGCGGTCTCACGGCACTGGCCATCTTCTTCCTCTGTATTGCCGCCGGCGGCTGGCTTGGCTTGCTCCGGGCCCGACAATTCCGCCGAGCGCGGGAGCAGCAGAGCCGGGGCGATGCGATCCTGCTGCTGGTCACTGAACTCAAGCGTCACGATGAGGCCACCCTCGACCGAATCGCCCGACAGGGCGGCCCCGCCGGTGAAGCCGCGGTGATGGTGCTCCAAGGGCGACAGGAAAAGACCAGGTCAGGTTGAGGTTCCGGGTTCCGGGGTTCCATAATCGGAGCAGGGATTGCATAGCGCTCTCGACTGCTCGCTAACGGCCAACGGCTAATAGCCAACGGCCAAGCTGAGAGCTTAAGGCTTATGGCTTAGGGCTTATGACCTCCCTCCCTCTGCTCTCCCGCGCCCTTCGGCTGCGCTGTCCCGGTTGTGGCAGCGGGCCGATCTTCACCAGCTGGCTCCACATGGTGCCGGCCTGCCCGGTCTGCGCCCTGCACTTCGACCGCGAGGCCCGTGGTTACTGGCTGGGCTCGTATACCCTCAACATCTTCCTGACCGAGACGGTCTGGGTCACCGCCTTTCTCCTCGCGGCCTTTCTCACCTGGCCGACCCCGCCGTGGGATGCGCTGGAGTACGGCTCGGTGGCATTGATGGTCACCGTGCCGTTCCTGATCTATCCCTGGACCAAGACGTTGTACCTGGCCATCGACCTCTTCTTCCGGCCGGCGGAGGAGGACGACTTTACCGCGCCACATGAGGTCGGCTTCACCCATCCCAGGGCTCAGGAAAATCACTAGGGGCCGGGAGGTGGAAACACAGAGACACAGAGGATCCCGGCGGTACAGGAAGTCCACAGTGCCTCCGTGTTTGTCAGTTCGGGACCGTATCGCAGAACTCATTCCATTCGGGGCTACGACGATATGATGTGTATTGCCAGGTACCTGCTCGCCGCCGCGATGTTCGTCACGCCACTGGCGGCCCAGCGGCCCGATCGCCTCACCGCCCTCAAGCAGGAAGTCACCACCGATATCGAACACCGCGCGGTATTCTCTCAGCAGCTTGTCGACCAGCTGTTCAGTTACGGCGAACTTGGCTTCCAGGAAACCGAAACCTCGAAGACCCTGGTGGCGGTGCTCCGGAAGAACGGCTTCACGGTGGAAGAAGGTGTCGCCGGGATGCCGACGGCCTGGGTGGCCAGCTGGGGCTCCGGCAAGCCGGTCATCATGCTCGGTTCTGATATCGACGGCATTCCCCGCGCGTCGCAGCGGCCGGGCGTGGCCTGCCATTCACCGCTGGTGGCGGGGGCGCCGGGCCACGGAGAAGGTCACAACAGCGGCCAGGTGGTCAACATCACCGCGGCACTCGCCGTCAAGAAGCTGATGGAGCGCGAGCACCTCTCCGGTACCATCAAGCTCTGGCCCGGCGTGGCGGAGGAGCTGCTGGCCGGCAAGCCGTTCCTGGTGCGGGCGGGCGTCTTTCGGGACGCGGACGCCGTCATCTTCAGTCACGTGGGCGACAACTTCGGCACCTCGTGGGGCGAGGCCTACGGCACCGGGCTGGTCTCGGTGCTCTACTCGTTCCGCGGCCGAGCGGCCCATGCAGCGGGCGCACCGTGGGCCGGGCGCAGCGCGCTCGATGCTGCGGAGCTGATGGACATCGGCTGGAACTTTCGCCGCGAGCATCTCCGGCTCTCCCAGCGCTCGCACTCGGTCATCCGGGATGGCGGCGACCAGCCCAACGTTGTCCCGTCCTTCGCGACCACCTGGTATTACTTCCGCGAACTCGACTACGCCCACATCAAGTCGCTCTGGGCCGTCGGTGATACCATCGCAACCGCGGCAGCACTGATGACCGGCACCACCCTGCTGCCCTCCCGCATCGTCGGCTCGGCGTGGCCGCGCTACTTCGACCGGCCACTGGCTGAAGCGGTTCAGGTCAACATCGACAAGGTCGGATTGCCCCAGTGGTCCGAGGCCGATCAGCGGCTGGCCCGCGCGGTCCAGCACGAGGTCCAGGCGGATACGACCGGTCTCGCGGTCCGGCTCGATTCACTGCAGGGACCGGCGGTCGATAACCAGGGTGGGCCGTCCGACGATATCGGCGATGTCGCCTGGAACGTGCCGACAGCCATCCTCTACTACCCGGCCAATATTCCGAACCTGCCCGGTCACCACTGGGCCGACGCCATTGCCATGGCGACACCGATCGCGCACAAGGGCACCACAGCCGGTGCCAAGGTCATGGCCATGACCGTGCTCGACCTGCTGCTCCGCCCGGCCCTGGTCGACAGTGCCATGACGTGGTTTCACGATGTCCAGACCCATGACGTCAAGTATCAGACGCTGATCCGCCCGGAAGATCAGCCGGCCACCGAGTTCAATCAGGCCACCATGGCAAAGTTCCGCGACCAGATGCGGAAGTTCTACTACGATCCGTCGAAGTACCCGAGCTACCTCGCCCAGCTCGGCATCCGCTATCCGACCCTGCGCCAGGATGCCGGAAATCTCTGCGCCACCGGCAGCGATGCCCAGTGAGTCATGTGCGCTCGGCCGAGTTCGTGCGGCTGTTTGTGTACGAAGGGTGGGCCAATCGTGAGGCGGCCGCGGCCACTGAAAAACTGAGCCCGCCGCCGGCCGCCGCGGTCAGATGGCTGGCTCACCTGGCCGGTGCCGGAGCCGAATGGCGCGCTCGCCTGACCGGCAGCAAGAGCAGGCTGACCGTATGGCCGGAGTTGACCCTGGCGGAATGCGCCATGGAGCTGAAGCGGGAGGCGGCGGAGTGGGGGCCGTTCCTGGACGGGCTCTGGGATGAGGATCTTCAGCGTCCCGTCCTCTATCGGAACAGCAAGGGCGAGGAATACCGCAATTCGGTGTCGGACATTCTCACTCATGTGCTGCTGCACGCCAGCTATCATCGGGGCCAGGTCGCATCCGCGATTCGTGAGGCGGGTGGAACCCCGGCCTATGTGGACTTCATACACGCCGCGAGGCAGGGAAAGCTGGAGCCTTAGTCGAGGGTCGAGGGTCGAGGGTCGAGGGTCGAGGGTCGAGGGTCGAGGGTCGAGGTCCGCCTGTCCGCCTGTCCGCCTGTCCGCCTGTCCGCCTGTCCGCCTGCCCGCCTGCCCGCCTGCCCGCCTGCCCCTCTCTTGTCTCCTCACTTCAAAATAGACTCTGGCGGCACGCGTAATTCGGCT
>JBDTTF010000133.1:0-4071 GCA_039930765.1 Gemmatimonadota bacterium | reverse complement strand
TCCCGCTTCACTTGGCAAGCCCTCTCACCTCTTACCGCTTACCTGTCACCGCTCACGCTGTAAGCCCGCCCCGAGCGCAGCGAGGGCAATCGAAATCCACGCATTGTCATTGCGAGGCGGCCGCGCAGCGGGCGACGAAGCAACCTTCTCCAATTTGCTCGGTACTTCCGTGCAGAATCCTCAATTTGACCGGCAAGATTGCCACGTCGGGTGCTTCGCACCCTCCTCGCAATGACAAAATCCGAGGGCGGCCTCCCGCTTCACTTGGCAAGCCCTCTCACCTCTTACCGCTTACCTGTCACCGCTCATGCTGTAAGCCCGCCCCGAGCGCAGCGAGGGCAACCGATATCCACGCCACGTCATTGCGAGGAGGCCGCGCAGCGGGCGACGAAGCAACCTTGCTCGCAGTATTGAGGGCGCCGCCGCGAAGCACCGAATCGATGTGAGAATGTTGCTTCGGTCGCTGCGCGCCCTCGCAAGGACTCCTCGGCGCTGATAACCCAACCTTCTGCGGCATGGTTCGGAGCCCTCAACGAGGCGAGCCAGGTTGCTTCGGCCGCTGCGTGCCCTCGCAATGACATGGCGGAATAAAAAGTGCGCTCTCGCTGCGCTCGGGAAGAGGTATGCAGGCTTCCCACACCCAGACCGGCTTCGGGTCGAGATTGCTTCGTCAGCGCTGAAGCGCCTCCTCGCAATGACAAATCCGAGGGCGGCCTCCCGCTTCACTTGGCAAGCCCTCTCACCTCTCACCTGTCACCTCTCACCTCCCGTTAGGTTTCCCGCATGCCTCCCCTCTCCCGCCTGGCGCTCCGGCTCACCGGGTTCACCGAACGATGGCTGCCCGACGCCTTTGTCTTCGCGCTGCTGGCCACGGTGCTCGCGATCATCGGCGGCCTCACCCTCGGGCACGCCTCCACCGGCGAGATCGTCAAGGCCTGGGGCGACGGTTTCTGGGGCCTGATCCCGTTCACGATGCAGATGGCGCTGGTGGTGATCACCGGCACGGTGGTCGCCACCGCTCGGCCGATGGCCCGGGCCATCGACTGGCTGGCCGCTCGGCCCCGCACCGACCGCGGGGCCATCGTGTTCGTGGCGGTGCTGGGCATGGCGGCGGCGTGGCTCAACTGGGGATTCGGGCTGGTGTTCGGCGCGGTGCTGGCCCGGGCAATCGCCCGCCGCAGACCCTCGATCGACTATCGCACCCTCGCGGCCACCGTGATGCTCGGCGCCGGCAGCATCTGGGCCCAGGGATTGTCCGGCAGCGCCGCACTCCAGATGGCGACCACCGGCGCATTGCAGCCGGCCATCCGCCACATCGTCGAGAGCGGGGGCGGGCCAGGCTCCACCCCGATTCCCGGCGGAATGATCCCGCTCACCGCCACCATCTTTCTGACGCAATCGCTGATCTCGGTGCTGGTCGAGATCGTGGTGGTGGCCATCGCGGTCTGGCTGCTGGTGCCGACCGGCGCCTCGGTGAAAACGGCGGCGGATCTGGGTGTGGATCCGGATCGCGGCGCGGCCTCGGCCGAGGCCTTCGTGGACGAAGGCCCGACCTCGGCACGCGCTCCTGAGGCCGTCGTAAACGGGGCCGTCGTAAACGGGGCCGTCGTACACGGGGCCGTCGTACACGGGGCCGTCGTAAACGAAGGCCCTACGGTGCGTCACATGCCTGGGGAATGGCTCGAAACACGACCCTGGCTTACGTGGCTTGTCGTCGTCCTCGCGGCCGCCTATCTCGTGTCGCTCGCTGCATCGGCGCCGAGCGTGGCCGCGGCGGTTACCCTGAACACGCTGAATCTGGCGTTCTTGACGGTCGGCATGCTGCTGCACGGGACACCCGCCCGCTTCATCCAGGCGTTCAAGTCGGCCACCCCGCACGTTTCCAGTGTCATCCTGCAGTTCCCCTTCTACGCCGGCATTGCGGCGATCATCACCGACACCGGACTCAATGCCCGCCTGGCGTCGCTGTTTACCGGTGCCGCCACCCATACGACGTTTCCTGCCTTGGTGGCCGCCTACAGCGCGGTGCTGGGTGTGTTTGTCCCGTCGGGCGGTTCCAAGTGGGTGATCGAAGCGCCGTACGTGCTGCAGGCGGCCCATAATCTCAAGGTCCACCTGGGCTGGACCGTCGTTTCCTATGACCTCGGTGAAGCACTGGCCAACCTGATTCAGCCGTTCTGGATGCTGCCCGTCCTCGGCATCCTCGGCCTCAAGGCCCGCGACGTGATCGGGGTGACTTTCACGATTTTCCTGGTGCTGGCGCCGGTCGTCCTCATTCTGGTGACGGTGCTGGGAGGGACGCTTGGATACCCGCTCTAACGGCAACGAAGAGGGGAGAGGGGAGAGGGGACGCGCGTCTCATGGTCATTCGCCTCTCCGCTCTCCATTCTCCGATGTGGCATCACACGATTCTCCGCCTGACGCATGGAGGCCGGCCTTTCCGGGGGCGTCCCCTCTCCTTTCTCCATTCTCCGCTCTGCCGGCGATCCTCGGCCTTATTGCCGCACTCCTGACTCTCTGGCTGACTCGCGCACCGGGGCCGGGCATCGACCCCGACTCGATGTCCTATGTCGGCGCCGCGGTGTCGCTGGCCCACGGACAGGGACTGCGGATTCCGTTTGCGCCGTGGAACAGCACTGACTCGACCTCGCATCTCAAGGCCTTTCCACCCGGCTACTCACTGCTGCTTTCGATTCCGATCCGGTTCGGCGCCGATGCGCTGCAGAGCGGGCGGGTTATCCAGGCTGTGGCCGCGGCTGTGACTGTCACGGTCGTGGCGACTCTTGCCATGCAACTGGCCGGACCGTGGGCGGCTCTGCTCGCTGCACTGCTGCTGGTGATGACGCCGGCCCTGGTCGAGGATCATCTCAGCATCCTGAGCGAACCGCTCTACCTGATGCTGGTGGCACTCCTCCTGATGCTGCTGCTGCGCCGAGGAGAGTCGGCGCTGGTGCATGGGACGGTGGCGGCACTGGGGTTGTCGGTGCGGTACCTGGGCGGGTCCCTGGTCGCGGCGGCGGTGGTCTGGGCCCTGCTCCAGGGTCGGGATTGGCCGCATCGATTCAAGCGCGCCGCCATGGCTGCACTCCCCGCAGCCATACTCGGCGCCCTCTGGATTCTCGATGCCCGTGGAGGCGCCGGCCGTCCGCCGGCCTCGGAGTTGATCGCCGACTGGCATCTGGGTGGCGCGCTCGGCGAGCTGCGTGAGGCCGTCGTGCTCTGGCTTGGTCCGGGACCCGAAGATGCCACCTGGGTCACGGCGCTGGCCCTGCTGTCGGCGATGCTCGGCACCCTGTTGTTGTACCGCGCGGTGCGGCAGATCGAGTGGCCGCGGTGGCGGACCGACAGCCTGCCGGCGCTCTGGCTCGCCGCTGCCGCCATCATCGTCTGCCACCTCGGGGTGCTGCTCTTTTCGCGGATCTTCGTCGGGCACGAGATCCCGTTCGATGGCCGGCTGCTGTCGCCGCTGATCGTGGTGATGGAACTGCTGTTTGCCGTGACCCTGGCCGGGTTCTGGCCCACCTGGGGCCGAGCGGCGCGGGCCGGCGTCCTGATCGTGCTGCTGCTCTGGCTGTTCGGGGCCCAGGGTTGGGACCGGGAGCGGATGGAGGATGCCCACACCAACGGCTGGGACTACAACGGCTTGGTTTGGCGCGACTCACCGACTCTTGCCTGGGCTCGCCAGGCCAGTGGGCGCACCCTGTTCACCAACCACCCGGTGCCGGTCTGGTTCCACGCCGGACGGGTGTCGAGAGACCTGCCGCAGTCCGTGGCGGCGGATAGCGTCGCCGCGTTCGCGCGGGCACTCGAGGCCGGCCACGGCGCCATCGTCTTCCTGGCGGATACCTCGTGGCAGCCGGGAGTGCCGCTCGATTCGCTGATTGCCGCCGTGCCGCTCAGGGTTGTGGCGCGGTTTGCCGACGGGGCGATCTACGAGAGGCCGTTGGCCGTTGGCCATTAGCCGTTGGTGACTCCACTAGTGCACCCATCATCCCGAGCGTCTCAGCGGGCCGAGACGAAAAAAACGGGCCCCGAGAACTGCTCTCGAGGCCCGCATTTGTAGGTCTTCTA
>JBDTTF010000132.1:0-3086 GCA_039930765.1 Gemmatimonadota bacterium | reverse complement strand
GCCCGCCTGCCCGCCTGCCTACAGCCCGCTTAACGCCCGATCAAACGCATACAACGTAAACTCCACATCCTCCGCCGAAATGCACATCGGGGGCTTGATGCGGAGGACGTTGCCGTCGAGGCCGCCTTTGCCGATCAGGATCCCCTGTTCGCGGACCTTCTCGAGGAACGCCAGCGTCTCTTCCTTGGCAGGCACCCGGCTCTTCCGGTCCTTGACCAGCTCGACGCCGAGCATCAGGCCCATGCCACGGACGTCCCCGATGAGGTCATGCTTCGACTGCAGCGCGCGCAGCCCCGCCTTGAACCTGCCACCCACGATCTTCGAATTCTGCTGGGTCTGGTCGGCGTCGATCGCCTCGAGGACGCCGAGTCCGGCGGCCATCGAGACCGGGTTGCCGCCGTAGGTGTTGAAATGGATCCGGCCAGTCAGCGCCTCGGCGATCTCGCGCCGGGTGGTCACGGCGGCGAGCGGCGCGCCGTTGCCGATACCCTTGGCCATCGTGACGATATCAGGGATGACCCCCCAGTTCTGGAATCCCCAGTAGTGCTCGCCGGTGCGGCCGAATCCGGTCTGCACCTCGTCGGCGATGCAGAGCCCGCCATTGTCACGGGCTGCGGAGTAGGCCTCGCGGAGATAGTTCGGGGCTCCCATCGTGACTCCGCCGACCCCCGCAATCGGCTCGCAGATGAAGGCCGCGATCTTGCCCGGCGTGGTGTAGCGCACCATGTCCCGGATGTCGTTGGCGCTCTGGCTGGCGATCTGCTCCGGGGTACCACTGAATGGGCTGCGGTACGGATCGGGGTTGATGGCGTGATGGATCCCGGCCGCCTGCTGGGTGGGAAACTTCCAGGTGTGGTGGGAGGTCAGCCCCATTGTCGACGGGGAGCCGCCATGATACGAGTTGCGCACCGCGATCACGTCATGATGCCCGGTGTAGAGACGGGCCATCGTGATCGCGAGGTCGTTGGCCTCGCTGCCGCTGTTGACGAAATAGGTCACGTCCAGCCCTGGCGGCATCCGCTCCGCCAATGCCTTGGCGAACAGCCCGATGTTGGGATGCAGGTAGATCGTGGTGGTGTGCATCAGCCGGGCCACCTGCTCCTGGACCCGCCTGATCACCCGCGGATGCGAGTGCCCCACCGACACCGTCACGATTCCCGCAAACAGGTCGAGATAGCGCTTGCCGGTCTCGTCGAACAGGTACTGCATATGCCCGTCGACGATCATGATCGGTTCTTTGTACAAATGAAACAGCGCCGGGTGAGTGTATCGCTGGCGCATCGCCAGCACCTCGGCGCGGGAAGGACCGGTGTACGCTGGTGGCGTGTAGGGTGTCGGCGGCAGCGTCGGCGCCGCGCTCGTGACTGTCATCGTTTCATCTCGAAAAAGGTTCCGGGTTCCGCGTTCCGCGGTCGTACGAAGGCAGTTGTGAGATGTCTTCAGATGCGTGCCCCGCTCACCGCTTACCGCTCACCTCTCACGCTTTTGCGGTCATGACATCCAGTTGGTTCCCGCGTCCCGATTCCACTTGGTGGTGGTCTTCTTGAGCTGGGTCCAGAATTCGATCGAGCTCTTCCCGGTCAGGTCCCCGACCCCGAACTTCGACTCGTTCCAGCCCCCGAACGAGAACGGCTCCCGCGGCACCGGCACCCCGACATTGATTCCGACCATTCCCGCGCTGGCCCGTTCGGCGGCGTAGCGGGCCAGTCCGCCGTTCTCCGTGTATATGGAAGCAGCGTTGCCATAGGGTGACGCATTCTCGATCGCCAGCGCCTCGTCCAGTGTCTCGGCCCTGAGCACGACCAGGACGGGGCCGAACACCTCCTCCTTCGCAATCCGCATCTGCGGCGTAACGTCCACCACGACGGTCGGGCCCAGCCAGAATCCCCCTTCCTTCCCGGCTACCGTGGCCTGCCGACCATCGACCACCACCGTGGCCCCGTCACGTTCGGCTTCATCGATGAAGGCAATGATCCGGTCCCGGGCGGTCTGGCTGATCACCGGACCGAGTTCCTTGCCGGCGGTGATCTTGCTGGCCATGGCGGCCAGTCGATCGATGATATGATCGGTCTTCGAGACCGCCACCATCACCGATGCTGCCATGCAGCGCTGGCCGGCGCACCCCGTGGCGGATGCGAGGACATTGCTGCTGGTCATCTCCGGATCGGCGTCGGGCAATACAATCAGGTGGTTCTTGGCCCCGCCCAGCGCCAGCACCCGCTTGAGCGCCGCACTGCCTCGGCGATAGACCGCCTTGGCCACCGCCGTCGATCCCACGAAGCTGACGGCCACGATATCAGGGTGATCGCACAACGCCTCAACCACCTCGCGGCCACCCTGCACCAGGCTCAGCACCCCGGCCGGCAGCCCCGCTTCGCGCAGCAGCTCGGCAATCCGGCGGGCGCTGAGCGGTACCCGTTCCGACGGCTTGAGCACCAGGCAGTTGCCCAGCACCAGCGCGTTGGGGATCGACCAGTGCGGCACCATGGACGGGAAGTTGAACGGCACGATGGCCGCGACCACACCCAGCGGCACCCGCTCGATCCGGCACTCGACTCCGCGGCTGACCTCCAGCACTTCACCACCGGCGAGCTGCGGTAGCGAGCAGGCAAACTCCACCAGCTCCATGGCCTTGGACACCTCGGCCTCGGCCTCGGAGCAGATCTTGCCGTGCTCTTCTACGATCAGCTCGGAGAGTTCCTTCATATGCTTCTCGAGCAGCGTCCGGTAGCGATAGAAGACCTGCACCCGCTCCTTGATCGGGGTCCGGCTCCAGGTGGCAAAGACCCGCCTGGCGCCCTGCACCGCGGCATCGACTTCGCTGGCACCGCCCATCGGGACCCGGGCAATCAACTGCCCGGTCGACGGGTCGTGCACATCCCCGTAGGGTGGTGCCCCGTCGACAAAGGTGCCGCCGATGAAGTGCTGGACCGCGGGATACTTCATGGGTGGGACCGGTGAGGGGGAACTACCATGGGGAGTCTGGCGGGGGAGACGGGGGGATGTCAACCGCTGCCAGCGGCGGCGGTCGAGGGTCGAGGGTCGAGGGTCAGCGGTCGAGAGTCGAGGGTCGAGGGTCGAGGGTC
>JBDTTF010000131.1:0-3348 GCA_039930765.1 Gemmatimonadota bacterium | reverse complement strand
TTCGCTGTTCGCTGTTCGCTGTTCGCTGTTCGCGATGGCAGACAAAAAGGGCGACCTCTCGGTCGCCCTTTCCTTTCCCCTGCCCCGCCTGGCGCCCTACCAGCGATAGTGCGCGAACGCCCGGTTGGCCTCGGCCATCCGATGGGTGTCTTCCTTCTTCTTGATGGCGTTACCCTCGCCCTTGGAGGCCAGGATGAACTCGGCCGCCAGGCGCTCCTGCATGGTCTTCTCGGAGCGGGACCGGGCGAACTCGATCAGCCAGCGCATGGCGAGCGCGGTGCGGCGCTCGGGGCGGACTTCGACCGGCACCTGGAGCGAGGCACCACCGACGCGGCGACTCTTCACTTCAAGGGCGGGCTTGACGTTGTTGACGGCGGCCTTGAAGACGGTCACGCCGGGCTGGCCGGTGCGCTCTTCGATCAGGTCCATGGCCTTGTAGAAGATGCCTTCCGCCAGGCTCTTCTTGCCCTGGTACATCAGGCTGTTCACGAACTTGGAAACGGTCTGGCTGTCGTAGCGCGGATCGGGCGGCACCGGCCGCTTGACGGCTGACTTGCGGCGGCTCACTTCTTACCTCCCTTGGCCGGCGCGGCCCCGGCTGCACCGGCGGCCTTGGGCCGCTTGGCGCCGTACTTGGACCGCGACCGGCGGCGATCGTTGACGCCGGCGCTGTCCAGCGTGCCCCGGACGATGTGATAGCGGACACCCGGCAGGTCCTTCACGCGGCCGCCCCGGATCAGGACGATCGAGTGTTCCTGGAGATTGTGACCTTCGCCGGGGATGTAGGCCGTGACCTCGAAGCCGTTGGTCAGTCGGACGCGGGCCACCTTGCGGAGGGCCGAGTTGGGCTTCTTGGGAGTGGTGGTGTAGACGCGGGTGCAGACGCCACGCTTGAGCGGGTTCTGCTTCAGCGCCGGCGCCTTGTTCTTCCGCTCGACGGACTTCCGGCCGTGCCGGACAAGCTGATTGATAGTCGGCATATCCCTGACGAATGAGCCCAGAATGAACCAGCCCCGGAAATTCCGGGGCAGACTTGCAAAGATAAAGTGCGTCACAGCAAAGGTCAACCAACCGGGCTGCCACGCGACGAGATGGAAAGGCCGATCGGCGTTTGTTCGGTCCCATTGTCTGCGGCAGACAGACAAGCGAACAGGCCGATAGATAGAAAAAAGAAGCGCCCGGGAGATCATCCCGCGCGCTTCCCTGTTTTCCAAGCCAGATCCTACAGTTCGTCGTCCTCGGCCCCGACCAGCGCCGGTGCCGGAACGGCCACCGGGGTTGGAGCTCCGACCGCTTCCGGCGGCGCCGGCGGCGGCGCCTCGTAACCAGGAGGCGGCGTGACTTCAATCTCGGCATACCGGTAAATACCCGATCCGGCCGGGATGAGGTGTCCGATGATGATGTTCTCCTTGAGGCCGAGGAGGTTGTCCTTGGCACCACGGATCGCGGCATCGGTGAGCACCCGGGTGGTTTCCTGGAAGGAAGCCGCCGAGATGAACGACTGGGTCGTCAGGCTGGCCTTGGTGATGCCGAGCAGGACGGGCTCAGACTGGGCCGGGGCATTCTTCCGCTTGACCACCCGCTCGTTCTCCTCGCGGAAGGACAGCTTGTCCACCGTCTCGCCCTCGAGGAAATCGGTATCGCCGGGCTCACTGACGCGGACCTTCTGCAGCATCTGGCGCACGATCACGCCGATGTGCTTGTCGCTGATCCGCACGCCCTGCAACCGGTAGACCTCCTGCACTTCGTTGAGCAGGTACTCCTGCACCGCGCGGGGGCCCTTGATCCGCAGGATGTCGTGCGGATTGACCGGTCCTTCGGTCAGACGGTCACCGGCGCGGACCCGGTCACCCTCGTGGACCCGGAGATGCTTGCCCGCGGGCACTTCATACAGCTGGGCTTCAGCGGTCTCAGTCGGCTCGCCGATCGGGTAGACGTAGATCTCGCGCTTGCCGCGCTTGATCTCGCCGAACTTGACCGTCCCGTCGATCTCGGCAATCGTGGCCGGATCCTTCGGCCGCCGGGCTTCGAACAGCTCGGCGATACGGGGCAGACCGCCCGTGATGTCACGGGTCTTGTAGGCCTGCCGCGGGATCCGGGTAACCGTCACGCCCTTCACCACCGTGACCGGCGGCGAGAGGTAGACCGTCTTGTCCTTGCTTTCCTTCTTGCTCTTGCCCGGCCAGGCCACGTTGATCGGGTACTCCTCGGCCTTGAACTTGGAGGACCAGGGATTGGCCTCGTCGGGCACCTGGCGGGCCCGGGTGATCTGGTCGGTCGGGCTGCCGAAGACGATCCGGGCCCCTTCGGCCAGGATGTACTCCTGCGGGTCCCGGCGATTGGGCGCGTAGACCAGCACGGACGGATGCAGTTCCCGATCCGGGTCGGCCGCCACCACCAGCGAGCGCAGACCGGTCGATTCGTCCAGCTCCTCACGGAGCGTGGCGCCCGGCACCAGGTCCTTCCAGCGCAGCTCACCGTCGAGCTTCAGGATGCTGGGATCGTTGTACGGATCCCAGGTATAGAGAATCGACATCTTGCCCTGGACGTGATCGCCCTCCTTGACCTGCAGGAGCGCGCCTTCCGGCACCGGATAGCGATTGACCACCTTGCCGTGCTCGTCGAGGATCTCGATGCCTTCCTTGGTTTCCTCTTCGGCCGACTCGTCCTCGCGGGTAAGGACCAGGCGAATGGTGGCCGTAGTCTCATCCTCGTATTTCACCGCCAGGTCGGTCCATTCCAGGCCCTTGGTGTAGCGAACCACACCGCTGGTCCGGGCCCGGCGCTCGGCTTCTTCGGCGATGCGTGACGACGCGCCACCGATATGGAAAGTCCGCAGCGTCAGCTGGGTACCCGGCTCGCCGATCGACTGGGCGGCCAGGATGCCGATGGCCTCGCCCATGTCCACCATGTCCATGGTGGCCAGGTTGCGGCCGTAGCACATCCGGCAGGTTCCGCGACGCGACTCGCAGGTCAGCACCGAGCGGATCTTGACCTTCTCGATCCCGGCGTCCTCGATCTGGGTGGCGATCTCCTCGTCGATCAGGTGACCGGCGGAGATGAGCAGCTTGGCATCGCCGTGCTCGTCGAGTTCGTTGGGGTCGATGACATCTTCGGCAGCCACGCTGCCGATGATCCGCTCGCGCAGCGGTTCGATGATGTCCTCCCCTTCCTTCAGGGCCGAGGTGTCCAGCCCCTGGATCGTGCCGCAATCCTCCTCGGTGATCGTGACATCCTGCGCCACGTCCACCAGCCGGCGGGTCAGGTAGCCGGCATCGGCGGTCTTGAGCGCCGTGTCGGCCAGACCCTTGCGAGCGCCGTGGGTCGAGATGAAATACTCGAGCACGG
>JBDTTF010000130.1:0-2363 GCA_039930765.1 Gemmatimonadota bacterium | reverse complement strand
TCGCCTATCGCCTATCGCCTATCGCCTATCGCCTATCGCCTATCGCCTATCGCCTTCCGTCCCGTCTTGCACACCGCGGCCACTGGGCAGGCCTCACATTTCGCAATCCGCGCGGTACAAATCACCGCCCCCAGCTCCATGATGCCCTGGTTGAACGCCCAGGCGGTGGCGCCGCGGCGGGGAACCAGGCTGGCGGCGGTGGCCCAGATGACCTTGTCGTTGGGATTTTTCGGACGTCGGGGATGAAAGGCTCGGCGGATGACGCGGGCGATGTTGGTGTCGACCGTCGGCACCGGCCGCTCGAACGCAAAGCTGGCCACCGCGCCGGCGGTGTAGCGACCGACTCCCGGCAGCAGGACTAGCTCTTCGGGATGAGCCGGGATGCTGCCATCGTGATCGCTCACCACGGTCCTGGCCAGCTGGTGCAGATTGGCGGCCCGCCGGTAGTAACCCAGCCCCTGCCAGCTTTCCCGCACCGCCGCCGGCCTGGCCCGGGCCAGATGCTGGATGGTCGGATACTCGCTGATGAATTGGGTATAGAACGATTCGACCCGGGAAACCTGGGTCTGCTGCAGCATGAATTCAGAGACCAGCACGTGATAGGGATCCCGGGTCCGGCGCCACGGCAGATCCCGGCCATGCCGGCGGAACCAGGCGATCAGCTGGCGACGGAAGCGGGGAATATCAGGGGTGGACTTCGGTGCCATGGGTGGTGAAGATAGAGCACCCCAGAGGCAGCCATAAGCCACAGGCCACAAGCCTTAAGCAGTCTGCTTGTGGCTCAGGGCTCAAGGCTTTAACCAAGGCGTGCATTGGCCGAAGAGATTCTTGCCCCCGTACATGCCGTCGGTCGCCGGGTCCTTACGGCGCTGGCCCATGTCGGCCGACTGAGCCGTCTGCTGGCCGAGATCGTCCGGGCCCTGGCGGAGTGGCGAATCTGGCTGCCGCGGGCGTTCGAAGAGACCGCCACCATCGGGACCGGTTCGCTCCCGATCATTCTCCTGGTTTCGGCCTTTGCCGGAGCGGTCACCGCCCTGCAGACCGGCTACCAGTTCACCGGCAACATCCCCTATTACGTGGCCGGCTCGCTGATTGTCGAGTCGGTGGTTCTCGAGCTCGGACCGGTGCTCTCCGGTCTGATCCTGGCCGGCCGGATCGGGGCCCGCTACGCCGCCGAACTCGGCACCATGCGGGTCACCGAGCAGATCGATGCGCTGGAAACACTGGGGCGCTCGCCGGCCAGTCATCTGGTCATTCCCCGGGTCATCGCCGGGATCATCATGGTGCCGATGCTGGTGGTGGTGGCGGACGTCGTCGGGGTGTTCTGCGGCTGGCTGGCGGTCAAGCAGGTCCTGCCGGTGAGCAACGATGCCTTTCAATACGGGGCCCGGGTGTTCTGGCACCCGTTCGATGCCTACTACTCGGTGATCAAGGGATTTGCCTTCGGGATCTGCATCACCGTCATTTCCTGCTATTGCGGCTTCAGCACCGAGCAGGGCGCGGAGGGCGTGGGCAAGAGCACCACCAACGCCGTGGTGGCCAGCTGCGTCATGGTCCTGCTGCTCGACACCCTGCTCGCCAAGCTGCTGCTCAAATGATCGAACTCAAGGACGTCCACAAGCGGTTTGGCCAGCAGATCGTGCTGGACGGGGTCAACTTCACCGTCAAGGACGGCGAGACCCTGGCACTGCTCGGCCCCTCGGGAACCGGCAAGAGCGTCCTGCTCAAGCATATCGTCGGGCTGATCCATCAGGATTCCGGAATCGTGCGGGTGGACGGCAAGGACGTGGCGCTGCTCCGCCGCAAGGAACTCAAGGAGCTCCGTTCGACGATTGGGTATGTGTTCCAGAACGGCGCCCTGTTCGACTCGATGACGGTGTTCGAGAATGTCCGCCTCGGGATCACCGACGAAGACCAGTTCCGCGACGAGGCCTACGCCAAGGAGCGGATCGAGAAGTGCCTCACCATGGTCAACCTGGCCCTGGACGTGGCGCTCAAGTATCCGGCCCAGCTGTCTGGCGGCATGCGCAAGCGGGTCGGGATCTCGCGAGCCATTGCCGGGGTTCCCAAGTACCTGCTGTACGACGAGCCAACCAGTGGCCTCGACCCGGTCAACAGCGATATCATCGACGAACTGGTCAAGCGCCTGTCGGCCGAACTCGGGGTGACCAGCGTGATGGTTACCCACGACGTTCGCGGGGCATTCAAGGTGGCCGACCGGCTGGCCCTGCTCACCGGCGGCAAGATCGTGCAGCAGGGTACGCCCGCTGAATTCATGAAATCCACCGTGCCGCAAGTCCGTGAATTTCTCGAGCGCGACTTCGGCAATCTCACTTTCGCGGCCTGACCCATGGATCTGCACT
>JBDTTF010000129.1:0-4317 GCA_039930765.1 Gemmatimonadota bacterium | reverse complement strand
TAGACGTACCCGCTCTTCTCGTCGACGCCGGTCACATCGGCCACGTCAAACTTGCCGGGAGTAATCAGTCGAACGGTCTGGCCATCCCGTGAAACGACGTAGACATGTTTCCAGCCATCCCGCTCACTGGTCCAGAGAAAACTCTTGCCGCCGTCGAGCCATTTGAAATCCCGCACCACGTCGACCCAGGCGCTGTCCCGTTCGGTGAGAATCGGATGCACCGCACCCGTGGTCCGCTCCCCGAGGAACAGCACGTCGGCGTTCTGCAGCCGGTTGAGCTGCTGGACCACGACCTGCTCGGAGTTGGCCGCCCACTCCATCCGGGCCGCGTAGTAGTTGCGCGGATCGCCGGGGAGGTCGAGCCAGCGCGCATTCCCGCCGGCGGCGGACACGACCCCGATCCGGGCCGCGCTATTCGATTCGCCGGCCTTGGGATACTGGACCTCGGTGACGACGGGATAGAGGGAGTCGGTGTAGTTGATCAGGGCAAAGTTGCGGACACTGTCGGCGACCAGCTGCCAGAAGGCAATATTTTTTCCATCCGGGCTCCAGCGCCAGCCATCCTGGAGGCCGAGTTCTTCCTCGTAGACCCAATCGAAGGTACCGTTGATCGTGACCCGTGACCCGTCCTGGGTCAGTTTGGTCAGCGCCCCACTGGCCAGGTCCTCGACGTAGAGATTGAAATCCCGTACGTAGCCCACCCGCCGGCCATCGGGCGCAAACTTGGCGAACATCAGGGTGGAGGGCGCCGCGTCTCCACCCAGCTTCTTGAGGGTCCAGCTGTCGAGACTCAGCGCCCAGTAGTCGCCCCGGGTATTGGTCCGCCACACCGGCTTGCTGTTGGTGAACACCAGCAGCTGCCGGCCATTATCGGACCAGCTGTAGTCCTCGATGGCGAGCGGGGCCGAGGCGCCGGACGGAACCAGCCTCGCCGCAGGAACCAGGATGCTGCGAGCCCCGGTCTCGGCCTCGTAGCGGACGATGTCCTGGCCACCCTTGGTCTCGACCGACGGCTCCAGTGTGGTATACGCCATTCCGCCGGCCAGCCAGCGGGCCGGGCCGAAGGATTCCGGCCGGAACTCGGCGGAGCCGTAGATCCGGGTGACCGAGAGGTAGCTGGAGTCCAGCGGTGTGGTCTGTGCCAGGGCCGGCGCAGCACCGATGCAGGCAGCCACAAGGATGGATGGAACGGAGCGCAGCATTCCGGTCGCGGGCACTTGGGAGTCCGAGGTCAGGGGTTCGACGCAAGCCGGGACACCGGCGGGGCGGATGAAGATAAGGGAAGGAGCTGGCGGAGCGCATGGAGAGTGCCCGATGGAACGCTACAGTGACCGAAACAGCTCCTCCAGCGGCAGGTGGAATCCGGAACCGGCGCCCTTCGGGGGCCAGGCCAGCGCCTCGACCACCGGTCCGGGAAAGGTGGACGCGGGGCCACGATAAATGCCCGGTCGGTCCGAATTGGCATCCCGACAAGGCAGCATCCTGTCACTAAAAGGCCCGCCACAACCGGGCGGGCCCTGGGATGGGAGAGATGACCAATCGTTCAGCCGGTAACGGGCCGCCGGGGCAGTGCCTCCGGTTCCCGCTGTGTGCTCAGCAGCCGCTCGGCAAAATCGAGCCGCTCCTCGGTCTCGGCCAGGCGGGTGCGGAGCTCATCGACATCGACCCGGAGATTCTGGATCTCTCCGTCATCGGCGCCAGACCGGCCCGCGATCCTGTCCGCCAAGGCTCTTCCCAGCGGACCACGCAGCACGATCACTGCGGCGAGGCAGAAGAAGAAGCTGATCGGGATGAGGAATTCTGGTCCCTGCATGGACGCTCCCGGGTTGACGCCACTGACCGACCGTCAAAACAACGAGGTCAACAGAGTGGGCGCATGGACGTAACTCGACGGGCCCGGGTTTCGATCAGCGACGGGCCAGGTGACTCTTCAGGAACCGGCCGGTATGGCTGCCCGCAATCCCGGTGACTTCCTCGGGCGTGCCCTCGGCCACGATCTGCCCGCCGGCCTCCCCGCCCTCGGGACCGAGGTCGATGATCCAGTCCGCCGTCTTGATGACATCGAGATTGTGCTCGATGACAACGACGCTGTTGCCCTTGTCGACCAGGCGGTGCAGCACCTCGAGCAGCAGCCGGACGTCCTCAAAATGCAGGCCGGTGGTCGGTTCATCGAGGATATAGAGCGTCCGGCCAGTATCGCGCTTGGCCAGCTCGGTGGCCAGCTTGACCCGCTGGGCCTCACCACCGGAAAGCGTAGTGGCTGACTGGCCGAGGTGGACGTACCCCAGGCCCACGTCGTTCAGCAGCTCGAGCTTCTCGGCAATCCGTCGCTGGTTGGCGAAGAAATCGAGTCCGTCCGCCACGGTCAGATCGAGCACATCGGCGATGCTCTTGCCCTTGTAGCGTACCTCGAGTGTTTCCCGGTTGTAGCGCCGGCCTTTGCAGACTTCGCAGGGAACGTACACATCGGGCAGGAAGTGCATCTCGATCTTGACCAGCCCGTCGCCCTGGCAGGCCTCGCAGCGGCCGCCTTTGACGTTGAACGAGAACCGGCCGGGACCGTAGCCCCGCATCTTGGCCTCGGGCAGCTGGGTAAAGATTTCTCGGATCGGGGTGAACAGGCCGCTATAGGTCGCCGGATTCGAGCGCGGCGTCCGGCCGATCGGACTCTGGTCAATGTCGATGACCTTGTCGATCTGATCGAGTCCTTCGATCCGGGTGTGCTGCCCCGGAACCAGGCGGGCCCGGTAGAAGTGCCGGGCCAGTGCCTGGTAGAGAATGTCGGTGACCAGACTCGATTTCCCCGAGCCTGACACCCCGGTCACCGCCACGAACCGTCCCAATGGGAAGTCGACGGTCAGATTCTTGAGATTGTTGGCCTTGGCACCGACGATCCGCAGCCGATGGTCGGCCGGGCCGCTGCGGCGGCCCGATGGCAGCGGCACCCGCAGTTCGCCGCGGAGATACCGCGCGGTCAGCGAGGTCGGATGCTTGAGGACATCGACGAGCGTGCCCTCGCTCACCACCTCGCCGCCGAACCGGCCGGCCCGGGGTCCGAGGTCGATCACATGGTCGGCCGCGCGGATGGTGTCCTCGTCATGCTCGACGACGATGACGGTGTTGCCGAGATCGCGCAGGCCCCGGAGCGTTTCGAGCAGCCGGTCGTTGTCGCGCTGGTGCAGGCCGATACTGGGCTCGTCGAGGATGTACAGCACCCCCACCAGTCGCGAGCCGATCTGCGTCGCCAGGCGAATCCGCTGGGCCTCGCCACCGGACAGCGATCCGGCCGACCGACCCAGGGTCAGATAGTCGAGACCGACATCGCGGAGGAATCGCAGGCGGTCGGCCACTTCCTTCAGAATCGGTCCGGCCACGTCAGCTTCGAGCCCCTTGCCCTTGCCGTGCTTGAGCGGCAGCCCTTCGAAGAAGTCGACCGCCTTGTGGACCGGCAGGTCGACGATTTCGCCGATGCCCTTGCCGTGGACCAGCACCGCCAGACTTTCCGGCTTGAGCCGCTTGCCGCCGCAGGAGGCGCACGGCATCAGGATCATGAACTCCTCGAGCGCCCCCCGCACCGAATCGCTGGTGCTCTCGCGATACCGGCGTTCGACATTCTTGATGATCCCTTCCCATTCGCTCTCGTAGTCATCCCGGCTGCGCGTGCCCTCGACCTGGAACTTGAAGTGCTTGCCGGGGGCCCCGTGGAGCAACGTCTTGCGGGCCGCTTCCGGTAGCTCACCCCATGGCGCGGCCAGGTCGAACTTGAGCGCCTTGGCGAGCGTCGGCAGCACGACCTTGCGCAGATAGCCGCTCGGCTCTCCCCAGGGCAGGACCACGCCCTCGAGAATCGAGATGCTGGGATCGCCGAGGATCAGGCTGGCGTTGACTTCACGGCGGGTGCCCAGCCCGTGACAGTCGGGACAGACGCCGAATGGGCTGTTGAATGAGAACTGACGCGGCTCGAGGTCCGGCAGCGAGAGGCCGCAGACCGGACAGGCAAAGCGCTCCGAGAAGAGGACTGACTCCTGATTCGAAGAACCGGGGGGGCGGCGGGGCGGCGGGGCAGAGACAGCACCATCTGCCCCCCTGCCCCCCTGCCCCCCCGAGGCCCCGAAGCGCACCACTTCGACGACCCCATCCGCCGCCTTGAGCGCGGTTTCGATCGAGTCGGCCAGGCGGCTGCGATCCGCCGCCCGTACCACCAGTCGGTCGACCACCACCGCCACGTCGTGGTTCTGGCGCTTGTTCAGGCTGGGCACATCACTCAGGTCGTAGATGGTGCCATCGACCCGGACCCGGACAAAGCCGCGCTGCCGG
>JBDTTF010000128.1:0-18256 GCA_039930765.1 Gemmatimonadota bacterium | reverse complement strand
GCTTCCCGCTGGCGCTGGGCGGCCATATCCACATCCGGGAATCACTGGTGTATGCGCTGGACGGCCAGGCCACTCGGTTCGAACAGGCCGCGGCCGTCGTCGGTCCAAGCGAGGCCGATGGTCTGCATTTCAGTTCGGGCATCACGGTCTACACCGTCAAGGCGGGGGCAATCGGTTCCGGACATTTCATCGCCCTGCCTGACTCGCTGTAGCCGCCCACTCGAGACCTGCCGACCCGTGACCCTCGACTCTCGACTCTTGAATCCCGCCTTCTGACCCACGTGAGCCTCGACCCTCGACTCTCGACCGCGTTATCCGACCGCTACCGCATCGAGCGGGAGCTCGGCGCGGGCGGGATGGCCACGGTGTATCTCGCCGAAGACCTCAAGCACGATCGCAAGGTCGCCATCAAGGTGCTGCGGCCTGAACTCGCCGCGGTCATAGGTGCCGAGCGGTTTCTGCGCGAGATCAAGACCATCGCGGCGTTGCAGCATCCGCATGTGCTGGGGCTTATCGATTCTGGAACGGTGACGGTTGGGAGTTTGGAGTTGGGAGTTGGGGCAATTCCTCCTAACTCCCAACTCCCAACTCCTCACCAGGGTCCCGGGTCATACGTGTATTACGTGATGCCGTTTGTCGACGGCGAATCCCTCCGTGGCCGCCTGACCCGCGAAACACAGCTGCCGGTCGCTGAGGCCATCCGCATCGCCACTGAAATCGCCGGCGCGCTCGACTACGCCCACCGCCACGGCGTGATCCACCGCGACATCAAGCCGGAGAACATCCTGCTGCATGACGGCTCGGTGCTGGTGGCCGACTTCGGCATCGCGCTCTCCAGCAGTCCCGACCATGGGCCGCGGATGACCGAGACCGGTATGTCGCTCGGCACCCCGCAATACATGAGTCCCGAGCAGGCCATGGGAGAGCGCTCGGTCGATGCCCGCAGCGACATCTTTGCCCTCGGCTGCGTGCTGTACGAGATGCTGCTCGGCGAACCGCCATTCACCGGAGTCACCGCGCAGGCCATCATCGCCCGGGTCATGACGACCGATGCACCGAGTCTCACGGCCCAGCGGCGGACCATTCCTCCAGCGGTGGATCAGGCGGTTCACAAGGCCCTCGAGCGATTGCCCGCCGACCGCTTCGACACTGCCGCCGCCTTTGCAGCGGCACTTCACGATGCCTCGGCCGCGCCCAGGACTGCCTCCAGGCCGCACTGGGGCTGGTGGCTCTGGATCCCCGCCGGACTGGTGGTGGTGGCGCTCACCGTCGTCGGCGTGATCGCGCTGCGCCACAGAAATCAATCGAACACCGCCACTGACAACAATCTCCGGGTGGTCGCGGTCCTGCCGTTCCGCAACATCTCCCAGGATACCGGTCAGCGCTATTTCAGCGCGGGCATGACGGAGGAAATCACCAACCAGCTCGCCCGGGTGGCAGCGCTACGGGTGCTCGGGCGTGCCGCCACCGCGCAGTACGACACCGCCGGCAACAAGCTGGAGCGGATGTCGAAGGAGCTTGGCGTCGGTAGTGTGGTCGATGGCAGCGTGAGCCTGGCCGGTGACCAGGTTCGGATCCGGGTTGAGCTTACCGACGTGAAGTCGGGCCAGTCGCTCTGGTCCGAACAGTACGATCGCAAGCTGGCCGATCTGTTTGCGGTGCAGGATGACGTGGCGCACAAGGTGACCGAAGCACTCCAGGCCACCCTCACTTCGGCCGAGGCCAGGCGCGCCGCACGCGCCCCGACCAGTAACATGGCGGCGTACCAGCTCTACCTGCGGGCGCTCGATCTGCACGGGCCCATCCGTTCGGAGAATCTGGCCCAGGCCGAGCTGTTGAAGCAGGCGATCGCGCTGGACCCGCGCTTCGCCGGCGCCTACGCCAATTTGGCCCGCACCTACATGTTCCGCAGCGTCGCGGGTGAGCCGGCCTACACCGACTCGGGATTCATCGCGGCCCGAAAGGCGGTGGCGCTCGACCCTGAGCTGGACGACGCCCACTTTGCCCTCGGCGACCTGCAGAACAGCATCCAGCGATTCTCCGATGCCCGGCGGTCGTACCTCAAGGCGCTGGAACTGAATCCCAGCCATGGCGGTGCCATGGCTGACTTGGCCAACACCTATGTCGCCCTCGGGCGCTACGATGAATCGCTGGACTGGGCCCTGCGCAATTCAATGCTCAACCCCACCAATATCCATGTCCCCTACCACACCGGCCTGCCGCTGATACAGCTCGACGACGACTCGGCCACCGCGCGCTACCTCCAGGCGGCGGAGCGGCTTCGGCCCACCGAGTTGCGGGTCCAGGGCCTCCTGGCCTGGCTGGAGTTGAGGCGCGGCGAAAAAGTGGCATCGCTTGCACGCGCCAGGAAGCTGGTGGCCGACAACCCCGGCAATACCGAGGGCCCTCCGATCCTGGCGGAGCAGGCGCTGCTCACCGGCGCGCCCGATGCCGAGCAGCTGCTCAAGCCACTGGTCGCTGCCGATCCCAAGGCGCCCTCCCAGTACGACGCGGCCGGGCTGCGGGCGTGCTATGCCTTGGCTTTGTATCAGCGGGGAGACGACAAGACTGCGCGCACGCTCTGGGACCAATCGGCGGCCGAAGCCGAAGCCCAGCTCAAGGCGGGTGCGGAAGGTCCGGCGGCGCCGATGGAGCTGGCGGCGATCAACGCGATCGAGGGGAATACGAAGGTCGCGATGGACTGGCTGGAGAAGGGGTACCATGCCGGCTGGAAGGATGCCCGGCAGCTGGAACTCGATCCGTTCTTTGCCTCGGTCCGCCAGGACCCGCGCTACAAAGCCGTAACCGCCAGCATGCGGCAGGACGTGACCGAGATGCGGAAGCGGGCGGCCGCCGCCCATCCCGAGATTTTCGGGGGAACCGGGCAATAAATCACCTCGAGTGCCGCGTCATGTCATCACCAGGGAGAATCGCGACCGAAGGATCCGCTCGAGGACAATCGAGGCGCGCCGGGCGAGTCACGAAGTCGTTCAGGTAGATCCCTCGATCGCTTCGCGATCTCGTGATGACAAGCCCCAACTCCCAACTCCCAACTCCTAACTCACAAACGGCCGATCGATTCCCGGACTCTGCGGCGAGAAGAACTTCGGCCCCTGGTCGGTGATGTACAGACAGTCCTCCAGCCTGATCCCAAACTCACCATAAATCGCAATCATCGGCTCGTCGCTGAAACACATCCCCGGCTCCAGCTTCGTGGTGTTGCCCTTCACGAAATTGGTCCACTCGTGGCCATCCATCCCGATGCCGTGACCGGTGCGGTGCGGCAGTCCCGGCACCTTGTAACCGGGCCCGAAGCCGGCATCCGTGATCACCTTGCGAGCGGCATCATCGACTGAGCCCGCCATGGCACCGACCTGAGCTGCTGCAGAGGCGGCGTCCTGCGCTCGACGCTCGAGATGCCAGATCTCGGTCTGCCGGGCGGTCGGTTTGCCGAACACTGTGGTCTTGGTGATGTCGGCCTGATATCCCTGGACCGCGCAGCCGGTGTCCACCAGCACAATGTCTCCCTCGTGAAGCTGCTGCGGCTTGACCGAGCCATGTGGAAAGGCGGAGGCAGCACCCAGCCCCACCAGCACCCATGGATCCTCACCGCCGAGCCGGGTCATGGACTGGCTCTGGATTTCCTGGATGTCATACTGGGTCATCCCCTCCTTGAACAGCGAAAAGGTGACCTTGAGCGCCGCCATCGTGATATCGTTGGCTCGCTGCATCAGCGCCAGCTCGGTCGCTGACTTGATCATCCGGCATCCTGCCGTGACCGACTCGGCGCCGACCAGCGCCAGCGCCGGCGCCACCTGGTGGACCCCGTCCGCCACGAAGAAGCGGAACCGCTCCTCGACCCCGACCTTGCCGGTCGAGATGCCGCGGTCCCGCAGGATCCCGGCAATGACCTGGTAAGGGCTTTCGTCCTCCTGCCAGACCCGGACATCACCGGGGAACTTGAGCCGCTCCCGGGCCCGCGCCTCCTCAAAGCCTGGACAGACGAAGGCCAGTTCCCCGTTGGCGGGAAGTACCGCGACGAACGTCCGCTCCGACAGCCCCCAGCCCATCCCGGTGAAGTAGGTCATCGTGGTACCGGGCTCCAGCAGCAGCGCGCCAATCCCATTGGCCGACATCAGGCGGCGAGCCTTCTCCATCCGGGCCCGGCGTTCATCGTCGCTGATCGGAGTCACCCCATCCAGCATCGGCTTGAGGCCGGAGACGGCGGTGGGAAGGTGGCAGGGGTCAGACTCGGTGATGAGCGGACGGCCGCGCTTGCTCAACGGCAGGACGGCGCCTCCAAAGGCGCCAGCAAGAAGACCGGCAAAGCCGCGGCGATCGAGAGTCACAGTACCTGCTCGGCGAAAGGGATTGGTGATTCGGACGAGGGAAGCTGGGGGTTGGTCGGGGCGGATGCAAGCCGGTGATTTGTTCCGGGTTCACGGTTAATGGTTCACGGTTTCAACCGGTTCCGCGTACCGCGTTGCGCGTGTCTTCTGTCATCACGAGGGAGCGTAGCGACCGAGGGATCTACCCAATGGTTCCGCGGAGCGGGTTTCGGGCTCCGGGTCCCTCGGTTCACGGTTCACGGTTCATGGTACACGGTCGAGGGGTGAGACTACCATCGTTCCGTCGGTCCAACGGTCCGCCGGTATTTCACCCACGACCGCTTGCGCCACCGCTCGAGTTGGTGAACTTCCCCCCACTGATTTTCCTGATCCCTCCAGCTCACCAACGCCATGCGCCTGATCCCACTCATCGCCCTGCTGGTTCCCGCACTCGCCACTGCCCAGGTCCCGGCGGACACCTTTTCCCTCGAACAGATCTCGAGCTACCCGTTCACCGAAGACCTGGTGGCCGCGCCGAGTGGCAGCCGGATCGCGTGGGTGCTGAATCAGGGGGGGCATCGGAATGTCTGGACCGCGGAGGGACCCGGCTTCAAGCCGAAGCAGCTGACCGCCTACGACCACGACGACGGGATGGAGCTCACCAGCCTGTCGGTTTCGCCGGATGGCCAGTGGGTGGTGTACGTGCGCGGCGGCGACCACGACTCGAACTGGGAAGGTGACGGCGTCGTCAATCCTGCGGCCGCCACGGTGCAGCCGAAGATCGAGATCTTCGCGGTTTCAACCAGCGGTGGCAATCCCCGCAAGCTCGCCGAGGGGGATTTCCCGGTCATCTCGCCCAAGGGCGACCGGCTGGTGTTCGTGAAAGGCGGGCAGATCCAGGTCATGGGCCTCGCCGACACCACCTCGAAGCAGCTGTTCTACGCCCGCGGCACCAACGGCGACGCGACCTGGTCTCCCGACGGCTCGGCTCTCGCGTTTACCGCCGATCGCGGTGACCACAGCTTCATTGGTATCTACCGCGACGAGAAGACTCCGATTCAGTGGCTGGCGCCTACCACCTCGCGCGACTTCATGCCGCGCTGGTCGCCCGATGGCAAGCAGATCGCCTATGTGCGGATGCCGGGTCAGGGAGGCGCCCCGCGTCCGATACTGGTGGACCGGCCAGACCCGTGGGCTATCTGGACCGCCGACGTCACGAGTGGCACCGCAAAGCAGGTCTGGGCCAGCAGCAACACCCTGCGCGGCTCGTACCCCGAGACCGATGGCAGCGCCAATCTCCATTGGGCCGCCGGCGATCGCATCGTCTTCCTGTCGGACCAGGATGGCTGGGAGCATTTGTACTCGGTGCCGGTGAGCGGCGGCAAGCCCACGCTGCTGACCCCCGGTCATTTCATGACCGAGTTCATCTCGATCAGCCGAGACGGCAGCTTTCTGGTCTACTCGGCCAACACAGGGCCGGACCAGAACGACGATGACCGCCGCCATATCTTCCGGGTGTCGGTCGATCGGGCTGAACCGGTGGCGTTGACCCCGGGTGACGGGCTCGAATGGGGGCCGGTGGTGACAGGAGATGGCCAGCAGGTGGCCTTCATAGGTGCCGGCACTGCACAGCCGCCAGTGCCCGGTGTAGTGTCCGCACAGGGCGGCCCCGCCCGATCGATCGGTGCCGAATTCGTCCCGGCCGATTTTCCGGCGGCGCAGCTCGTGGTGCCGACCAGGGTCACCTTCAAGTCGCCCGACGGGCTCACCATCCACGGCCAGCTGTTCCGACCGAAGAACGCTGCGGGCAAGCATCCAGGTGTCGTGTTCGTTCATGGCGGGCCGCCGCGGCAGATGCTGCTCGGCTGGCATTACATGGGCTATTACTCGCACGGGTATGCGCTCAATCAGTACCTGGCCAATCACGGCTACGTCGTGCTGACCGTGAATTACCGGCTGGGCATCGGCTATGGCCACGATTTCCATCATCCGGCGCATGCCGGGCCGGCGGGCAATTCGGAGTATCAGGACGTGCGGGCGGCGGGGATGTATCTCGGGAAGCTCGCCGGTGTCGATTCCACCCGGATCGGGATCTGGGGCGGATCGTATGGCGGGCTGCTGACCGCACATGCACTGGCCCACGACTCGAAGATCTTCAGGACTGGTGTTGACCTGCACGGCGTGCACGACTGGCCGGAGGACATGGACACCTGGCAGCGCGGCTCCGAGCGGAAACCGTATGAGACCAGCGACTTCAAGCAGGCCATGCTGGTGGCGTGGCAGTCGTCTCCCGCGTCGGACCTCTCGAAGTGGACCTCGCCGGTGCTGCTGATCCAGGGCGATGACGACCGGAATGTCAGCTTCCATCAGACGGTCGATCTGGCCCGCCGTTTGGCGGCCCACCATATCCGGTACGAAGAGCTGGTACTGCCGGACGAAATCCATGGATTCCTGCGGCACGCGTCGTGGCTCCAGGCCGATCAGGCCACGGTGGCGTGGTTTGAGCGGGAGCTGAAACGGTAAGCAGTGAGCGGTAAGCGGTGAGCGGGGAGAGGGGTCGAGTGGAAAGGTCTGTCGCCCCGAGCGGAGCGAGGGGCCGGACTTGAGGTATGAATCGCTGGCCGTCCACGGTCCCCTCCCCGGCCCGCCCCACGCTGTGGGGAGGGTGACTCGCCAGCAGGGAGGATTCATCCCAGACGGATATGGCTTGATTCCGATCTCCTGTCTCCCGTCTCCTGTCTCCCGTTTCTCGACTTCCGGCCGGGGTGTCACATCACGGTCCCTGAATGCGATTGGATGACAGGCACCAGACAGATGTCGGGCGCCAACGGGTCGACCCCCGGGCGTCCAGGCTGCCTTCGGACGTATTCCGTCGCTTCAACGGAGACACCAGATGAACCACACTGACAAGACGGCGGGGGACAAGGCTACCGGCAAGCCGTCGAACCCCGACCAGCACTCGCACAAGGACCTCGAGGTCAAGACCGGGGCCGATTCGGTGAAGGGCGGCCGGCCGGTCCGCAAGGGCGGCGACCCCGAGGACGGCGGAGAGTAACCGACCGGAACCTGGCCGCGTCGCGAACCGCCCGGTTCGTGGCGCTGCCGGTGCTTCCGATGCCGACAGCCCTGCCTGCTGTACTATCTTGAACTCTGCACCCGGAACGCAGCATTCCCGATGCCAGAGGCCAGGCCAATGAGTGCCCTCAGTGAAGTCACCCGGCTCAACCAAACGGTCACCGCGACGATCCTTGGCAAGGGTAGCGCGATCCCGGCCGATCGATGGACCACACCGCGGGCCTCCGGCAAATGGTCGCCCGCCCAGGTTGTCGAGCACCTCACCAAGTCATACGAGGGCCACCGGGACATGGCCTCGGGCAGAGTCCCGGCAGGCAACTTCTCAGTCGTGAAGCAGTGGATTGCCAGGACTATTTTCCTGCCCAAACTGTTCAAGCTCGGCGATTTTCCGGCCAACCGGCAGCTCAAGTCACCCGAATTCATCCTGCCGAGTGACCTGCCGATACCCAGGCAGGAACTGCTCACCCGCTTCGAGATCGCGGCCAAGGGGCTGGAGGCCGATCTCCAGCGACTGGAAACCGAAGGAAAAGACCGGGTCATGCATCCGTTCTTCGGTCCACTGAAGCTGGCCGATTTTCTGCACTTCGTGGCTATCCACGCCCGGCATCACGAACCCCAGATCGTGGCTGCCAATTGACTCAGAGTCGAACCACCGCCTGGCCTCGCAGCAGGGCATCACCGATCCCACCGGGCCGAGAAGGCCCAGCCTCCGAAATACTCCGTTACCGCCATCACGATTTCATTCCGCCCCGGCTTGAGCGGCAGATAGACCGCATCGCCCAGTGGATGCCAGATCCCGAAATCGTTGAGCCCGGAGGGATGGGCGCCCGAGTACAGCGGCACCCCGTTGCAGTAGACCACCAGCCCGTCACTGAATCCCACCTCCAGCTTCCGCACATCGGCACGGGCACTGGTGACCACCGTCCGGGCGTACACCACTTTCGAGCCGGCGACTCGTCCGCCCAGGATGCTGTCGACATCCTGCGGGGCACCGCGGGTCGGCGCCTTCCGGTAGCGATTGATCAGGACCAGCCCGGGGGACTCGGCGTGCACGCTATCCCAGTGCAGGGAGGCAAGCGTTGGCAGGGTCCCGGGAATCTGGCTGCTGGCGTCGAACACCTGGGACAGCTGCCAGTCGGACACGGTGCCCGGCGGCAGTGATTGCGCCGAAATCGGATGAGGCGTTGGGTCCACGGTGTACTGCAGGTTTGAGATGTACGCGCCGGCCCCGAATGCGCCGGTCCAGATCCCGACCTTGCCACCGCCGTCCTTGCCGACGACGAGATGGGACACCGTGAGAACCGGGTCCTTGCCGCGATCGAGATAGACGTCGGCCGAGTCGCCGTGGATCGAGATTGACACGTGGCGCCAGCGGCCCCGGGGCACCTCGACCGCCGCGTTGGCGCCGTCACCGTAGAAGATCTGCCATGCCACGGCCAGGGAATTGAGACCCGGCGAATACTGCATGGCATCGATCGTTCCGCTCAGCCCCACCCGGAAGATGATCGCCTCGTAGTGATCGAGATCCCGGCCGTGAAACGCGATACCGATGTTGTTGGAGCGGTCGGTCGCCGCGATATCGAAATCGAGGGTGCCGTTGATCAGGTTGGTGTCATTGGCCAGGGCCAGCCCGCGGTTGATGTAGACACTGGGCTGGCCGAGCCAGGATCCGAACCGGAGGCTGTCGGTTGCGGTCCAGGCCGACGGCTCGAGCCGTACCGTCTGCGGAGTGACCGATTGGCCCATGAGGGAACTGGCGACGGTAGCGCTGGCGACGACAAGCAGGAACAGGTCACGCATGCACGGCTCCCGGGAAAAAGAAAACGGACCCCCGGCCAGCATCGGCCAGGGAGTCCGTATGTTCAACGTCGTCAATGCACCCGAATCGGGCCCCTACTGACGGCGCGTGATATTCAGTTGTCAGGGTGGCGTACGGATGACACGATCCGCAGGTTTCGCCCCCGACTCTTGACCCTGGACCCGCCACCCTCGACCGTTGAGTCTCGTCGCTCGTCGCTCGTCTCTCGCCGTGAGGCCCCCATGTGCCGCAACATCCGCACCCTCTACCATTTCGAGCCGCCGGTCACCGGCGATGAGATCCAGGCCGCCTCGCTGCAGTTCGTCCGTAAGGTCAGCGGCTTCACCAAGCCCTCGGCCGCCAATCAGCCGGCCTTTGACCGGGCTGTTGCAGAGGTGGCGCATACCGTCAGCCATCTGCTCGCGGACCTTGTGACCAATGCTCCGCCCCGCAGCCGTGAGGTGGAGGCAGCCAAGGCCAGAGAGCGGGGAAGGAAACGATTTAGTCGAGAGACGAGAGGCGAGAGGCGAGAGTCTACGACCTGATGGGCAGAGGATGGTATCCTGCCCTGTGATCTTTGGCCTGAAATCTTGTAGCATCTGTTGGATCGCACTTCGCCCCGGTTAGACTTACCGTCACGATCGGCCTGACTTCGCTTCACGCAGAGGCCACCTCGGATCACTTCGGGATCTGGTCTCTCGTCTCTCGTCTCTAGTCTCTCGTCTCTAGTCTCTTGCCTCCAGTCTCCTCGCTCCTCGCCACCACCGACCACGGCCTCTTGTGCACCGCCTCTGGCGACTACATGGCCGAGCCCGATCCGGCCTGTACCCCCTCACTCCGCAGCCGGGAGACCGAATCTGGGTGGTGGCGGACCAGCAGGTGGTGACCGTCGAATGACCAACCCTGCACCGGACCAACCCCTCACCTTTCTGCTTTCTCCGGCCCATCTCGGTGGCGTCCGGGGCGGACAGCTGCTCAACCCCGCCGCCGGATTTCCGCTGGCGCAGCGGTTGCACGGCAGCGGCGGTGCCACCCTCGGCGAGCTGTTCAGCTTCGTCAGCGCCCTCTATTTCCGCGGCAAGCTGGCCTATGCCTCGCGGTTCGCGCCGCCGGCCGGCCGGATCCTGGTCATCACGTCCAATCGCGGGCTGCTGCCACCCTCGGCGCTGATGCGGCCCGCCGATCTGGCGGGCTTCGGCGCGGTCGACATCGATCCTGACGATCCACGTTACGCCGACCCCTTGCGACGGGACCTCCGCACCCTGCCCGGTGGGCCGGTCCTGTTTCTCGGCAGCCTGGCCACCCCCAAGTACCTGGCGATCCTGGAGCCCGAGCTGGGGGCGCGGCTGCTGGTGCCCGGTGACTTCGCCGGCCTGGGGGACATGAGCCGCGGCTCGCGGCTGCTCCGGGCCGCTGCGGCCGGCCAGCCGCTGGCCTACCGGGGTACCGCCGGGCGCTCACCATAACGCAACTTGCGTAACGCAGATTGCGTAATATATTCCCGCCATGACCAGATCCTTGCCGGCCGGTGCCCGCAATCCGTTCGAGTTCGGCCGGGAGCTGGCTCCCGACGAACTGGTGGACCGAGATGAGGAGCTCCGCGAGATCAGCCGGGTGGTGGCCAATCGCGGCAAGCTGTTCCTGATCGGTCCCCGCCGCTACGGCAAGACCTCCATCCTCAACGCGGTCGAGCATCGTCTGACCGCCAAGGGCGCCGTGGTGCTGCGGTATGACGCCGAGGCGTATGAAAGCGTGGCGGCCCTGGCCCAGGCGCTGCTGACCGGCACCGCCCGCAAGCTGACCGGCCCGCTGGCCAAGGCCGGCGAGGTCATCAAGCAGTTCTTTTCCCGGCTCCGCCCTGATATCAACTACGACCTGGTGCATCACACCATCGAGGTCAAGATCGGCAGGGTCACCGAGGCCAGGGCCACCGAGGTGCCGCTGCTGACCGATGTGCTCGACGGCATCGAGCGGCTGGCCGCCGGCCGGAAAAAGCCGGTGGTGGTCATCCTCGATGAATTCCAACAGGTGGTCCGGGAGGGCGGGGAAGCGGCCGAGCGCCAGATCCGGGCGGCCATCCAGCGGCACCGTCATGTGAGCTACCTCTTTGCCGGCTCCAAGACCCGGCTGATGGCGGACATGACCGGTGATCCCGGCCGCGCCTTCTGGAAGCTCGGGGAGCGCCGCTTCCTCGGGCCGGTGCCGCGCCAGGACTTTCGCCGATTTCTGGCTCGAGGCTTCAGCCGGGCAGGCTTCCGCACCACGCCGGAAGGCGTCGACCACATCCTCGATCTGGCCGAGGATGTACCGTTCAACGTCCAGCGGCTGGCCAGTGCCTGCTGGGAGCGGCTCCGGGTCCGGGATGACCGCAGCCTGACCGTGGCCGCGGTGGATGAAGCGGCCCGATCGGTGGTCAGCCACGAGAGCCCCGCCTACACCCAGATCTGGACCAGCCTGTCGCGGGCTCAGAAGATGGCGCTCAAGTCGGTCATCGAGCAGGGCGGCCGGGAACTGCTCTCCCGTACCGCGCTCGACGGGCACGGGCTGGCGGCCTCGACGATTCAGCGGGCACTGGAGTCACTCGATACGCTTGGGCTGGTCCGGCAGGAAGAGATCGAAGGCGGAATTCGCTATCGACTCGAAGATCCGTTCTTTTCGATCTGGCTGGCGCTGGCGCAGGAGCAATAGGAGATCCGATGACCGCTTCCAAGAAAACCGCCTCGGCTGCGGCCGGTGCCACGACCTTTGCCAGCCTCGGCGTTTCGGCCGAACTGTCGGAAGCCCTGACGGCACTGGGCTACGAGGAACCGACCCCGATCCAGCGCGAGGCCATACCGCCGCTGCTGGCGGGGCGGGATCTTCTGGGGCAGGCCGCCACCGGCACTGGCAAGACCGCCGCCTTTGCCCTGCCGCTGCTGCAGCGGTTGCCGCCCGGACCACCGCCACCGTCCCGGCCTGCGGTCCTGGTGCTGGTGCCCACTCGCGAACTCGCCATGCAGGTGGCCGAGGCCTTTCATCGGTACGGCCGAGCGGTCAACGCCCGGACCGTGCCGATCTACGGCGGCCAGTCGTTCAGCCAGCAGATCGCGGTGCTGCGGCGCGGTGTTCACATCGTGGTGGCCACCCCAGGCCGGGCACTCGACCACCTGCGCCGTGGCACCCTCGACCTCGGCGGGGTCGCGGCCATCGTGCTCGATGAAGCCGATGAGATGCTCGACATGGGCTTTGCCGACGAACTCGAAGGCATACTCGAGGCGGCGCCACCCGTCCGGCAGACTGCGCTCTTTTCGGCCACCATCCCGCCGCGGATCGGCAAGATCGCCGATCGTCATCTCACCGATCCGGTCCGGGTACTGGTGGCCCGGGAGGAAACGGCCGCCGGCCAGCTGCCCAAGGTCCGCCAGACTGCCTACGTCCTGGCCCGGTCGCAGAAGGTGGCGGCGCTGGGGCGAGTGCTCGATCTCGAATCGCCGGCGCTGGCGCTGGTGTTCTGCCGTACCCGTCATGAAGTGGACAGCCTGGCCGAGAGCCTGGCGGGCCGAGGGTATCGAGTCGAATCGTTGCACGGCGGAATGACCCAGGATCAGCGGGACCGGGTCATGAAGCGGACCCGGGCGGGCGGCGTCGATGTGCTGGTGGCAACGGACGTCGCGGCCCGCGGCCTCGACATCGAGCAGATCTCGCACGTGGTCAACTTCGATGTGCCGGAGTCGCCCCAGACCTACGTGCACCGGATCGGGCGGACCGGCCGGGCGGGCAGGGAAGGTGTCGCCATCACCTTCGCGGAACCGCGGGAGCACCGGCTGCTGCGCAGTATCGAACAGCTGACCCATCAGCGGATTGCCATTGCGCAGCTGCCCAGCCTGCTCGATGTGCGGGCCAAGCGCCTCGAGGTCACCAGCGCCTCGATCCGGGAGGCCATCGTGGCCGGGCAGCTCGACGGCTACCGGGTGGTGGTGGAGGCGCTGTCCAGCGAATTCGACGTGATGGACGTGGCAGCGGCGGCGGTGCAGCTGGCGCACCAGGCGGGCGCCGGGGCCGGTGCTGATGAGGCTGAAATTCCCGAGCCGGTCGTGAAGCCGCCCCGGGAGCGGAAAACGGCCAGCCGCGAACGGGAACCGCGGGCCCCGAGCGCCGGACCGGTGGCGCAACCCAGGGTGCGGACCGTGAAGTCGAAGCCCGGGATGGCGCGGCTGTTTATCGGGGCGGGGCGTCTGGCCAACATGCGGGCGGCTGACCTGGTTGGTGCCATTGCCAACGAAGCCGGGATCGAGGCCAGGAGCATCGGCACCATCGAAATTGCGGATCGGCATTCGCTGGTCGACCTGCCGGAGGAGCTGATCGAGCAGGTGATCACCGCGCTCCGGGCGGCCAAGATCAAGGGCAAGCGGCAAACCGTGCGGCGCGACAAGGCCAATCGGCCCGGGCGGCCCTGATCCGCTCATCGGCCCGCACTGGCGAGCCGGATCGGCTGTTCACATCTTCCAGCTGTACCGCTGAGCTTCCTTTTCAACCGGAAAACGGGTGACACGCGCGCCGGACCTTCGGGCTCCATGGCTGACGCTCCAGTAGCGAACAGTTCGCTGCCGGCCACTCGTCGATTCGACCCCAGATACCTGGCGGTCGCTTTCGGCGCGGTCTTCGCGTGGAGCGAAGTGTTCCAGTCCTGGCGCAATTGGGGTCAAGCCGGGCTGATCTTCACCTACACCGGCTTCATCCCGCTCCAGCTGTACGCCACCTGGAGCCTGGTCCGCGCCAGCCGCCGGGCGGACCTGCCGGTCCAGGTCCGACGCGCGCTGCTGGGATTCGGGGCGGTCTTTTTCTGCTACGCCGTCGGCAGCGCCATCCTGGCCTTCATCGCCATTCACTCGAATGACGAGCCACGCTACACCGCCGCCGACCTGTTTTACCTCGTGGCCTATCCGATCCAGATTGCGGCGCTGCTGTGGTTGCCGCGCTCGCCGGGACTGGCCAACGGCCGGCTGAGGCAGGCCCTCGATATCGGTGCCCTGCTGCTGGTCTCGTTGTTCCTGGTCTACACCCACCGCCAGCTGCGGGCCGACTGGACCGGGTTGAGCCAGTTCCTGGCCACGGTCTATCCGATGCTGGGGGTGGCGGGTCTGGTCGCCGCCAACATCGCGATCACCCGCGGACTTCCGATCCCCAGTGCCCGGGCCTGGCGGCTGCTGGTCGGGTCACAGGCGCTGGCGCTGGTGCTCGACGTGATGTTCCAGACTCTCTGGGCGACCGGATACCAGGGCCCCAACTGGTCGCTGCCGGCGGCCGTGGCCATCGACCTGGCCACGCTGTGGGCGGCGGACTGGTACGCCCGCGATCCGATCAGCACCACCGACCGCAGCCGCCAGCCGGTGGTGCCGTTCAGTCCGCTGCCGATTCTGGTCGCGACCGGCGGCGCCGGCGTCCTGCTGCTGCTGGCGCTCAAGGGCCAGATGGAGGTGATCAAGCCGGTGCTGATCACCCTGATCCTGCTCAATGTCATCCTGGTCATCCGGGAATTTCTGCTGGTGCTCGACGCCACCCGGGCCGCCCGCCTCGAATCGGCCGAGGAAAGCGAGCGGCGCTTCGAGGCGTTGGTCCGGCATTCGACCGACCTGATCGTCGTGATCGACGCCGAGCAGACCATCCAGTTTGTCAGCCCCGCGATCCTGGCCCTGCTGGGCCGGCCGGTCGAGCAGGCCACCGGCAGCCCTTTCGGTGCGCTGTTGCATGGCGAGGATCAGGCCAGCGTCCGTGGCGTCCTCGATGAACTGCTGCGCCAGCCCGGCGGTACCGCGTCGATCGCGGTCCGCCTGCTGCATCGGGCCGGTGAATGGCGTCGGTTCGAATGCAACCTGGCCAATCTCAGCGTCGAGCCGGCGGTCCGCGGTGTGGTGGTCAACGCCCGCGACGTGACCGAGCGGACCCTGCTGGAGGAGCAGCTTCGCCAGGCCCAGAAGATGGAAGTGGTGGGACAGCTGGCGGGCGGGGTAGCCCACGATTTCAACAACCTGCTGACCACCGTGCTAGCCAGCAGCGAGTTCGTCCTCCAGGACCTGCCGGCCGGCCACGCGCTCCGCGGCGACATGGAAAACATCCGGGTGGCGGCGCAGCGCGGCGCCGCCCTGACCAGCCGGCTGCTGTCGTTCAGCCGGCCCAAGGGCACCGAGCCACGGGTGGTATCGATCGGTCCGGCGATCGAGAGCGCGGCAGCGCTGATCCGGCGCCTGATCGGCGATAGCCACACCCTGCTGGTCGAGATCGAGGCCAATGCCGGCGCGGCCCGGCTCGATCCGGATGATCTCGAGCACGCCCTGCTCAATCTCACCGCCAATGCCCGCGATGCGATGCCCAACGGTGGGGCCATCCGGCTCTCGGTGCGCTCGGCCGCCATCAGCCTGCCGCTCGACAGCCCATTTTTGTCGGTGCCGCCCGGCCGGTATGTGGTCGTGGCAGTGGCCGACAGCGGGACCGGCATTGCCCCGGAAACCCGAGACCGGCTGTTCCAGCCCTTCTTCACCACCAAGCTCCAGGAGCGGGGTACCGGACTCGGCCTGGCCGGCGTCCTGGCATTCATGCGGCGGTCACATGGGGGAATTGCCCTGGAGACTGCGGCCGGCCAGGGCGCCCGCTTCGGGCTCTGGTTTCCGCGCCTTGAGCCGGTGGTCGACTCAGTCATGCCGGCGGAGGCCCTGGCGCCGGCGCAGGGACGCGGCACCATGCTGCTGGTCGAGGACGATGATGTGGTGCGTAACGCCACCCGCCGAATCCTGGTGTCGGGTGGCTATACCGTCTACGAGGCGTCGGGCCCGGCCCTGGCCCGCGAGCTGTTTGCGGTGCACGAAGGGACCATCGACCTGCTGGTGACCGACGTCATGATGCCAGGTGAAAGTGGCGCCGCACTGGCGGCTGCGTTCCGCCTCCGGAAGCCCGGACTGCCTGTCCTGTATATCAGCGGCTTCCCAGGCGAGAACCTGGCCCGCCTCGGCCTGCTCGAGGGCGAGGTCGAGCTGCTGCGCAAACCGTTCACCATTCGGGAATTGATCGACCGGGTGCGCGAGGTGCTGGCCCGCAAAGCAGTGGAAGACCGGGAGGCCAGGACGCTGCAGTGACAGTCAACTGAAAAATTTCGACGAATCGGCCAGGCGCACTCTACCTCTCTGAGAGCAGGCAGCCTCATCCGAAGCGCGATTGGGGACTACTGTGCCGGCTCGGTCACGGGGGCAGTTTCGGTGGTTGCGGGCGGTGCAACCCCCATTTTTCGCATCCGGAACTTGATCTTTGCCATGGCGGCCGCTGAGGTATTCGGCTCAAAGCGGAAGGTTATCGCCTCGGCGTTGTCCGGCAGATCATAGGACACCTGCACAAATTCCTCCTGGCGCGATCGGGCAAGCTTGCCAAACAGGAGTTTCGACCCGACGCTCGCTTCCTTTCGCTGCGTCTGAGCAGCCACTTCGGTGATATTGCGAACCGGGATCGTCAACGTGCGCTTTCCTTCATCGTCCTGAAATGTGACTGTGGTGTCGCCAATCATCAGCGACCCACGGATTTCGTCCTCGGCCCACCCGGCATGCCCGCCCTTGTAGCGCACTTTCGGGATAATGTCTTGGGCCGATGCCATCGACGTACCAGCGGTCACGACGGCCAGCAACAGGACCAGTGACCGAAATTGCATTCGCATCGCATTGACTCCAGTAAGGAAAGTGCGGGACAGGGGGTGTACTCCCGGCATAGATTGGATTGACCTGAAAATCGTGGTCTGTACCGGTGGGCACAACTACTACCAGTAGTAGTCCCTTCACTGTAGCCATTGGTAGCGGGATGCATCCAAAATCTGGCTCGGGGCGTTATCTGACGAGATTCCGGGAAGCCTCCCTCGAACTGCGAATGCCAAGAACTCGGATTGAGGTGGATCTGTGACCGATGCCGCCCTGCCTGGGCCCCCCTCGCTGGCCGCTCCGGCCGAGCCTCTGGCCCCGCCGCTGAAGCGCCCGCTGGTCAAGCGCCATCACTGGATCGTGCGAGTCACTCACTGGCTCACGGCGGTCCTGCTGGTCGGCATGATCGCCAGCGGGCTGCAGATCTACGGCGCCTATGCCCACTTCGGTCCCCGCGGCAATACCTACCCACTGCTCAACCCGTTCGATGCCACCCGCTATCGCGGTTTTCCCCAGGCGGTGCGGCTGGGTGGCTGGCTGGGCGGGGGACTCAACTGGCACTTTGCGCTGGCCTGGCCCTTCGTCCTGTCCGGCCTGCTCTACCTCGGCTACCTCATCATCTCGGGCGAATGGCGGGCGCTGCTGTTCCGTCCCTCCGACATCCGTCCCGCCATCGAGATGCAACGCTATTACCTGGGCCTGCGGAAGGACCATCCGGCGCAGGGCAAGCACAATGCCCTTCAAAAGGGTGCCTACACCTTCATCGTGGCGCTGGGAGCCATCTCGGTGCTGTCGGGGTTCGCGATCTACAAGCCGGTGCAGCTCTGGTGGCTTGAGGCCATGTTCGGCGGCTATGACCTGGCCCGCTACTGGCACTTCGTGGCGGTCTGGCTGTTCGTGGGATTTTCGTTGCTGCACGTGGGGCTGGTCTTCCTGGTCGATCCGGCCTCCCTCCGCTCCATGATCACCGGCTGGTACCGCGGCAGGTTTCCCAATCATGACTGACCCACGACTGCTGCGCCGGGACTTTCTCCGCCTGGCCGCCACCGCTGGCCCCGCTGCCCTGCTGGCCGCCTGCGGCTGGGATGGTGGCCCGCACCTCCAGCCCACGCTGAGCGTCATGTCTCGGCTGAACGACTGGGTCGGCGAAAAAATCCTGCTCTCGCCCACCAGGCTGGCCCGGGAATATCCGGTGAGCCAGCGGGCCGGCGCCGCCTTTCCCTCGTACTTCATCAGCCCGACCCTTCCGGTACTGGCCGACCCCGCCGGCTGGTCGCTGGACGTCTCCGGCCTGGTGAAGCGCCCGATGCGGCTGACCATGGCCATGTTACAGGCCTTGCCCAGTGTGACCTACACCGTGAAGCACCACTGCGTCGAAGGATGGACCGCCATTGCCACCT
>JBDTTF010000127.1:0-12274 GCA_039930765.1 Gemmatimonadota bacterium | reverse complement strand
CTGGTGGTGGATCCGGCGGGCATTCCACAGTTCGCCAATCAGGCGGCGAAGCAGGTCCTGGGACGGGACATCGGACCGGAGATGCCGGTCTCCCGGATGGCCCAGCTGTACCAGGTGTACCGGGCCGGAACCGACGAGATCTATCCGGTCGAAGCGCTGCCGATCTCCCGGGCGCTGCGGGGCGAGCTGGTCTACGATGCGGGCATTGAGATTCATTCGCCCGAGGGCCTGGTTCCCGTCGAAGCCTGGGCCTCACCGATCCGGGACGCCTCGGGCACGATCGTGCTGGCACTGGCCGCCTTCGGCGACATCTCCAAGCGGCTGGAGAGCGAGCGGCAAGTGAAGGAATCGGAACGCCGGCTCCAGGGAATTCTCGACTCCATTCCCCTCGGCATCACGGTGGCCAATACCGACGGCATCCCGACCTTCGTCAATGCCGCCGGACGAAAGCTGCTGGGCCGGGACATCACTCCGGGGATGACACCGGACCGGCTGAGCGCGAGCTATGGCGTGTACCTGGCGGGAACCAACCAGCTGTACCCCAGCGAGCAGCGCGGCATCCTCAAGGCACTCAAGGGCGAGCACAGCTACGCCGACAACCTCGAACTGCGGACTCCTGAGGGAGTCGTGCCGCTCGAGATCTGGTCGGCGCCGGTGTACGACGGCGCCGGCAAGCTGGTCATGGCCATCTCCGCCTATGGCGAAATCACCGACCGGCGGGAGAATCAGAAACAGATCATGGCGCTGGGTGAACGCCTGCAGAACCAGGTCAATGAGCTGGCGGCGGTGAACCAGGAACTGGAATCGTTCAGCTACAGCGTGGCCCATGACCTGCGGGCTCCGCTCCGGGCCATCACCGGCTTCTCCGGCATGTTGCTGGAGGACTACTCCGGGGTACTCGACGGCGAGGGAATCCGACTGACCCACGTGGTGCGGGACAACGCGCTCCGGATGGGCGAGCTGATCGACGACCTGCTGGCCTATTCCAGGCTGGGCCGGCAGCGGCTGTCGCCGCAGGCGGTGGATATGGCGGCACTGGCCCGGGCGGTGACCGACGACATCATGCAGTTGGCGCCGGAGGGATCGGTGCGGCCGGGCATTCCCGCTCTCCCGCCGGCTCGCGGCGATGCCACCCTGCTCCGCCAGGTCTGGGCCAATCTGATCGGCAACGCGCTCAAGTACTCCCGGACTCAGCCGGTGCCGAAGGTGGAGGTCGGGAGCCTGGACTCGAACACGGAACCCGACCAGACCATATACTTCGTAAAGGACAACGGGGTCGGTTTCGACATGCAGTACGCGGATAAGCTGTTCGGAGTATTCCAGCGGCTCCACCGGCAAGACGAGTTCGAGGGCACCGGTGTCGGGCTGGCCATCGCCCACCGGGTCATCACCCGGCATGGCGGCCGGATCTGGGCCGACTCAAGCGTCGGGCACGGCGCCACCTTCTATTTCACCCTGCCATTCGATCGGGAGCCATCGTGACCGCACCTGCCAATGCCGACATCCTCCTGGTAGAAGACAGTGACGCGGACGCCGAACTGACGACGCGGGCGCTGCGCAAAGGCCGGGTCGTGAACCCGATCCACCTGGCCCGGGATGGCCAGGAGGCGATCGACTTCCTGGCCGCCGCCGCAACCTTGCCCCGCGTCGTGCTGCTCGATCTCAAGCTGCCGAAGAAGAGCGGCATCGAGGTGCTGGAGTGGATCCGCGCTGAGCCCCGGACCAGAACCCTGCCGGTCGTGATGCTGACGTCCAGCCGCGAAGAGCCTGACATCGCCCGATGCTACGCGCTCGGCGTCAACAGTTACATCGTGAAACCGGTGGAGTTCGATGCCTTTGCCAAGGCGGTGGTTGATATCGGACTCTATTGGATGCTGCTGAACGAACCCGCGCGGTAGCTCATACCGCGCAGGCACCCGGGCGCTGCCCGTGCTGCTGCCGATCTGGGCCTACGGCAAGCGGGTCCGGGATGGCGGCAACTACTGGCGGGACGTCGCGCGTTTTTTCAAGGCACATTTGCCAGGAGAATTCCCCCACGCGATCTGCCTGAGGTGCGGGTTCGAGCATTTCCCCGACCTGGCCTCTGCCTGGTGGCCGGCGGGAAGGCGCACGGCTCGCGCTGCGCCATTCGCTCGCGGCGGCGCTCCATCCGCCGCCCCACCCCACCCTGATACTCCGCCACGCTCAGACACGGCACCGACCGGCAGGTCTCGGGAAGCCACCGGGTGGTACGAATGCAGACGGCGCTGTCAGCGGGCAGCAGCGCCGAACGCGTCACCGCCGGTCTGGTGCCAGGCATGGCGGCGACCATCATGATCATCGAGTGTCCAGGTCTTGCTCTCCAGCGGTACAGCGGAATCATGCCCGGCAGCGCGGGGTTCGCGGCGCGGGGCCGGCGGGTATATTTGCGCCGTAGCCGTCTCGCCCCACGAACGGGAGGTAGCATTGGAGAGTGACCTGCCGTCGCTGTTGCGCCGAGCGGAGGGCAACGATCCGGCTGCCGCCGATCAACTGTTTGCGCTGTTGTACGAGGAGCTCCGCCGGCTGGCCGAGCGCCATCTGCGCAAAGGCAACTCGGCCCTGACGCTGGGCGCCACAACGCTGGTGCACGAGGCCTACCTCAGCATGTCCGGCACCGAGGCGGCCTTTCCCGACCGGGCCCGGTTCTTTGCCTATGCCTCGCGAGCCATGCGCGGCTTGATGATCGACTACGCCCGCCGGCACTACGCCAAGAAGCGGGGCCGCCAGTTCCAGATCACGCTGGAGGAGAACGATCAGTCGGCGGCCGGGGTGATGGCGGCAGCCACCGACCTGCCGGCCCTGGGCGATGCCCTGACCGAACTCTCGGCACTCGACCCTTCCCTGACCGAACTGGTCGACCTGCATTTCTTCGGGGGATTTTCGTTCGTTGAGATCGCGGAAATGCGGAAGGTGTCGGAACGGACGGTCCAGCGCGAATGGCGGAAGGCCCGGCTGCTGCTGCACCGCACCCTGCAGGACACTCCCGAGAGCGGCGCGACCGGCGAGGGCTGACGGTCAGCGCGGCAGCGAGTCGCGCAGGGCAAAGGCCTCCATAGCCCAGCGGCTGCGCCGGCCATAACCGCCGCGGAGTGCGATCAGGGCGTTGTCCGCCGCCGTCGTGGCTCCGCCCAGATCTCCGGTCAGTTTCCTGGCCCGGGCCGACAGCAAATCGGCGCGACCCGCCAACCCGCTCAGCACGTCCCCCAATGAATCGCCACTGATCGCCGCCGCGAGGGCCAGGCCCGCCAGCGAGTCCGCGCCTCGAGCATCCCCGGTGGCCAGCCGCCATTCCCCGGCATAAACCAGCGGCAGGGCGAAATGACTGAGCGGTGGCCCGCCGTCGGCCCGCAGGGAATCAAGCGTCGACTCAAGCTGTGCCGCGGCCTGGGACGGGTGTCCTTCGGCCCACAGCAGACGGGCCATGAGCAGGGCCCGAATGGCGCGGCGGCCTCGTGGACCGCCGGTGACATTCTTGCTGGCCTCTCGGGCTTCGGCGATGCGGCCCTGTTCGAGCCGCAATTCAGTGAGGGCCTGCGGGAGCCAGGCCGCAAAAGCGCCGGCGCCCTGCGTCGTGTCCTTCATGGCACGGCTCATCCACAGGTCAGCCGAATCAAGCTGGCCCAATCGCAGCTTGTTCTGGCCGTACAGGAAGGCGAGCAGGGTTGAGACCTTGCCGGGACCGTGCACCGCCTCCTGTTCCTCGATCAGGGGCTGCATTTCCGAATCCACTGACGACATCTCACCCAGCTCGGCCAGTGCACCAAACAGGAAGGTGGAGAGATTGGGCACCAGCTCGGTATCGCCGTAGCCGGTCGAGTCGAGGTCGTGCAGCACCTCGCGCCAGTAGGGAATGGCCTCCCTGGTCCGGCCGACCAACCGAAGTCCCGAGGCCAGGTTGTTCAGCATTTCATACCGCAGGCCATGGACATCGTCCCGGACCAGGGCCGCGGCCCGCTCGAGCTCCACGATTCCGGAATCATTCACCCCCGCGGCGATGAGGGTCTGGCCCTCGGCGTTGGCGCAGGTGGCCTCGAGTCGGGGGTCGGGATGATCGGCCAGGGCCCGGGCCAGTGCCGGTCTGGCAATGGTCAGCTCGTGCCGAGCGGAATCGATCTCGTCATCGAAGGCAAAGCTGTTGGCACGGGCGCACGCGGCCTCCGCCACCTGACCAGGCAAGTTGGTGGCTGACGCAATGGCGCCGGCCCGGGCCAGCATGGCACGCTGCGAGGTTCGATCGCCGATTTCAAAGAAGCGACCGGCCAGATCCGCCAGCAGTTCGGACCGGAGCGCCGGATGCGATCCATATTGCCGGCCAAGCACGTGCTCGGCCAGCGCGTAGCGCTCAGGCATGGTCAACACATGGCCATCCCCGCCTCGTGAATCCCCGGCCAGCACCACCTGCAGTTCCGACATGGCCTGGGACCGTTCACTGCTGTGCATCGCCCCGTCGCGCTGTCGCCGGGCCTCGCGCATCTGGGCCAGCGAAAACACCGTGGCCAGCACCAGGGCAATCATGGTCAGCGCGGTGGCCGAGACGGCGAGTCGGTTGCGCTGAATGAACCGGGCGGCCCGGTAGGCCGCGGAGTGGGGCCTGGCACTGACGGGCTTTTGCTCCAGGCAGCACTGCAGATCATCGGCAAAGGCCGCGACGGTCTGGTATCGCTCGCCTGGGCTCTTGCGCAGCGCCTTGGCAAGGACCGTGTCGAGGTCTCCCAGGCCGAGCGGCTTGGGCTCCCGCTCGATCAGGGCGGCCAGAGCCTGGGCCGGCGAGCGGGCCGATTGGTTGGTCGGGTGCTGTCCCGACAGCATGAGGTACAGCAGCACCCCGAGGGCATAGACGTCAGTGGCCGTGGTGAGCAGATCACCCCAGACCTGCTCCGGGGCCGCGAAATCCGGGGTGAACAATCGGGCGCCCTCGACCGTCAACGCGGTCGAGTTCGCGCCGGTCTCGGCGTCGAGCAGCTTGGCAATCCCGAAGTCCAGCAGTTTCACGGTGCCGGAGGCGTCGACCAGGATATTCGAGGGCTTGAGGTCGCGGTGGACAATCAGGTTGGTGTGGGCATGCCCCACTGCGGCCAGCACCTGGAGGAAGAGCCTGACCCGTTCAAAACGGGTGAGCTGGTGCTGGTCGGCGTACTGGTCGATCGACTGGCCGTCGACGTATTCCAGAATCAGGTACGGCTGGGCGTTGACGGTCACACCGGCATCGAGCAGCCGGGCAATCCCGGGGTGGGTCAGCCGGGCCAGCACCGAACCCTCCTGGCGGAATCGCTCCTGACCCTGGGAACTCAGCAGAGCCAGGTGCGGCAGCTTGACGGCGGCCCGGCCCTTGAACCGGCCATCAACCCGATTGGCCAGCCAGACGGTTCCCATGCCACCCTGTCCCAGCGGCTCCTGCAATTCGTAGGCGCCCAGCCGCATCCCGGCCAGACTCACGTCAGGCGAGCCGGACAGGAAGCCGCGGCGATCGGCCATCATCTCATCGGCGAGCAGCCGGGTCAGTTCCGCCGCCAGCCCAGGTGCGCGTTCGGCGAGCTCCGCCAGCCAGGCCGCGCGCCGAGATCCCTCCAGTTCGAGGACTTCATCGAGCAGGGGTTCCAGAGTCCGCCAGGCGTCATGCGCAAACAGGGGCATCGAATTCCGGGGTGATCATTGGGCCGTGGACGGCTGGACAAAATATCGTGCTGGCCAGCGGACCGCGATGGGACTGACATCCCCTATATCGGACGGAGGGAGGCGGACCCGACAACCCGCCGAACCTGTCAATGTCACACCGGAGGGATCGAAATCCGATCTAAGGGAGAACGGGCAAGCTCGCCCATTCCCCAGACAATTGATGACGTGATCCACGGTACCAAGCGCGGCCTGCGAGCCGGCCCGCGCCAGGGTTCACCGGCCTCCAAGGGAGAAGTCATGATGCACCGCAGACTGGCAGGATTGATCGGCGCGGGCGCCGCACTGTGGCTGGCGGGCTGTGCCGCTGACTCACCGACGGCACCGGCCACGGCGCCGGACCTCCTGCGGCATGCAACGCCCGAGCTGGTGGCGACGGTGAGGGCCCTGGCGGTCGGCCGGAAGATCGGGCCCCTGCCCCAGCGCCGATTTGTCCGCCCGTCGCTGGTCGAGCTGGGCCAGGCCCTGGCTTTCGACAAGGAGCTGTCCGGCAACCGCGACATCTCGTGCATGACGTGCCACCTGTCGAAATTCGGCACTGGCGACTTCCGGAGTCTCTCCATCGGAACCGGTGCCACCGGGCTGGGCCCCACGAGAGTTCACCCGCAGGGTCTGTTCATCCCGCGCAATGCACCGCCGGCGTTCAACCTCACTTCCATGACATCGCTGTTCTGGGACGGCCGGGTCTCGACCGATGCGCAGGGCCGGTTCCACACCCCCGCCGAGGGCAAGCTGTCGCCCGAGATGAAGCGGGTCTTCGAATTCGGCGCCCTCTCCGCTCAGCCGCTGTTCCCGGTCATGGCCCGGGATGAAATGCGGGGCTTCGGGGGCAATGAGCTGGCCGCCATTCCCGATGCACAGATGCAGCGGATCTGGGGTCGGCTGATGGACCGCCTGGGCAGGATTCCGGAATACCGCCGGATGTTCGAACGGGCCTACCCAGGCACGCCGTTCCGCCGGATGACCTTTGCCCACGCGAGCAACGCCATCGCCGGATTCCTGGCTGCGCGATTCAACACCAATGACGCACCCTGGGATCGTTTTCTGGCCGGACGAGACAACGCCCTGACGCCCGATCAGCTCGAGGGGGCCAAGACCTTCCTCACGCTCAAGTGCTCGATCTGCCACAACGGGCCGACGCTGAGCGACGGCCAGTTCCACAACGTGGCGGTGGCCCAGTTCGGCCCCGGCAAGGGCAATGGTCCGAGCGGACGGGACGATTTCGGGCGATTCAACGTCGATCCCCAGCCGGCGCTCAAGTACGCCTTCAGGACGACCCCGCTACGCAACGTGGTGCTCACTGCCCCTTACGGCCACGACGGCGCTTTCATGAGTCTGCGCGACTTCATCGCGCATTACAGCCAGTCGGATCTCAAGCTGCAGGCCTTCGACCCCGCGACGCTGGAGCCGCTGCTCAGAGGAACGATGGTGGCCAATACGGCGGACATTCTGATGACGCGGGATACCATCATCCGCGGCGTGGTGCTGACCGATTCGCTGGTCGACGAACTCACGAATTTCATGACCGCGCTGACCGATGATCCGGCCCGATATGCGAGCGTCGTCCCGCGCCGGGTGCCGAGCGGCTTGTCGATCGACAATCCGTAGGCCGGCGGGCGGGCGGGCGGGCGGGCGGGCGGGCGGAGCGAAAATACAAGGAGTACTCATCTCGAACAGAGTGGTGATCAGTGCTGGCATGTCAGGTTTTCCAGCTCACGGAAAGGATCAATGTGGCGAGCCCACAAAAGACCAGCGGGCTTCGTGGCCTCAAGCCCAAGACGTTAAAGGCCGAGGCGGCCGTCAAGATCAAAGGCGGCACGACCAGGAAACTCCCGGGAAAGCGGAAGCCGCCGACGCTGACGCTGAAGTAGGCGGAGTCGCGCGGCCCTCGATTCTGGCGGGGCAGAGTGGACAGGGGGGCAGGAGGTTACCGTTCAGGCACTTGCTGAGCTGACCCACTGCCCCGAGTCATCTATGCGTCCCGCCGCCGTTCTCGTACTGGTCGTCCTCGCCTTTCATGCGCGCAGAGCGCCGGCCCAGCAGGCCGATTCGTCGTTCGTCTTCGACTCCAACGTCGCCGTGCCGATGCGGGACGGCGTCCAGCTCAGGGCCGATGTCCTGAGGCCCGCTGGCCTGGGACCTTTTCCGGTGCTGGTCTACCGGACCCCCTACGGAAAAACTGACGCACTCAAGGATTACACCACCTTTACGGCCGCGGTGCATCGCGGCTACGCGGTGGTGGTTCAGGACGTCCGGGGCCGGTTCGGATCGGCCGGAGGGTTCGTTGCCTACCAGCACGAGGGCAAGGACGGCTTTGACACCATTGAGTGGGCCGCCCGCCAGCCCTGGTCCAATGGACTGATCGGGACCTTCGGACTGTCGTACCCCGGTGCAGTGCAGTGGCTGGCCGCAGTCGAGAACCCACCCCACCTCAAGGCCATGGTCCCGGCGATGACCTTTGCCACCCCTCGCCGCTTCTTCTACAGCGGCGGAGTCTGGGACCTGTCCTGGGTCAACTGGATCTGGGCGGATATTGCCCCCGACGTCCGTGCCGCCAGACATCTCCCTGGCCCGCAGGACTACGCCGCCGCCTCCGCCGCCTGGGACAGCGTGGGCGACAGCCTGGTGGGGCAGTTGCCGCTGCGATCGATGGCCGCCTTTCGAGGCATCGCGCCTTGGTACTACGAATGGCTGGCGCACCCGCCGGCCGACCCGTGGTGGAACTGGGCCGAACTGGCGGGTCGCTACGGGAAGACCAGTGCCGCCGTGCTCAACCTCTCAGGCTGGCATGACGAAGCTTACGGCCCCTCCGGGGCCGTCCGGAATTTTCTGGGCCTGCGTGCCGCCCGCCGCCATCTGGGTTCTGCCAATACTCATTTGCTGATCGGCCCCTGGGCCCACGGTGTCGATGGCACCGGCCGTTCCACAGTGGGCAAACGCGAGATGGGAGACCAGGCCAGGATTGACTACGACGACGTGGTGCTGCGGTGGATGGATCACTATCTGCGTGGGATCGACAATGGGGTCGACCGGGAACCGGCAGTCCGGGTTTACGTGATGGGAGAGGGGCGCTGGCTGGAATCGGCTCGCTGGCCGGTGGCCGATGATTCGATCACGCTCTATCTCACCGGCGACAGCGCAGCGGGGTTGAGCCCAACCGCGCCGAGCGCGGAACATTCGGGAGACATGCTGGAGTCGGATCCCGCCAATCCGGTTACCGATCCGTATGGCGGCTATAGCGGAGCGCACGACTACCGCGATTTCATCCGGGTCCCCGGCCTGCTGACCTTCGACTCGCAACCAATGACACAGGACCTCACGGTCGTGGGCGCGATTCACGCCAGGATCTACCTGTCCACCACCGGTCGGGACAGCGATCTCTGGGTCCGGATCCTCGATGTAACACCGGACGGGACCACCTGGAACCTGATGAACCCTGGTCTCGACCTGATGCGGGCCAGCTATCGTCATGAGACGCGGACCCCTGAACTCCTCACCCCGGGGCGGCCCTACGCCCTCGACCTCAATGAGCTGCTGACCGGCAACCGGTTTCTGGCGGGCCACCGGATCCGGGTTCAGATCTCAACCGCGTTCTTTCCCTGGTTTTCACGAAATCTGAACAGCGGTGAATCGGAGATTGCCAGTGACCGGATGCAGAAGGCCCGGGTGACGATCTACCATGACCGGGTTCACGCCTCGAAGATCGTACTCCCGGTGGTCAGCCACTAGCCGGTGGTCGCCGGATGGTCGGGTCAATTCTGAGGTCGGCCGCCGCCATTCTTTCCGGCATGGCTGATCCACCAGACATACGCCGCAACCGCCAGCACCTGATCCCTGGCCAGCGCCTGGCTGGCCCCCCGCGTCGGCATGGCGGTGTCCCGCAGTGACTCGTCTTTCGGAATGCCGTGCACCACCCGCGACACGATCGCGGGATAACTGTCCGGACCATGGAGCCAGACCCCAAGGCGCAACGCGGGGCCGGTCCTGGTGCCGTTGCCCTCGATGCCGTGGCACTGGAAGCAGCCACCGGCGCCATGAAACAGCTCGGCACCCCTGGCCACGGCCGAATCGGTCACTTCGGGGGGCCGTTGTCCAATGGCCTGGCCGGAGGCGATGGCCCAGGGGAAGAGCAGTACCGACAGGAGCAACCAGGTACGCATGCCGAGGAATCCGGAGGGGGTTTGCATCCTTTGAGTATAGCGCACTGGCATCACCAGGTGCCCCGCAGAGACCTCACCCGACCTCGATCGCTCCGGTATCTTCACACCAGTCACGGGTTTCGACACTGGCAGACAGGCACTGACCATGGGTTCTGAGCAGGTCACCGCCATCAGGCTGGCCGTCGCGGCGCTGGTTGGCATCGCGGTCGGCATCGAGCGCGAGTGGTCCGGCCACGCCACGGGCCCCAACGCCCGGTTTGCCGGCGCCCGCACCTTCCTGCTGCTGGGCTTTGCCGGCGGAGTGGCGGGATGCCTGTACGACGTCGGCATCAACGGGCCGGCCACCGTCATCCTGTCTGGCGGCGTGCTGCTGCTGGTCGCGGCGTACATCATGGCATCCCGCCCCGGCGGCGAGGCCATGGACGGCACCACCGAGGCCGCGGCGCTCGCGGTCCTGGGCGCCGCGGTGATCGCGGGCCTCGGCGAACTCCGGCTGGCCGCCGGCTCCGGCGCCCTCATGGTGCTGGCCCTCCGGGAGAAGGGCGCCATACACCGCTTCGTCGCCAGGATTGGTGACGTGGAAATGCGGGCCGGCCTCCAGTTTGCCGTGCTTGCCCTTGTCCTCCTGCCGCTGCTGCCCGACGGCACGTACGGTCCACTGGGCGGCATCCAGCCGCGAAGGCTCTGGACCTTTGTCCTCTTTCTCTGCGGACTCAACTTCCTCGGCTACCTGGCGCGCCGGTGGGTTGGCGGCCGCCGCGGATACACCCTTGCCGGGCTGCTGGGCGGAATCACTTCGTCGACCGCAGTCACCCTGACCTTCGCCCGCCAGAGCCGGGAAGATCCCGGGGCCGGGAGCCACCTGGCCCTCGGCGCAGTCGGCGCATCCACCGTGCTGCTGATCCGGGTGCTGATCGTGGCCCTGGTCCTTCACAGCGACCTGGCGGTGAGGGCCGCTCCACTATTTTTCCCGCCCGTGGTGGTCGGCGCCCTGCTCCTCGGCCTGGGCCTCCGCCATTCAAAGGACAAGTCGGCGGACCCGGAAACCGACGAGCAGAATCCGCTGCGACTGGGCAGCGCCATCCTGATGGCCGTGGGCTTCCAGATTGCACTCACCGGCGTGGGTCTCGTGCGCCAGCAGTTCGGCGATACCGGCGTGCTGCCCAGCGCGGCGCTGCTCGGGCTGACTGACATGGACGCCCTCACGCTCACCATGAGTCGCCTGGGTGACGGCGCGGCCATGCTCCGGCTCGCCGCCCAGGCGCTCGCCATCGGGGTGATCAGCAATGCCGTGGTAAAGATCGCGATCGCCCTGTCCGTAGGCCGGGGTGAGTTCAGGACCCGGACCTCGATCGGGCTGGCGATCCTCGGTGCCGGGTCGGGGCTGGGGCTGTGGCTGTTCGGGTGAGGAGACGCTGGAGAGAGGAGAGAGTAGAGGGGAAAAGCAACAGCCGCGTACTATCAGACACCTGAATTGCAATCGAGGGATCTACCCACGCCCAATTGAGTAGATCCCTCGCTTCGCTCGTGAAGACAAGCCTGCTAACAGTGCTCTTTCCCGCCCCCCCGCCCCCCTGCCCCCTGTGCCCCCCAGCTCTCTACACCGCGTCCGAAAGACTGGTGAAGGTAAAATCCCGAATCCGCATCGGCGGAATCAGGCTGCCCTGGATCCGGGTCGGCTTGCCGAGCGCTTCGACATTGTTCAGCATGATGATGGGCGACTCATTGAACCGGAAATTCTTGATGGCGTGCTTGATCTTGCCGTTCTCGATGAGAAAGGTCCCGTCCCGGGTGAGTCCGGTCAGCAGCAGGGTTTGGGGATCGACGAACCGGATGTACCAGAACCGGGTGACCAGCACGCCGCGGTCGGTGCCCGCGATCAGCTGCTCAAGTGACGCATCCCCGCCGGCCATGATGATGTTGGCGGGAGCCGGAGTGGCCGGCTTGCCCTGTTTCTGGGCCCAGTACCTGGAGTAAAACAGGTTCTGCACCACCCCCTTGTCGATCCATCGGGTCTTCTCGAACGGCCGGCCATCTCCGCCCCACGGCGAGGTCGGCACCTCTTCATTGGCCGGGTCGGACGAGATATTCACCACATCGGACACCAGCTTTTCCCCGACCCGCGACCCGCCGCCGGCCTTGGACAGCGGGCTGCGGCCTTCGTCGGCCGAGCGGGCATCCAGGCCGAAGATGAAGGGCTGGAGCAGTTCGACGGCGGCCTGCGGCTCCATGATGACGGTGTACTTGCCGGGCTCGATGGCCTTGGCCTCGCGGGAGGCGACCGCCTTGTCGACGGCAATGGTCGAGGAGGCCGAGCCGTCAAACCGATTGGAATCGTTGACATCCCGCTCGACGTAGCCGGAGCCGGTGCCATCGGTGCTCCGCATGGTGACGGAGAAATTCAGATTGGTCGAGCGGTG
>JBDTTF010000126.1:0-5094 GCA_039930765.1 Gemmatimonadota bacterium | reverse complement strand
CCCTTGAGAGTCCAGGGCCGAGCCTCGGCTTCAGCCGAGGGCAGAGGGTGAGGCCTTGAGTGCGGGAACTGCGAAAACGTGAGAGGTGAGCGGTGAGAGGGGGCGCCGAGGTCGCCAGGAATTTCTGATGAGTGAATCGCACCAGGCCGGTTTACCGGCCAGCGCCGAGCCCAGGCGCAGCCTTAACACCAGGAGACAGGAGACAGGAGATAGGAGATAGGACCAACCCCGAGGCTCCAGATCGGATACACACGCCAGCTTTGAGCTGACCAGTAGACGTCCGTGCCTCGCTGGCTGTGATGCCAGGGCGCTTCAGCTCCCAGGGCCGAGCCCTAAAGGACTTCCTCGCGCCTGAAGGCGCTCAGGACGCCTCGGCTTCAGCCGAGGGCCGGAGGTGAGGCCCGGACGTCAGCCCCGCACGGACCCACGGCTAAGAGCCGTGGCTCCGAATACCCCGCATCCGCGGGATTGCGAAGCGGTATCGAGCAACGAATCTCAAGGCATGTCGAGCCGCGCAGCGGCTCTAAGCCGCTGTCAAAGACCGGGAACTGCAACGGCGTGAGAGGTGAGCGGGATTGCGCGGCTGCGCAGCTCAACATGACTAGACCCCGATCGGCTCCACAGGGTGGTTCCGCGCTTTCCGGGGAGCGTCCGTGCCTCGCTGGCTGTGATGCCAGGGCGCTTCAGCTCCCAGGGCCGAGCCTCGGCTCTCAGCCGAGGACCCGGCCGCCAGGCGAGCTCCAATTTCAACCAGCGAGGTCCCTCGCTGCGCTCGTGATGACAGGGGGGCGCCTGGCCGCCAGTCGCGCTCCGATCTCCCCCCGTCCACCACCTCCCTAACCCCACCAGTGAGGATGTGTAGATTCTTTCCGAACCATCAACCACCCGGCCAAGACAATGCTGTTGAGCAACTCTGCCCGCCTCGTACGCCTGGCCCGTCTCGCGCCCCTCCTCGCCGCCACCCATCTCGGGGCCCAGGGCACCATTTCCCAGGACACATCCCGCGTTTCCCTCCTCGTTCCCGACGCGGTCTGGGACGGCGTCGCTGACGCGCCGCACCGCGGCTGGGTCGTGGTGGTACACGGCAGCAGGATCGAGGCGGTAGGGCCCAGTGGTTCGGTCACCGTGCCGTCCGGTGCCACCCGCATCGAGCTGGCCGGTACCACCCTGATCCCAGGACTGATCGAAGGTCATTCGCATCTCTTCCTGCATCCCTACAACGAGACCCTCTGGGATGACCAGGTCTTGAAGGAGACGGCCGGGATCCGGATGGCCGAGGCCATCGCCCATGCCCGCGCCACTCTCGACGCCGGCATCACCACCGAGCGTGACCTCGGCACCGAGGGGATGTCAAACTTCGACGTCCAGCTCAAGCACGCCATCCTGCGCGGCATCGTTCCCGGGCCCCGCCTCATCGTCGTCACCCGCGCCATCGTCGCCACCGGCAGCTACGGCCCGCGACGTTCGAACTACTCGTTTGATCCGCCCCAGGGTGCGGAGGAGGCGACTGGCGTCGAAGGGGTCGCGCGTGCCGTTCGCAATCAGATCGGCCAGGGCGCCGACTGGATCAAGGTCTACGCCGATTACAGCTGGGGCACCGATGGGAGGAGTCTGCCGACCTTCAGCCAGGAAGAGTTGAACAGCGCGGTGGCCACGGCCCGGGATGCCGGCCGACCGGTGGCGGCTCACGCAATGACCGCGGAAGGAATGCGACGCGCCGTGATGGCCGGGGTGGAAACGGTCGAGCATGGTGAGGAGGGAACCCCCGAAGTCTTCCGCCTCATGAAGCAGAAGGGGGTGGCACTCTGCCCGACGATCGCCACCTCCGAGGCCTACGAGAGCTATTTCGCCGGCTGGGTCAAGGGCAAGATGCCCCGGAACGCGGTCCTCCAGCAGAAACAGAAGAGCTTCAAGGCGGCGCTCGATGCGGGAGTGACCATCTGCTTCGGAGGCGATGTCGGCGTCTTTCCCCATGGCGACAATGTCCGCGAGCTCGAGGCCATGGTCGAGTATGGCATGACCCCGGTCGCCGCCCTCAAGTCTGCCACCTCGGTGAACGCCCGAATATTCCACCTGGAGGATCAGGTCGGCCGAGTGGCTCCGGGGCTGCTGGCCGATCTGGTGGCCGTTCAGGGAGATCCGTCGAAGGATATCTCGGCGCTGCACCAGGTAAGATTCGTGATGCAGGGCGGGGTGATAGCCGTAAGCCGTAAGCCATAGGCCTTTGCCCCAGATTTCTGGCACCGTATCGAGCCTTGGCTTTTGGCCAACCTTTCACCAACATCACACCTCAGGCCGGTACGGGCCGGGATTGCTTCGTCAGCGCTGAAGCACCTCCTCGCAATGACAGAACGCGCGGCGTTCACTGTCGCTCCTCGTCCTTATGAATCTTCCAGTGCCACTTTGAAACAAGGGTGACGATAACTCGTATTCCCGGTGACACCTGTTCCCTGATCCCTGTTCAACTCTCGTCTCTCGTCTCTTGTCTCTCGTCTCAAACCGAGACCCACAAAATGCTTGGAACTCTCAGCGAATGGGCCCTCGACTTCCGCCACGCCTTTCGCGCCCTCAAGCGGACTCCCGGCTTTACCGCGCTCTCGGTCGGCATGCTCGGCTTGGCCATCGGGGTCAACGCCGGGATGTTCAGCGTGGTCAACACGGTGGTGCTCCAACCGCTGCCGTACGCCCACCCCGACCGCCTGGTCTTCATCGCGGCCACCGCTCCTGGCACCGACATGGACCCCGAGTTCGGTCTGGGCGATGAGTTCGTGGTTCAGTACCGGGAAAAGTCGCACACGCTGGAGGATGTCTCGACGTTCAATTCATTCACCAGCACCATGCGCACCGCCGACCGGGTCGAGCGGATCCGGATGTCCGCCCCGACCAACTCACTCTTCTCCACACTCGGCGCCCGCCCCATCCTCGGCAGGCTGCCCACCGCCGAAGACGAGGACCGCGTCGCGGTCATCAGCTACGCGTTGTGGAACTCCTGGTTCGGCAAGGACCCCTCGGTCGTCGGAAAGTCCTACGAGATCAGCGGCCGGAGCCGTCAGGTCGTCGGCATCATGGGCCGGGACTTCCGGTTTCCCGATGACGGCACCCTGCTCTGGATGAGCGGTGAGATTCGGCCTGCCGATATCCGGGCCGGTCGGTTCGACAATGATCTGGTCGGCCGGATGGCGCCTGGGGTCACCACCGCAGATGTCGCTCGTGAACTCACCGACCTCGCCAAGCAGCTGCCAGAGCGATTCGGCGGGCCGCCGAACTTTGCCCCGGTGATTGCCAGACTTCACACCATCGTCCGGCCACTGGCCGAGCAGATGCTGGGAGGGGTGGCGCTCTCACTGTGGGTGCTGATTGGAGCGGTGAGCATTGTGCTGGTCATCGCCTGCGCCAACGTGGCCAATCTGTTCCTGGTCCGCGCCGAAGGGCGCCAGCGTGATCTCGCCGTGCGTCGGGCCCTCGGGGCAGGGCGGGGGCAGCTGATCCGGCTGCAACTGGCCGAGTCGCTGATCGTGGCGGCCATCGCCAGCGTGCTGGCCGTGGTGCTCGCGACGATCACCTTCCCGGCCTTTCTCCGGGCGGCACCGGCCGGCATTCCCCGGATCGGTGATGTTGGACTCGATGCGGCAACGCTGTGGTTTGCACTGGCGGCAGCGCTGGTCTGCGGTCTGGCCTGTGGCGCGGTGCCGGCACTGCGCGGGTCGTCGCCCGATTTCCAGCGGCTGCGCGATGGTGGCCGGAACGCGACGCGACGCCGTAACTGGGGCCGCAATGGGCTCGTCATTGCGCAGACGGCGCTGGCACTGGTGCTGCTGATCGGATCCGGACTGCTGGTCCGGAGTTTTCGCGCCCTGCGTCATGTCGATCCCGGGTACAGCACCGAGGACATCTTCACCTTCCAGATTGCTCCCTCGAGGCCGTCACTGAACGATGGGCCGACCTTTGCCCAGTTCGACCAGAACTTCATGGACCGCCTGCGGGCGCTGCCCGGGGTGCAGTCGGTGGGACTGGTGGACAATATTCCGCTCGATGAAGGCACGCAGACCAGTCGCGTCATCGCCAGTGGCAGCAGCCCGGGGCCGGAAGGCGGTACCCTGCTCAATCTGACCTTCAGCGCCGGTGACTACTTCAAGAGTATGAGCATTCCCCTCTTGCAGGGCCGCACCTTCCAGCCCTCGGACAATCAGGCGGGCGTCGACAACGTCGTGATCAGCAAGTCGGCCGCCAGACTCCTCTGGCCTGCCGACAATCCGATCGGTCGTCAGATCCAGATGGTTGGTGATTCGGCGTGGTACAACGTCGTCGGAGTTGTGGGTGACGTGATGCAGGGGAGTTTCCGGGATGTGCCGCAGTCACTGGTCTACTTGCCACTCGTCGGGCACCTGGCCTCGGATTGGCAGGTGTCATCGCCCGCCTATGTGATCAAGACCAAGCGGGCCGAAACAATTCAGTCGGAGGTCCGCGCCCTGGTCAAGGAAGTCGCACCCGAGGCGCCGATGTACCGGATCTACACCATGGCCTTCCTGTCGAAGCGGTCGATGGTATCGCTCTCGTTCACCATGCTGACCCTGGGCGTGCTCTCCTCACTGGCGCTCATCCTCGGCGCGGTTGGCCTCTACGGGGTGCTTTCCTTTATTGTCGCCGAGCGGACCCGGGAAATCGGCGTGCGGATGGCACTCGGTGCCAGGGCCGAGCAGGTCAGGGCAATGGTCGTGGCCCAGGGCGCCCGCGTGGTGGGTGCCGGTATCGTGATCGGGCTGCTCGTGGCACTCGCCGCCACCAAGGCGCTGGGTGGTATGCTGTATGGAGTCCAGGCGCTGGATGCGCCCACCTTCATTGCCATGTCCATCTCGATGGTCATTATAGGCCTGCTGGCCAGCTACCTGCCCGCTCGACGGGCATCGAGCGTCGATCCGATCGAGTCGCTGCGGGGGGACTAGCCCTGTCATTGCGAGGCGGTTTCCTGGAAACCGCCGAAGCAACCTGCTCGACGGTGCCGGGACTTCGCGATCGTCCGCCGAAGCAACCTGCTCGACGGTGCCGGGACTTCGCGATCGTCCGCCGAAGCAATTTCCTCGAGGGTGCCGGGAC
>JBDTTF010000125.1:0-3640 GCA_039930765.1 Gemmatimonadota bacterium | reverse complement strand
GCAACCCCGACATGGAGCTCGCCGGACAATCGGAGCGCGAGCCAGGGTCCGTCAAACCATGGCGCAACATCCCGCCTCAATCGAGCTACCGGTCGGGGTTGCTTCGTCGACCCTGAAGGGTCTTCTCGCAATGACACAACCCATTCATGAGGAGCGAGCACAGCGAGCGACGAAGCAACCCCGACATGGAGCTGGTTGACGATCCGTTGATGGGCCCGTTCCATCATTCTGGATGCCAGCCCGCCGCTACTATTTCGTGTACATCCTCGCCAGCCGGATCCGAACGGCCATTTACACGGGTGTGACGCGAGACCTCAGACGGCGCGTTGCTCAGCACCGCGCAGGTCTCGGAGGGCAATTCACCAGACGGTACTCGGTCAATTGCCTGGTCTGGTATGAAACCCACGAGGACCCCGTCGCCGCCATTGCCCGCGAAAAGCAGTTAAAAGCAGGCCCGCGACGGCGCAAGATCGCTTTAATAGAACGACATAATCCCAACTGGACCGATCTCTGGGATGAAATCTGAAGCCCGGCGCATCATGCGGAGTCCATGTCGGGGTTGCCGCGTCGGCGGCTGCGCCGCCTCCTCGCAATGACACACCTCATTCTCCCGGTCGGGGTTGCTTCCCCTCGCTGCGCTCGGGGCAGGCTTCCTCGCAATGACACGACCCTTTCCTGAAGCGTCGACTCGCAATGACAAAACCCACTCTCGTCTCTCGTCTCTTGTCTCTCGTCTCACTTCCCCCGCCGCATCTTGTCGCGGTACGCATCCTTGCCGCGGCTCTCGGCCATCGAAAGCGCGAGATTGTACTTGCGGTCCCGGGCCTCATATCGCTGCTCGGCACAACGTACTGCTTCGGCCTCGAGATCGACCCGCACTTCGGCAAGGGCCGGATCGTCGGGGGCCATGGCGCCGATCTTGGCAGCGGCCTCCCGAAGCGTCGTGGCGGCGGAATCTAGATCGCCGTCGTCGGCCTGGCGAACGGCCGTCTTACGGGCCCGAGCCACCTCGTAGCGCAGGAAGGTCTTCTCGACGATCGGGTCCAGATGATCCTGGCCATCGAGGTTGGCGGTCACGGCCTGCGTGATGGTCCGCTGCTCAATGCCAGTCTCGGTCACGGTATCCGACCGGATGACGAGATCGGCCAGGTGCACCGGCCCCAGCTCTGCCACATCCTCGGCATGGAGCAGGACGCCGAGTGCCAGCGGCGAGGAGGCGTACAAGTCGCCCAGAGTCACCAGCCAGCTGCCGTCATCGTTGTGCTTGACGGGATAGCCCTGCAACAGCGTGACCCCGGCGAGCCGAGGGCTGCAGGGACGGATCTCGATCTCGATGTTCTGGGCCACGAGGGAAACGAGCCCTTCGATCTCCTCGCTGAAGATCCCCGCCAGCTGGTCGTGATTCTCAACATACCAGTAGTTGCCCCGCCCGCCCTGCGCCATGGCGGTGAGCAGGTCCTCATTGAAGCTGGGACCAAAGCCGATGCAGCTGGTCGAGACCCGCTGCGCCGCCGCATCGGTAGTGAGCCCGACCAGCTTGACCGGATCGATGATGCCGGCATTGGCCTGGCCATCAGTGAGCAGGACCACCCGGTTGATGCCGTCAAGCAGCCCGTCCCGGGTATGCCGCTGCCCCATGAGCCAGCCGCCGGACAGATTGGTGCTGCCACCCGACTCGATGTTTTGAATGCCCGCGATCGCCGCAGGGTGCCCGGCGGTGGCTGGTCCGAACACGGTCTGCACCTGATCGTCAAAGGCGACGACCGAGAGGCGGTCCCGCACCCCCAGAAACCCGGCAAACAGCTCGGCGGCCCTGCGCGCCGCCCGGAGCGGCGCACCGGCCATGGAGCCGGACCGATCGAGCACCAATGAAACGTTGATCGGCGGGCGCTCCGACCTGGCGACGCCGGTCAGGGTCACCAGCGCGCCGACCTGGTGGGCGTTCTGGGTGGTGAGTACGTGCGTCGAAAGCTGGATATCGGCCTGCATCTGTCCTCCCGGATCTGGATACCACCAAGATGGGGAGGGGGTGTGACAGTCGGCCTTTGGCCTCCAGCCATAAGCCATAAGCCGTAAGCTGTAAGCCATTGGGAATACGCCTTCACCTCATCCCAAGCAGCGAGGGACCCTGCTCGCAGCACTCGGAATTCGCGGGGCGGACGGGATTACCTCCGAAGCCGCCGCCCAACCTTCGGTCGTTGCCCGGTTATCCGGCCCCTCCGCCGCCTCGAAATGATGACGGCGTAGTGCCCAGGCGGCCCTATCCTGTCCGATGCCGAGTTGCGTTTCCCCTGCCGCCGAGCCGACATTATGGCCATGCCGATCGCCGCACCGCGCTATACCGTGGACCAGGTCCGGGGCTTCCCGGACGACGGCCAGCGCTACGAGCTACTGGACGGGGTCCTGCTGGTGACCCCCTCCCCTCGGCCCCTGCACCAGCTCATCGCCATGAGTCTGGGCACCCAATTGCACATTGCCCTGACCACCACCGGTCTAGCCAAGGTGGTCCTGACTGGTGATGTCGAGATAGGTGAGCGGACCCTGCTCATCCCTGACATCCTGGTCTATCCCGCTCGATACCAGGCTGACACGACGTGGAAGCTGATCCGCGAGTGGTGGCTGGCGGTCGAAATATTGAGCCCCTCCAGCAGGGTTTACGATCGCGAATTCAAGCGCCAGGCCTACCAGGCCATCGGGGTGCAAGAGACCTGGATCGTCGATCCTCTCGCCCAGATGGTCGAAATTTGGGACCGGGAGGCCAGCACAGCCCGGGTGGAGCGGGAACGCATTCAGTGGCGCGGAGTGACGATTGACCTCGGCGCGGTGTGGGAAGGCGGCCGTTAGCCATAAGCCGTTGGCCGTTGGCAAGCACGGGGGACAGGGGAGGGGCCGCCGTCCACCGCCCTACTCCGCCACCGGCCGGCGAGCAACGGCCAGGAAGGCCCCCGCAGTTTCGACCTGGGACCACGGCACCAGGATCGCCGGCTGGGCCAGGACGCTGACGGCAAGGCCGAGTCCTTTCCAGAACCAGCGGTTGGTGGGCACCATTTCGTGGGCCTGCTGGACCTGGAATGCCAGGGCCGATGGCAGCGCGATGCTCGGCATGATGGTGATGTCGACAAACCCTGCCGCGTCGAGCAGGTAGTGCAACCCATCCGCGGTGAACCGGTACAGGTCCGGCGTGTCGGGGCAGACGGGCTGCAGGAACGGCGCGTCGATGAACACCCAGCCGCCTGGCTTGAGCGCCTGCCACGCGCCATGGAGTGCATCGCCAGGGCGCTGGCAGTACTGCAGGACCGCGGACAGCACGGCGGTGTCGAAGCCGGTGTACAGATCCGCCGGGATCTGCTGGGCATCGGCCACCAGGTCCACGCCGGGGCCGGGCTGCACATCGAGGTTGAAGCAGCTGGGCCCATAGTGGGTGTCCTTGCTTCCGATGTTGAGGCAGCGGCCCCAGTCGATGCCGCGCCGGCTGGCCATCTGCTCGATGGTGACCTGCTTGCGAATCACGCTGGGGAGATTCATCGCGCTCCCCCCGGGACAGTTGTGACGACCACCATTCACGCTCCGATTTCAGGACGAACCCAAGATCGGATGGAGGTGTGACAGTCGGCCTTTGGCCGACTGCCTTAAGCCATAG
>JBDTTF010000124.1:0-13194 GCA_039930765.1 Gemmatimonadota bacterium | reverse complement strand
TTCTTGCGGGCAAAGACGCTGCGCTCATGCACGGTGCAGTTGAGCGCCAGCGCCGCCTGGGTGGCCCGACGGATGGCTTCGGCGTTGGTCACCGGCAGCGCACCGGGCAATCCGAGACAGACCGGGCAGACGTTGGTGTTTGGGGGCGCGCCGAACTCGGTCTTGCAGCCGCAGAACATCTTGGTCCGGGTCCGGAGCTGGACGTGGACCTCGAGGCCGATCACGGTTTCCCAGGTCATCAGCGCACCTCCGACGTGGCCGACACGGTGGCTTCGAGCGCCGCCGCCATCGACAGCAGTGCCGCCTCGCTCCAGGCCGGGCCCATCAGTTGCACGCCAACCGGAAGTCCTTCCGACCGGCCGACCGGAATACTCAGGGCCGGAAGCCCGGCCAGGTTAGCGGAGCAGACAAAAATGTCGGCCAGGTACATCGAGACCGGGTCGGCGGTCTTTTCGCCGGCCTTGAACGACGGCGTCGGGGTGGTCGGGGTCAGCAGCGCATCGACTCCCTGCTCGGCAAAGGCGCGGCGGAAGTCATCGGCCAGCAGGGCGCGGACCTGCTGGGCCTTGCGATAGTAGGCGTCGTAATAGCCCGAGCTCAGCACGTAGGTCCCGACCAGGATCCGGCGGCGGACTTCGGCCCCGAATCCCTGGCCGCGAGTGGCCTGGTACAAGGCCCGGAGATCTCCGGCAGGGCCAATCTTCCGTGGCCCGTATCGCACTCCGTCGAACCGGGCCAGGTTGGCCGCCGCTTCGGCCGGCGCCACGATGTAGTAGGTCGGGACCGCATACTTCGAATGCGGCAGCGAGACCGTCTTGACCGTTCCGCCCAGATCCTTCACCGCGGCCACGGCCCGATCGACTCCGGCGCGCACGCCAGGGTGCAGATCGGCCGGCAGATATTCTGTCGGCAGGCCGAAAGTGAGACCCTTCAGGCTGCCGCGGGGCCGCTCAAGCACGATCGGGGGGAGATTCGCAGTGGTAGCATCCAATGGATCGTGGCCGCTGATGGCAGCCAGCACGCGAGCGGCATCATCGACGGTCTGACCGAAGACGCTGATGCAATCCAGCGACGAACCGAACGCCACCAGCCCGAACCGGCTGACCCTCCCATAAGTCGGCTTCACGCCGACGATGCCGCAGAAGCTGGCCGGCTGGCGGACCGAGCCTCCGGTCTCGGAACCGAGTGCCGCCGGCACCACGCCGGCGGCCACCAAGGCTGCGCTGCCGCCGGAGGATCCTCCGGGGACGCGACTGTGATCCATTGGCAGCAGTACCCGACCGAAGGCCGAATGCTCGGTCGAGGACCCCATCGCAAACTCATCGAGGTTGGTCTTGGCCGCGATCATGGCACCGGCGGCCCGCAGCCGCTTCACGGCCGTCGCGTCATACGGTGAGATGTATCCCTCGAGTATCCTGCTGGCGCAGGTGGTCGGCTGCTCGGTGGTGACGATGTTGTCCTTGACGCCAATCGGCACCCCAGCCAGCGGCAGCCTGAATCGTTCGGCCGGTGACACCGCCTCGACCCGCCGGGCTTCCGCGGCCAGCAGTTCGGGCGACCAGTGCAGCACGGCATTGAGCGGCGCCGCTTCGGTGAGCAGCCGTGCCGTCTCGGTTGCAGTCGCCTGCGGCGTGCTGCGGCCTTCATGGATTGCCGAGGTGATGTTCTGGATGGTGCTCACGCGTCCTCCATGCTGCCGAGCCTCGGCACCAGGAAGAAGCCGTCGCGGAACTCCGGCGCGAATGCCTTGATCGGATGGCTGAGCGGCACCGGGCCGGGTTCGTCGGGGCGGAGCGCAAGCTCCGCCGGGCCGGCCACGAACGGCGGCGCCTCGTCCCCGGCCGGTACCTCATCGAGCTGGGCCACGAACTCGACGATCCGGTTCAGCTGCTCGACCAGCGTGGGTACATCAGCGTCGGCCACGGCCAGTTCGGCGAGCCGGGCCACGTGCAGGATCTGCTGCTTGCCGATACTCATGCGCTCTCCATGTCCCGTTCGAGGCCCGCGTAGGCCACCAGCAGCTGTTTGATCCCGTGCTCTTCGTCATCAAAGGCCACCGTGACCTTGAGATCCCGGCCGGTGCCGGTCAACCCCTGGATCATCCCGCTGCCGAACCGCCGGTGGCGGACCCGCTCCCCCTTCACGTAGCGCGGCTGATCCTGCGACGCTTCCTCAGGTTCGGTCGGAGTCGGGCGGGGCGCAGGAACTGTAGTTCCCCATGAGCTGGTGGCTCTTCTGCCCCCCTGCCCCCCTGCCCCGCCTCTCGAATCGCCCCAGGCCGAAGAGGGCGAGAACAGCGCGCTGGTCCGCTTTTCCTCGACCAGCTCGGGCGGCAGCGCCGTCAGAAAGCGCGAGGGCCGTCCGGGCCGGAGCTCACCCCCCCGGCGCCGGGCCCGGGCCCAGGAAAGGTAGAGTTTGTCCTTGGCCCGGGTGAGGCCCACGTAGCACAGCCGGCGCTCCTCTTCGATCCCGCCCGGCTGCTCCTCGGCCCGGCCGAGTGGAAACAGCCCGTCTTCCATCCCCGACATCACGACCACCGGCCACTCCAGCCCTTTGGCCGTGTGCAGCGTCATCAGGGTAACGCCATCCTCGCGCCCCTTGATGCTGTCGTGACCGCTGAGCAGCGCCGCTTCGGCCAGAAACTGTTCCAGTGGGGTCCCGATGGTCTCATCGGCTTCTGGCGCAGCCACCTCGGACCAGTCGGCGGCGCTGGCCAGCATTTCGCGCACATTCTCCCACCGCTCCAGCCCTTCGGGCCCTTCATCCTGCAGGATCTTTTCGTAATCGATGACCCGGATGACCTGCTCGATGACCTGGGCCGGAGTCCACGTCGCGGTGGTTTCGCGCAGTCCATCCAGCTGTTCGGCGTATTTCCGGAAGGCGTCACGAACACCCGGCCGGAAATCGGGGGCCCGGTCGGCCATCCGGGCGGTCTCGAGCAGGCTCTTGTCCCAGCGGGCGGCCTGCTGCTGCAGCAGCACCAGGCTCGACTCGCCGAGTCCGCGGCGCGGCACCGACACGGCGCGGAGGAAGGCCTCGTCATCCCTGGGATTGGCAATCAACCGGAGATAGGCCAGCAGATCCTTGACCTCGCGCCGATCGTAGAAGCTGATCGCGCCAATGATGCGGTATGGCAGCCCGGCCCGCCGCAGTGACTCTTCCAGTGCCCGGGACTGGGCATTGGTGCGGTAGAGGATGGCCATCTCGTTCAGCGCCCAGTCGTGTTTGGCGCTTCGGGCCGCCAGTTCCCGCACGATCCACTCGGCCTCATCCCGCTCATCGGCTGCGGCCACCAGGGTGATGGCCTCCCCACCAAGGCGCCGGGTGCGCAGGGTCTTGCCGAGCCGGCCGGAGTTTTCCGCAATCACCGCGTTGGCGGCGCTCAACACCGTGGCGGTCGAGCGGTAGTTCTCTTCCAGACGGACCACGACGGTCCCGGGAAAGTCCTTCTGGAAGTCGAGCATGTTGCGCACATCGGCGCCGCGCCATCCGTAGATCGACTGGTCGTCGTCACCGACCGCGCAGATGTTGCCATGGGCGCCCAGCTGGCGGACGAACTGGTACTGGGCACTGTTGGTGTCCTGGAATTCATCGACCAGCAGGAAGTTGAACCGGTCGCGCCAGTGGGCCAGCCGGTCGGGCCGCTCCCGGAACAGGGTCAGCGGATGCAGCAGCAGGTCGTCGAAATCCATTGCGTTGGCGCTCTTGAGCGCCGCGGTCATGGCCCCGAACACGTCGGCGGCGGCCTGGGCCATCCGGTCAAATGGCGAGGCGCTGGCCAGCTCCGATGGCGGAAGCATCCGGTTCTTGGCGCCGGAAATGATGCTCTGCACCGCACGCGGCGGGAACAGCTTGGTCGAGTGACCGCGCTGGTCCATGATCCGCTTGATCAGGCTAAGCTGGTCGTCCTGGTCGTAGATCGTGAACTGCCGGGTAAAGCCGAGTGCCTCGGCCTCATGGCGGAGCAGGCGCGCCGAGAGCGAGTGGAAGGTTCCAATCCAGAGGCCGGAAGGATCCCGGCCCAGCATCCGGCCCACCCGCTCCTTCATCTCGCCGGCGGCCTTGTTGGTGAAGGTCACCGCCAGAATCCGGTTGGCCGCCACCCCGTGTTCGTCGATCAGCCTCGCGATCCGCAGGGTGAGCACCCGGGTCTTGCCGGAGCCGGCGCCCGCCACCACCAGCAGCGGACCGGTGACGTGCTCGACCGCCTCCCGCTGGGCGGGATTGAGTCCGGTCAGGCCGGTGCGCGGGGTGGTGTCAGGACTGTTCATGCTTGGGTATCCGGATCAGGAAGCTCGCACCGGTCTCGGTGGTTTCGAGTACCAATTCACCATTGTGCCCGTCCTCAACAACGCGGCGGGCCAGTGCCAGTCCTACTCCCCAGCCCCCCGATTTGGTCGTGATGCCTGGATCGAACAGGGTCCGGCGGATTTCCCGGCTGACCCCCGGCCCGTCGTCCTGCACCCGCAGCGTGGCCCACGGTGGCTCCATGGCGGTGATCAGTTGAATGGTGCCGCTCTGGCCCCGCAGCGCGTCGATGGCGTTCTTGACCAGCGACTCCAGCGCCCACTCCAGCAGGATCGGATCGCCGAGCACCATGGGGCCGGGCCCGGCCGATCGGACCACCAGTGTGATCGGATTGGCATGCTTGGGCAGCCGAGGCCTGAAATAGCCCGCCACCCGGTCGGCCAGCGCACCCAGCCCGATCAGGTCCTGCCTGCCGGCATGGCCAATCCGTTCGAACCGCTGGGCCACCCGCTCCAGCCGCTCCGCGTCGGCCAGCAGGTGGTCCGCCAGGCCCGGCGGCGGAGTCGGCCGGGAGCGGACCGCTTCGATCCATCCCTGCAGGCTGGTGAGCGGAGTGCCCATCTGGTGCGCCGCCTCCCGCGCCATGGCCACCCAGAGACGATCCCGCTGGGCCGCCAGCGCATTGCGGTAGGCCACCAATCCGACGCTGAGCATCAGGATCACGGTGAGCGCCTGCAATACCGTGAGCATGATCAGCTGCCGCTTGGCCGGCAGCGGACCGTAATGAATGGTGCCGACCACTTCATCGCTGATCGGCGGATTATCGTGATCGAGCTGGCGCGCGTAGACCGGAATCCGGGGATCGTCCAGTGCGGCTTCGAACGGCAGGTTGGCCACGGCGGTGACCCGGCCCGTCCCATCGGTGACCACCAGCGGAATGCCCTGGGCCCGGACCTGCTCGCCCAGCCGGAGCAGCGCATCGGCCTCGCCGCCGGGCCGCGAGGTGTTGAGGCCGGCAAAGACGCCGGCAAACAACCGGCTCACGGCCGAGGCATCCGAGCGAAAGTGCCGGGCCACCACCAGCCCGGACGCGATGGACAACCCGGCCAGAATCACGACCAGCAGGATCACGAGCGCCGGCGCGTACCGGCGCACGCGGTTCCTACCCACGGGCCTCGAGCCGGTCAGCACCGAAGTAGGGGGCCAGCGCCGGCGGCAAGCGGATGGACCCGTCAGCCGATTGGTTGTTCTCCAGCAGGGCGATAATGGTCCGCGGAAAAGCCAGGGCCGAAGCGTTCAGGGTATGGACGAACTCCGGCTTGGCACCGGCCGTCCGGCGGAATCGGATATTGGCCCGCCTGGCCTGGTAGTCGGTGAACAGGCTGGCACTCGACACCTCGAGCCAGGCACCAACGCCGGCGGCCCAGACTTCGAGATCGTAGGTGTGAGCGCTGGCAAATCCGGTGTCACCGGCGGCGAGTTCCAGCACCCGGTACGGCAGCTCCAGCCGCTGCAGCACCGCCTCGGCATGGCCGATGATCTGCCGGTGTTCGTCGGCACTATCCTCCGGCCGGCAGAGCCTGACCAGTTCAACCTTGTCGAACTGGTGGACCCGGATCAGCCCCCGGGTGTCCTTGCCGTGGGCACCGGCTTCACGCCGGAAACAGGGAGTCCAGGCCACGAATGACAGCGGCAGCGACGCGCCATCGAGAATTTCATCGCGGTGCAGATTGGTTACCGGTACTTCAGCGGTCGGGATCAGGTACAGCTCATCCGCTGTAACACTGTACAGCTCGTCGGCAAACTTGGGCAGCTGCCCGGTGCCCGTCATGGTGGCGCGATTGACCAGGTACGGTGGCGCGATTTCCTGGTAGCCGTGCTGCTCGGTGTGCAGGTCAAGCATGAAATTGGCCAACGCCCGCACCAGCTTGGCGCCTCGGCCAGTGAACAGTGGAAAACCGGACCCGGTGAGTTTGGTGGCCCGCGGCAGGTCGAATAGTCCGAGTGCCTGTCCCAGATCCCAGTGCGGCCTGGGTGCAAAGCTGAATTCGGGAACGGCTCCGTGAGTCCGGACCACCCGATTGGCCGAGGCGTCCCCGCTGGGAACTTCATCCAGTGGCAGGTTGGGAATCGCGAGCAAGGTCTGGTCGAGCTCGGCGTCGACGTCGCGCAGTTCGGCATCCAGGCTCTTGATCGCTTCGCCAACCGCCTTGACCCGGGTCATCAGGTCATCAGCAGACTGCCCCGCCTTTTTCCGCCGACCCACTTCTTCGCTGGCGCCGTTCCGCTCGGCCTTGAGCGCCTCGGCCCGGCCCAGAAGCTCACGGCGCCGCACGTCCAGCGCCGTGACCCGGTCGAGGCTCGGCTCGAGTGCCGGATCCAGCCGTCGGCCCAAGGCGGCGCGGGTGGCGTCGGGTTCCTGCCTGAGCAGGCGGATGTCGATCACGACCGCCTCAGTATGTCGGGAGCTGGTTGCGCAGCGAGTGGAAGCCGCAGTTCCTGTCGACGAGAATTCGAAAGACGATCTCGCGGTTGACCGAGTCGATACTCAGTACTTCCAGCTTGCCGTAGTATGGCGAGCTGATCTGGGTGCAGAACAGGCCAGAGCGGATATACCACACCCGACCAGCGACACCGGGAATCGTGTCGGCGTGAATGGTGTCCGCGGTGACGTACTCGTTGAGCGGGGCCGTGGTGATCGAGTCGAAATGCAGGATCGACTTCCGGAAGCCGGGGCGGACGGCATTACTCCCAACGACTCCCAGCACCTTGGTGGTCAGGAATACCGCCCGCCCGCTGTCATCGATGTCATACACGAAATCGAAATCAGGGTTGTCCTGGGTAAAGCGGGCCGCCCCACCCGAAACGGAATAGCCGCTCGGAACCGTGAGGTCGGTATCACGGGCGGCCGACAGGGTGACGGTGTCCACCACGTTGCTGTCCGTGGCCAGGCTCGGCGAATTACCGCAGCCGGTGGTGATCAGGGCCATACCGAGCCAGATGGTCAGTCCGGTCGTCATCAGAAATGGCAGGGGGCGCAGCTTCATGGGAGTGCAACCTAAGGACGCCGACCGAAGCGGGTCAACCCACCGTCATTGCTTGACTTCGATCATGCCCATTCCTACGTTGCCGGGCATCCTGAAGGGCTCCTTTTCGACAACCCGGAGGCACCGATGAGCAGCTTGCGCGATGTGGTGCGCGGCCTGGCCGCCCGCGAAGGGGTCGAGGCAGTGGTCATCGTCAGCGCTGACGGGCTCCCGATCGATCATGCTGGCCGGTCGGAGTTCGACCCTGAGGCGGTTGCGGCGCTCACTGCCACGGTGGCCCAGGGCGCCCGGAGTCTGGGCCGGGCCGTCGACGGAGAGCGACTGACCACCGGGGTGCTCGAGTTCGGCGAGCGCCAGGTAATCTTCTCCACCCTCTCCGACGATCACCTGCTGCTCATCCTGCCGACCCCGGGCAGCAATACCGGCAGCCTGCTGTACGATCTCCGGCGCCATTCCCCGGCCGTGGCCGCACTGCTTTGACCTGGTCCCACCCCGAGCACAAACATCCAAGGATCGTTCCAATGCCCTGCCCCGCCGAATGAAGTGGGCCGTGATTCTGGCCGGCGGCGCCGGCAGCCGGTTCTGGCCCCTCAGCACTCCCTCCCGTCCCAAACAGGTCCTGCCGCTCTCCGGTGACAGCTCCACCGCCGAGCAGGCGGTGCGCCGGCTGGTCGGCTTAGTACCTCCCGAACAAATCCTCCTGGTCACCGGCCAGGATCTCGCCGGCCCCCTCGAGCGACTGCTGAAGCTGCCGGCCGAGAACGTGCTGGTGGAGCCGCGCGCCGCCTCGACCGCGCCGGCGCTGGTCTGGGCCACCCACGAGGCGTTCCGCCGGGATCCCGATGCCGAGGTGATCTCGCTGCACGCCGACTGGGTCATCCGCGAGGAGAGCATTTTCCGGCAGTCGGCCAGCACCGCGCTCCGCACCGCGATGACTCACCGCCGTCTGGTCACGGTCGGGATCGTCCCCACCCGGCCGGAGACCGGTTACGGCTACATCGTGCCGGGCGCGCCGCTCGACAGAGACGCCCGGGCGGTGCAGCGCTTCACCGAAAAGCCCGACGCGACCACGGCGCTCAACCTGATGGCGGAAGGGGCGCTCTGGAACAGCGGGCTGTTCGCCTGGCGGGCCGATGTGCTCCTCGAGCAGGTCCGGCTCCATACGCCCGAAATCGCCCCGGCGCTCGGCGCCCTCGACCGCGGTGATGTGCCCGGCTTCTTTGCCACGGTCAAGCCGATCTCGATCGACGTCGGGCTGCTGGAGCGCAGTCCGGCCGTGGCGGTGGTGGCCGGAGCGTTTTCATGGGACGATATCGGGACCTGGGATGCCCTCCCGCGGGTCCGGACCCGGGACTCGCACGGCAACGTGTCCTCGGGACAGGTCTTCTTCTCCGGCAGCCAGGACTGTGTGGCCTGGAGCGACGACGAACCGATCGTGATGGCGGGTGTCCGCGACCTGGTGGTGGTTCGGGCCAATGGCAGGATTCTGGTCATGCCCCGCTCCATGGCTCCCGATCTCAAGAAGGTGCTCGACACCCTGCCGCCAGCCATCCGCGATCTGCCCTGATCTGATGCCCGTCACTCTTCACCTCTACGACCCGCCCAATCCCGGACCCCGGTGGTTTCCCTTTGCGGGTGTGCGCCCGCTGTCCGAATTGCGGGCCGGAATCTGGCGGATCCGCGAGCGCTGGGAGGGGCTGCTCGAGGCCGAAACGCTCTCGATCATGGCCGATCATGTGGTCGGGTTCCACGAACTGGACGAGCCCGAAGTCGTGGCCACCCGAACGGTGAATGGCCCTGCGGTCGTGGCGGCCAGCTGGTTTGCTCCCAGTGGCGCCCCGATCGAATTCGGCAAGGACACTCGGCGCCTGATCCACGATGGCCAGACCGTGGCCTGGCTGGTGGCGGCAGGCCAGAGCTGGACCGGGCCGAGCGATGAGGGCGCCGCCGTCGAGATCGAGGGGCTGCTGCTCGAGGGGAGCGCCGACCTGCTGACGGCGCTGGAGGGCTACCTGCAGGGCGACTGCGCCGACTTCCTGACCGCACCGCATGACGAAATTCCCGATGGCTGCCTGGTGATCGGCGATCCCGCCGAGGTCGTCATCCTGGGCGCCGCCGTCGAGCCCGGTGTGGTGTTCGACACCCGCCACGGCGCCGTCATCGTCGAAGAGGGTACCGAGGTCCGCTGCGGCACTCGGCTCGAAGGACCCTTCTACGCTGGCGCCCGCTGCCGGATTCTGGGCGGCCATCTCCGCGCCTCGGTCCTCGGCCCCCGCAGCACCGTCAGGGGAGAACTGTCCAACACCGTCTTCCTCGGCTTCAGCAACAAGAGCCACGACGGATTCGTCGGCCACAGCGTCCTGGGCACCTGGGTCAATCTCGGCGCCGGAACCACAACCTCGAATCTCAAGAACACCTACGGCGAGGTGCAGCTCGAGGTCGCGGGTGAGCGACTGGCGACCGGCCGCCAGTTCCTGGGCACCATCTTCGGCGATCATGCCAAGACCGGCATCGGCACCCTGCTGTCGACCGGTACGGTGGTCGGCGCCGGTGCCAATATCTTTGGCGCCGGGCCAGTCCCGAAATACGTCGCGCCGCTGGCGTGGGGTGGAGTCAGTGCGGAACGGATGGACCAGCCGGGATTCCTGCGCGTAGCCGAGCGGGTGATGCCCCGCCGCGAGATCGCGTTCACTCCCGAGCGCCGGCAGTCCCTGGAGGCCACCTGGCGGAGGCTGTCAGCCGGATGACCGTGCTCTACGTCCTGGGCTCAGGCTCCAAGGGTAACTGCGCCGCGGTCCGCCATGAGGGCCAGACCATCCTGCTCGATGCCGGCTTCAGTGCCCGGGAAATTGGCCGGCGGGCGCGGGATGTCGGCCTGCCGCTCGACAGTGTCATTGCCATCGCACTGACCCACGAGCATGGCGATCACACCGCGGGCGCCGCCTCGCTGGCCCGGCAGCTGAATGTCCCTGTCATTGCCAGCACCGGGACGTGGGACCGGCTGCGGCCGAAGTTTGCCGCCTCCCGATTCATTCCGGCGGTCCTGATGGGAGAGGTGTCGGTCGGACCATTCCGGGTCCGGTGCTGTGCGGTGAGTCATGACGCCGCCGAACCGATCGCCATCAGGGTCGAGACGCCCGATGGGGTCAGCCTGGCCCTGGCCACTGATGTGGGCCGGACCACCACGGCGCTGCGCTGGCTGATGGCGGGAGTGCACGCGCTGGTACTGGAGGCCAATCACGACGAGGTCCTGCTCCGGACCAGCCGGTATCCAGCCAGCGTTCAGGAGCGGATCGTCGGTTCAGGCGGCCACCTGTCCAACCGGGCCGCCGCCGAGCTACTGGGCGAACTGATGCACCCTGGACTCAGGCTGGTGGTGCTGGCCCACCTCAGCGAACGCTGCAACACCGCCGATGAAGCCCGCCGCACCATCGGGCCGGTTCTCGAGGCCGCCGGCTTCCAGGGCGGCTTTGAGGTGGCGCTGCAGCACCGGCCACTGCATCCGCTGTCGATCGCCGGGTAGTTCCTGCCAACAACAGATCCGCGGATCCACCCGGATTCGAACGGCCACGGATGAACACGGACCGCTCCGCGACACTTCATACCGCCGAAACATCAGGCAGAGTTCGCTTTTTCAGTCATCAGTCAAGGAAAACTGAGCCGTTCGATTCGATTTTCGATTGCCAGCCGGACCGATCCGCGCTGGTCCGTTCCGCGGCCAGTGCCATTCCCGTGGAAAAACGCACAAGGGTATCCACAGGCTCCCCCCACACGTGCAGCTATCACGAACCAACGAGCCCGCCTCGCTGAGGCGGACTCTGATCGCGCGCCGGAATGTTCCGCGCTCATCCGTGACCCATCAGTTCCAAGTGCCAGCAAAAGCAAGAGTCCGCTGCCCACAGCGGACTCTCGTTGTTGACTCCCAACTCCCAACTCCCAACTCAACTCGTCGTGTCTGGATCTGGCGGCACTGGAATCGAATCCGGACGCGCCGTGGCCGGTCCCTGTTTGGTCAGGGTGATCGGCTTGTCCAGATCCCCCCCGGACAGCGTCAGCTTGGTCCCGCTGACCTTGAAATCGTAGCTGACCCATTCGCCCCCCAGGGCCAGCAGGATCGTCTTGGTACCGGTTACCCGCCAGCGTACCGTCTCGGTGCCATAGCTGGCGCTCGAATCTCCCCGCACGATCACGATCCGCGGCGCGTCCTTGCGTTGTGAGTCCTTGAGCGATGCCTCCCAGGTCCCCACCACGGCGGAACTCTGCGCCTCGGCACGACCAGCAGCGGCACTCAACAGGACGGCGACGAACAGGCCAAGGGCTCTCACGGCAACCTCCCCGACGAGTTGATTCAACCTGACCTTCAGAAGATAACGACTCCGCGCGCCCCCGGCCCTCGGGATCCTCGATCGGCAAGTATTTTCGCCAGCGTAAAACGCTCCAAAAAACACCGCCCTGCAGCCGAGGCTGCAAGGCGGTGGGAAATGTTATCACCGGCAGCTCCCTCGGGCCTTTGGCCCTCGGGATACTGCATCGGCATGAAGTTACGGGAGCGTCCAACGCTCCCGTAACATCAGCCGATGCTAGTACATCCCGCCCATGCCACCACCGCCGGACGGAGCGGCCGCCGGCTTGTCTTCCTTCCGCTCCACCACCACGCACTCGGTGGTCAGCAGCAGGCCGGCAATCGAGGCCGCATTCTGCAGCGCGGTCCGGGTCACCTTGGTCGGGTCGATGACGCCGGCCTTGACCAGGTCCTCGTAGGTGTCGGTGCCGGCGTTGTACCCGAAGTTCTTGTCCTTCGACTCCCGAACCCGGGCCACGACGATGGAACCTTCAGCGCCGGCGTTGAGCGCGATCATCCGGACCGGCTCCTCGATGGCACGCCGAACGATCTCGACGCCGATCTTCTCGTCCTCGGTCCCCTTGACCTTGTCCAGCACGTGCTGGGCCCGGAGCAGCGCGACACCGCCGCCGGGAACGATGCCCTCTTCGACCGCGGCGCGGGTGGCGTGCAGCGCATCCTCGACCCGGGCCTTCTTCTCCTTCATCTCGGTCTCGGTGGCCGCACCGACATTGATGATGGCGACGCCACCGGACAGCTTGGCCAGCCGCTCCTGCAGCTTCTCGCGGTCGTAGTCGCTGGTCGACTTGTCGATCGCGGCCTTGATCTCGCCGATCCGGCCCTGGATCTCGTCATTCTTGCCGCGGCCGTCGACCACGGTGGTGTTGTCCTTGTCGATCACGATCCGCTTGGCCCGGCCCAGCTTGCTGAGCTCGGTGTTCTCGAGCTTGAGGCCCAGCTCTTCGGCGATGACCGAGCCGCCGGTCAGCTTGGCAATGTCGGTCAGCATTTCCTTGCGGCGGTCACCGAAGCCCGGCGCCTTGACCGCGCAGACCTTGAGGGTGCCGCGGATCTTGTTGACCACCAGGGTGGCCAGCGCTTCGCCCTCGACGTCCTCGGCGATGATCAGCAGGGGCTTGCCGGTCTGGGCCACCTTCTCGAGCACCGGGAGCAGCTCCTTCATCGCCGAGATCTTCTTGTCGTGGATCAGGATGTAGGCGTCTTCCAGCGCCGCTTCCATCTTCTCCGGATCGGTCACGAAGTAGGGCGAGAGATAGCCCCGGTCGAACTGCATGCCCTCGACGGTCTCCAGCGTCGTCTCGAGACCCTTGGCCTCTTCCACCGTGATGACCCCGTCCTTGCCGACCTTCGCCATAGCTTCGGCGATCAGCTTGCCGATCTCGGGATCGTTATTGGCCGAGATGGTGCCGACCTGGGCGATTTCCTTGTTGCCCTTGGACTCCGAGGAAATGTTCTTCAGCTCGGCGACGATGGCCTCGACAGCCTTGTCGATGCCGCGCTTGAGCTCCATCGGGTTGGCGCCGGCGGTCACGTTCT
>JBDTTF010000123.1:0-33537 GCA_039930765.1 Gemmatimonadota bacterium | reverse complement strand
CCGATGACCGCGATGCCGCAGCGGATCGCCATCTCGCACCTGTTCGGCGCCCTGGCGGCCACCCTGGTCGGCGTGGCCGAGTATTACACCCACATCAGGGACGGGGCGGAGATTTCGCCGGCGCTGATGGCCGCACTGGGATTCGAGGTGCTGTTCGGAGCCTTGACCGTGAGCGGCAGCTTCATGGCCTTCGGCAAGCTGCAGGAGTTCATCACCGGCAAGCCGGTGACCTATCCCGGCCAGAACGTGATGAACCTGGGGATCTTTGCGGCTGCCATCGGAGTGTTCGGCTACCTGATCGTCAACCCCGGCCATCCGGCGCTGTTCTACACCATGCTCGGGCTGGCCTTCCTGTTCGGCATCCTGCTGGTGCTGCCGATCGGCGGTGCCGACATGCCAGTGGTCATCTCGCTGATGAACTCGTATGCCGGCCTGGCCTCGGCGGCCACCGGATTTGCCATCGGCAACAACGTGCTGATCATTGCCGGTGCACTGGACGGCGCCTCCGGGTTCATTCTCTCGATGATCATGAGCAAGGCGATGAACCGTTCGTTCGGCAATATCCTGTTCGGCGCCTTTGGCAGTGCCCCGACTGGTGGCGCGGCCAAGACCTCGGAGGGATTGACCGTCCAGTCCATCTCGGCCGAGGATGCGGCGCTCAGGCTGGCCTATGCCCGATCGGTCATCGTGGTGCCCGGCTACGGCCTGGCGGTGGCTCAGGCCCAGCATCAGGTGAGGGAGCTGGCGGAGCTGATCGAGAAGAATGGCGGCGAGGTGAAGTACGCCATTCACCCGGTGGCTGGCCGGATGCCGGGGCACATGAACGTGCTGCTGGCTGAAGCCAACATCCCGTACGACCAGCTCAAGGACATGGACGAGATCAACCACGCCTTCCCATCCTGTGACGTGGCCCTGGTCATCGGGGCCAATGACGTGGTCAATCCGGCGGCCCGGAACGACAAGTCCAGTCCGATCTTCGGCATGCCCATTCTGGACGTGGACAAGGCCCAGAGCGTCATTGTGATGAAGCGCTCGATGAACCCGGGCTTTGCCGGCATCGAGAACGAACTGTTTTATCTTCCCAAGACACAGATGCTGTTCGGTGATGCCAAGACATCGCTGACCCGGCTGATCTCCGAGATCAAGAACGGGTGAGCGGCAACTTTCATACGGAGCCAATCTCATGCGGAGCCTGACAACACTGGGTGGGCTGGTACTGGTGGCGGTCTGTACGGTGGCGGCCCCTGCCGCGGCCCAGTCGACGACGATCTGCGGCCAGACCTGGCCAATTCCGCCGGCGGGCAGCTGGGCCCAGTGGCAGGGCAAGGACGGCACGACCATGAAAATGTCCATCATCGACGAGGAGCAGCGGAACGGCAAGCCGTATCATCGGATCGAGGTCAGCTCCTCGAAGTCGGGCGGCGCAATGCAGATGGTGGTTCCCGGCTGGCCGCCCAAGATGGATGAAGTCGACGAGATGGTCATGCAGCGCCCCAATCAGCCGCCGATGAAGATTTCCGGCCAGATGCTGGCCAACATGAGAGGGATGATTCCAACCGGGAAGGCCAGCGTCACTGACTGGACCAAGAAGTGCGGCCAGATGAAGGTGGTTGGCACCGAATCGGTCACGGTCCCGGCTGGCACCTTCAAGACCACCCACATGCGCGACGATTCGACCGCCAGCGACGTCTGGTGGACGCCGGACGTCCCGTTCGGCATGGTCAAGTTTGTGGGCAAGGACATGGAGCAATTGCTGCTCGGCACCGGCAAGGACGCCAAGACCGCGATCGTCGGCACCCCAACCGAGATGAACATGCCGATGATGGGCAAGCCCAACCACTGAGTTTTCTGGCCGGGCCGGTCGATAGCACGGGTGTCGGGTTTCCGGCACCCGTCTTTTTTTATCCCTGGTCGGGCCCCTTCCAATGAATGTCCTGGATGGCCGCATGGGTGTCGATGTATTGCTGGGCCTCGCGGTAATGCTGCAGGAAATCCTCGCGCCACTCGGCCGGAAGGTGCTGCCTGAGCCAGGTCGCGGTCAGAATTTCCAGGCCCGGCCCGCGGTGGGTGCCGGTCACGTCGCCCAGAAAATGGGTGGCGTACCCGGTGTCCATGGTATTGACCACCTGGCACTCGAACCCGGCGTAGCAGTCATCGAGAATCGGCACCCCTGCCGTGCCCAGCCGGTGAGGGACCTCCGGCATCTTGTCGCGATCCCGTCCGGTGGCAAAGCCGAGCTGGTGGATCAGCCCCAGTTGGCCGGGGTGGAGCAGGTGCATGGTGAAGCGGCCGCTGCGCCAGATCATCTCGTGGCTCAGGTGCCATTTGTGGATGTAAACCGACAGCCGGGGCACCTTGGGCGAAATCGAGGCGCGCACGGCGCTGTCTGAAATCATTCCGTTGGTCCGTCCCTGCCAGGCGGACGTGATGGCGACCACCGGAGAGGCGAACTGGCGGATCAATTCGTAAGCGGAGTCGGTGTGCATGGCTGGAAATCTGGCGGGTAGGAGGACGGCTCAACAGCCGGGGGCTGCGTTGCGTATCGGAGCAACGTAATGGCCTCGCGTGGAACCAAACGGGGCCGATAATGGTTCAGCTGTGAAACAGCATGGCTACTCACCCGTCCTTAGGATGCATTGGCGCATCCTACTTGTGGCGGAGAGGGCATGACCAGTTAGGTGGGACGACTGCTGCCCGATTTTCGGACCCAGTTTGTGAATAACTTCGCAAGGTCGCCTGTGACACAGAGTTAGCTAAGCCATTGATTTTTAGTGATTTAGGTGTATATTAGCGCTCGATTTAAAGGACTGCCGATTGAGCAGCTCTGACGTTCAGCCAAAGGAGGGCCGAATAGTGAAAGTGACTCCGCGCTCCAAGCGCCGCGCGGTTCGGCCGACCCCGATCGCCAAGGCAGTAGACGAGGGTCGTGAAAGCCTGGATCTGTACCTCGACGAAATCAGCCGGGTTCCGCTGTTGAATCGCGAGGAAGAGATGGCCCTCGCACGGAAGGCCTTCAGGGGCAACGTGGCCGCCCAGGAAAAACTGGCTCGGCACAACGTCCGGTTCGTAGTCAGCGTGGCCAAGAAGTTCCAGAATCGCGGTGTACCGCTTGTCGACCTGATCGGCGAGGGGAACCTCGGTCTGATGACCGCCGCCCGGAAGTTCGATCCGGACCGGGGCGTCAAGTTCATTTCGTACGCCGTCTGGTGGATCCGGCAGGCAGTTCAGGCTGCGATCGCCCGGCACGGCCGTCCGGTCCGGGTGCCGCTCAACCGGACTGCCGATCTGAGCCGGCTGGGTCGGACCACCACGCTGCTCAAGGACAAGCTCGGCCGGATGCCGACTACCGAGGAGCTGGCTCGCGCCACGGGTCTCACGGTTGAAGCGGTGCGTTCGCTCAGCGCCCTCAACACCGAGGCCGTCCGGCTCGACCACCCCACTCGTGACGGCGATTCCAGCGAGCGGATCGAGCGGTTCTCGGCGCTGGACCAGGAAGGCACCGACGCAGCCACCATCGCCAACAGCCAGACTCGGGACATCGAGGCGGCTCTGGCGGCCCTGCCGCCCCGCGATGCCAAGGTATTGCGGCTCTATTTCGGTCTGGAAGATGGCAACAGCCGGACTCTGGAAGAGATCGGCCGGATGATGGGGGTTACCCGTGAGCGGATCCGTCAGCTCCGGGACCGTGCCCTGACCCGGCTTCGTGAGGGTGAGACTGGGGAGCGGCTCAAGGACCTCGTAGCCTGAAGCCGTAAGCCTTATTAAGCATTTAGCTGATCGACAAAAAGGACCCTCCGTTGCCAAGGCAGCGGAGGGTCTTTCGCATTCCATCGCCGCCCAAGCCTGCAGCCCACGGCTTGAGGCTTCTGGCCTATGGCTTCGAGCTGAAGTTCAGGCCTGCCCCGCCAGAAACATCCGCAGCACCCGCTGCAGAATCCCGCCATGCCGGTAATAATCGAGCTCGACCTGTGAATTGAGCCGGACCACCGCCTTGAACGTGGTGACCTTGCCATCTTCCGCCCTGGCCGTGACCGTCACCCGGCCGCCCGGGGTCAGTCCTTCCGCGATGCCGGTGATCCCGATCGTTTCCCGCCCGGTGAGCCCGAGGGATGTCCGGGTAGTACCGGGCTCGTAGGCCAGCGGCAGCACTCCCATCCCGACCAGGTTGCTGCGGTGGATCCGCTCGTAGCTCTCGGCGATGACGGCCTTGACGCCCAGCAGGGCCGGACCCTTGGCGGCCCAGTCGCGGCTGGAGCCAGTGCCGTACTCCTTGCCGGTGAGAATGATCAGCGGCGTTCCCGCTCCGATGTAGCGCATGGCGGCGTCATAGATCGAGACCGTCTGGCCGGAGGGGAGGTGCAGGGTCCAGTTGCCCTCTGTGTCCGGCACCAGCCCGTTCTTGATCCGGACGTTGCCGAAGGTGCCGCGCATCATCACCTCATGATTGCCGCGCCGGGCGCCGAACGTATTCCAGTCTGGCTGCTCGACCCCGTGCTCCTTGAGGTAGCGTGCGGCGGGGCCGTTCTTCGGGATCGAGCCGGCCGGCGAGATGTGGTCGGTGGTGACGGAATCACCGAGGACGGCCAGGACCCGGGCTGCCACGATGTCCTTCATCGGCAGGGGCTCGACCGGCAGATTCTGGAAGAAGGGCGGCTCCTGGACGTAGGTCGACGCCGGATCCCAGGCGTAGCGGCTGCCTTGCGGGACAGGCAGCGCCTGCCACGCCGCATCTCCGTCCAGCACCCTGCTGTATTGCTGGCGGAACAGTTCGGGCTTGAGCGCGGCCGCCATGGTGGCGTTGACCTCCTCCGCGGTGGGCCAGATATCCTCGAGGAAGACGGGCTTGCCGTCCTTGCCGTTGCCCAGCGGCTCGGTGGTCAGGTCGATGTCTACCCGGCCGGCCAGGGCAAAGGCCACGACCAGCAGCGGGGAAGCCAGGTAGTTGGCCCGCACCAGCGGGTGGACCCGGGCCTCGAAATTCCGGTTGCCGGACAAGACCGCGGCGGTGACCAGGGCGTGTTCCTCGATGGCCTGGCCGATTTCGTCGGGCAGCGGGCCGCTGTTCCCGATGCAGGTGGTGCAGCCATAGCCCACCACGTTGAACCCGAGCTGTTCGAGGCTGCCGAGCAGGTCAGCCGCCTTGAGATAATCGGTGACGACGCGGGAGCCGGGCGCCATCGAGGTCTTCACACCGGGACTGGTCCGCAGACCCTTGGCCAGCGCCTTCCGGGCCAGCAGTCCGGCACCGACCATGACTGAGGGGTTGGAGGTGTTGGTACAGCTGGTAATCGCGGCGATGACGACCGAGCCGTCGCGCAGATCGAAGGGCTGGCCGTTGATTGATGGCTGGGCCACCGCGGGGGCATCCGCCGTGGTCATGGCGCCGACCGAACCGCCTTCTCCGACCCACCGCGAGTAGTTGGCTTGGGCCAGCTCCCGCCGCGCGGCCGGGACCGCCGGCGTCATTAAATCCGGCAGCGATACGTGGAAGTTCCGTTTGAGTTCGGAGAGCCCGACCTTGTCCTGCGGGCGCTTGGGCCCGGCCAGGCTGGGCACGATGGAACCGAGGTCGAGTTCGAGGACGCTGGTAAACTCGGGATCGGGGGTCTGGTCGGTCCGGAAAATTCCCTGCTCCTTGCAATACCGCTCGACCCGCTCCACAATGGTGCGGTCTCGGCCGGTCCGTTCGAGGTAGCGCAGGGTTTCCTGGTCCACCGGAAAGAAGCCCATGGTGGCGCCGTACTCGGGGGCCATGTTGGCGATGGTGGCGCGATCGGCCAGGCCGAGGCCCGACAATCCGGGGCCGAAGAACTCCACGAACTTGTCGACCACGCCCTGCTTGCGTAGCATCTGCGTGGCCGTGAGCACCAGGTCGGTGGCGGTCGTGCCGGCGGGCAGCTTGCCGCTGAGCTTCACCCCGATGACTTCCGGAATCAGCATGAAGTAGGGCTGTCCCAGCATCACCGCTTCGGCCTCGATCCCTCCGACGCCCCAGCCCAGGACGCCCAGGCCGTTGATCATGGTGGTGTGGGAATCGGTCCCCACGACGGTGTCGGGGTACGCGGTCAGCTCACCATGCTGGGGGCGGAGCTGCACCAGCGGGGCCAGATATTCGAGGTTGACCTGGTGCACGATGCCCATGCCGGGCGGCACCACCCGGAAGTCACGAAAGGCGCGCTGGGCAAACTTGAGCAGCTGGTACCGTTCGCGATTGCGCTCGAACTCGAGCGAGACGTTCCGGCTCTCGGCATCGGCGGTGCCGTAGTAGTCCACCTGCACGGAATGGTCGATGACCAGGTCGCAGGGCACGATCGGGTTGATCAGGTCCGGGTTGCCCTTCATCCGGGCCATGGCGTCCCGCATGGCGGCCAGGTCGACGACGCAGGGAACGCCGGTGAAATCCTGGAGCACCACCCGGCCGGGCATGAAGGGAATCTCGCTGGGCGCCTTCGGCGCACCGGACCAGCCGGACAGCGCCCGGACGTGATCATCGGTGACGATGCCCCGGCCGTCGAATCGCAGGGCATTTTCGAGCAGGATGCGGATCGAGAACGGCAGCCGGTCGAGTTCCGCGATGCCGGCCTTGGCCAGTGCCGGGAGGCTGTATACTGTGGCCTGGTCTGAACCGAGCTTGATCGTGGTCCGGCAGCCGAACGGATTGGGAGACTGGGGCGCCATGCCGATACCTGAGAGAAGGAAGAAGGATGATCCAATTATAAGCCGCCCGGCGGTCAGTGCGAGCCACCGGCCGTGACGACCACCGCAACCCCCCATGCCATCAACCGGTCCGATGCCGGGCTGACCATCGAATGGGACGCCGAAGGCCACGCGGGATTTTATCCGGCCCGATGGCTCAGGCTGGCCTGTCCCTGCGCCGGCTGCGTCGAGGAAATGACCGGCAAGCCGCTGCTGGATCCTGGCGTCGTGTCGCCCGACATTCGTCCGCTGTCGATGTCGCTGGTCGGGGCCTACGGTCTTCGGATCAACTGGAGCGACGGCCACGGGACCGGGATCTATACCTTTGAACGATTGCGATCGGCCTGCTCCTGTCCGCGCTGCCGTGGCGGCCGGGGAAGTTGATGGTCTACGCCCACCGCTACTGGATCTGGATCTGGTACGCGATCCTGGCGATCGGCACGATCGGCCTGGTGCCAGCGCTGCAGTGGGGGCGGCAGACCAACTGGCGGAATCTCGATGAAGTGCTCCGGGCCTTCGGCACCATCTGCGCCTCGGTCGGAATGCTGCTGCTGCTGAAACAACTGGGCGGAGCAGTTGGTTACGCGCTCCTGGTGGTCGCGCTGGCGGTATTCATCACCGCGTTCGTCTGGGGCCGCCACCTCGAACTGGAACGAAAAAAGTCCGCCACCCCGACCTCGGCAGGAGGGTGACCCGAGGATTTCATCCAGCAACATCTGCAGGGCAAACCGCACGCGAACGGCTTAGCTTGAAGTCCTCTCCGAGCCGTGGAAACCCTGTGCCGTTCAATCGATTGCCGCGCCCTGCTGTTGTCGTCACGCTGTTCGCACTGCTGCTCCTTCCCCACACGCTCGTGGCCCAGGTCGAGCCGCCGTCCACCGGCGGCGCCGTCGTGCTTTCCCAGGAACTCCGGATGCTGGGACACAACCGCCGAGTGCTGATGATCGGGGCCCATCCCGACGACGAGGACACCGAACTGCTGGCCACCCTGGTCCGTGGCTACGGCGTCGAGGCGGCGTATCTGTCGCTCAACCGCGGTGAAGGTGGCCAGAACCTCATCGGCCCCGAACTCGGGGAAGGCCTCGGCATTCTGCGCAGCGGGGAGCTGCTGGCAGCGCGGCGGCTCGATGGGGCCCGGCAGTTCTTTACCCGGTCCTATGATTTCGGATTTTCCAAGACCCTGGCCGATACCTGGGCCCACTGGCCGCAGGATTCGGTGCTCAAGGATGTGGTCCGGATCATCCGGCGTTTTCGTCCCCAGGTGGTCGTCTCGATCTTCAGCGGCACTCCCCGGGACGGGCACGGCCAGCACCAGGCGGCTGGGTGGGCGGCGCAGGAAGGGTTCAGGATTGCCGGCGATTCCACCCGCTTCCCCGAGCTGCTGTCCGAAGAACAGCTGCCGGCGTGGACCCCGCTCAAGCTGTATCGCAACACCCGGTACGACACCGCCGGCACCACCATTCGGATCGATGGTGGGTCGCTGGATGAGGCTGTCGGGCAGACGTATCACCAGATCGCCATGCGGGGCCGCAGTCTCCATCGCTCCCAGGACATGGGCCGGCTCCAGGAGATGAGCGCCTCGGAAAACCGGCTGATGCTCTGGGTTGATCGCACCACTGACGGCAGGGCGGGAATGTTCGCCGGAATCGATACCTCGCTGGGCCGGGCCGCGGCTGCACCGGGTGGCAGTACCATGGGGACCGACCGGCTGCGGGCGCCGATTGATCGTTACGTCGAACTGGTCTCGCAACTCGAGTCTTCTGGCAGCGGATTTCGCGGAACTCTGGTCTCGCGGCTTGCGGCGGCGGAGGTCGAGCTCCGTCGCGCCGAGCAGGCCTGTGCCGCCGCTACCGAATGCAGTCGCGGAGCGCTGGCGGCCACGCTCACCGATCAGGAATCCCACGTCACTCGCGCGCTGTTCACCGCTGCGGGGCTGCTGATCGACGCCCGGGTCGATGAGGACAGGGTCGCACCCGGGCAGTCGGTTGCGGTCACGCTGACGGCGCGGAATACCGGCACTGATACCCTGGCTGTCTGTCACCGGTTCGGGGGGAGTGGGGAGGCCGAGGATCCGACGCCGCTCGCGCTGCTGCCGGGGCAGTCGACTGAGTGGCGCGGCGCCTTCAAGCCGGGGAGCGCGGCGCTGCTGAGCCAGCCCTATTTCCTGCGGCAGCCGCGCCAGGGTGATCAGTATGTCTGGCCCCGTTCCCCGGCGGGCGCCACCCTGGGCACACCGTTCGAGCAGCCGGAGGGCGCCTGGATCATCCTGGCCAGAGGGCCCGCTGGTGAGTGCAGCAGCGGCGCCGCGTTGTTCCGGGAATTGAGCTGGCGGACCAACGACCAGGCCCGCGGTGAAGTGCGCCGGCCACTCTGGGTGGTGCCACGGATTGACGTCAGACTCGATCCGGCCGATCTGGCCTGGCCGCTCACACCGCGCACCTCACGGCGCTTCACGGTGACGCTGACCAGCGGAGTGGCCGATTCCACCAGTGGAACTGTGACCGTCGAGGTCCCCGCCGGGTGGCCGAAACCGCCACCGCAGGCGTTCCATCTGGCGGGTGAGAGCGCCCACGCGGAGTTTCACTTCGACATTACGCCACCGGCGGGCGCCACCGCAGGTCGCCTCGAATTCCGGGCCAGTGCTACCGAATCCACCGGCGCCCGCGACGAGGTCGGCCAGGTCTTCGTCGACTATCCGCACATCAGACCGCGGGCCTACGTCCGGCGAGCGGTGGCACAGGTCACCCTCGCGCCCATCGTGCTGCCCAAGGTGGCGCGGATCGGCTATGTCCGCGGCGCGGCCGACCAGGTCCCCGAAGCGTTGACCGAGGCGGGGATGACCGTCGAGCTGCTCGACCGCGCCACGCTGGAGCGCGGCGACCTCTCGCGCTTTCCGGTCATCGTGATCGGCCCGAGGGCCTACGAGACCGACACCGCGCTGGTGCGCAACAACGCCCGACTGCTCGAGTATGCCCGCACTGGCGGCCTGGTGGTGGTGCAGTACCAGCAGCAGATCTGGTTCAATGGCGGCTTTGCCCCATTTCCCGCCACGGTCGGCGGCGGCAGCCCGCCGGTGGTGCACGATCGCGTGACCGATGAAAATGCGGCGGTCAAATTGCTCGATCCGCAATCGGGGCTGTTCACGGGACCGAACCAGATTGGGGCCTCGGATTGGGAGGGCTGGGTCCAGGAACGGGGACTGTACTTTGCTCACAGCTGGGATCCGGCCTGGCGTCCGTTGCTGGAACTGCACGACCCCGGCGATCCACCACTGCAGGGTGGTCTGCTGATCGCGAAGCTGGGGAAAGGCACCTTCGTGTATACCGGGCTCAGCTTCTTCCGCCAGCTGCCAGCCGGCGTGCCTGGCGCGTTCCGACTGTTTGCCAACCTGCTCGCGCTGGCCGAGCGAGGTTCGGGGATGGGAACGCAGTGAATCAACTGGCGTTCGCCGTTGGCCGCCGCCTGCGCCCCCTGCTCGGCGCACTGCTGCTTGCCGCCTGCTCCCGCGATCACCGCATTCCCGTCACCGTCTATTCGCCGCATGGCCGGGATCAGCTGCAGCTGCTGGAACAGGCCTTTGAATCCGAAAACCCTGACATCGACATCCGCTGGCTCGACCTCGGCAGCCAGGAGATTCTCGATCGGCTGCGATTCGAGAAGGTCAATCCACAGGCGGATGTCTGGTTTGGCGGCCCGACCACGATCTTCGATCGGGGAGTGGCCGAATCGCTGCTGACCGCCTACCGGCCGGCGTGGGCCGACAAGGTGGGTCCCGACGGATTGGGACCGGCGGATCTTTATTTTCCGGTGTACCGGACACCCACGGTCATTGCCTACAACGAGCGGCTGATCAAGCGGGCGGATGCGCCAGCTGACTGGGACGATATGCTGGCCCCCCAGTGGTGGGACCAGGTTCTGATCCGCGATCCGGTGGCCAGCGGGACAATGCGGGCCATCTGGGGCTACATCTTCGAGCGCAGCCTGCGCCGCACCGGCGATACCACCGAGGCCATGACGTGGTTCCGCCGGCTCGATGGCCAGACCAGGAGCTACACCCTCAACCCGGCGGTGCTGGTGGCCAAAATGTCGCGGGGTGAGGGCAGCCTGACACTCTGGGACCTGCCCGATATCCTGATCAGCCGGAGCCAGGGCATGCCGTTCGGATACGTCTTTCCCAGCAGCGGCACGGTGGTCATTGATGATGCCATCGGACTGGTCCGCGGCTCGACCCATCCGGAGGCGGCCAAACGATTCATCGATTTTGTCGGGGGCACCGAGGCGCTGCTGCTGACGGCTCGAAAGGTGTTCCGGCTTCCGGTGCGCCGGGATCTGCCGGCTGACTCGGTGCCGGGGTGGGTGGCGGAGGTCGAGCGTGACATGACCGTGGCGCCGATGGACTGGCCGCTGCTGGCCCGCAAGGGCAGCGAGTGGATGGGGTACTGGGACCAGCATGTGCGGGGAACGGGCAAGAAAGCGAGTGGTGCGCGGTGAATTCCGAGACCGGGGGGCAGGGGGTCAGGGGGGCGGATGAATTCCTGCGCCTCGAGGGGCTGACCAAGCGGTTCGGTTCGTTTGCCGCGGTCGATGGGCTCTCGCTCCAGATGACCCGGGGGGAGACGCTGGCGCTGCTGGGACCGAGCGGCAGCGGCAAGAGCACGACGCTCCGGCTCCTGGCCGGGTTCGAACAGCCCGATGCTGGCCGGATCATCGTCGATGGCCAGGACTTGACCCGGATTCCACCGGCGGCCCGCCGCTTCGGGATGGTGTTCCAGCACTATGCCCTGTTTCCTCACCTCGATGTCGGGCAGAACGTGGCCTTTGGCCTCGAATCACTCGGCGTGCGGGGCGGTGAACTGACCCGGAGAGTGGCCGAGTCGCTGGTGCTGGTCGACCTGGCCGGATTCGAACGGCGGGCGATTGGCGCGTTGTCCGGCGGCCAGCAGCAGCGAGTGGCGCTGGCCCGGGCGCTGGCACCGGAACCGCGCATCCTGCTGCTCGATGAGCCGCTGTCGAATCTCGATCCGTCGCTGCGCGAACGGACCCGCCACGAAATCAGGGCACTGGTCCACCGGCTCGGCATGACCACGATCATCGTGACCCATGAGCAGGAGGAGGCCTTTGACCTGGGCGACCGGATCGCGGTGCTCCGCGGTGGTGTGCTGCAGCAGCTCGGTACCCCCGACGAGTTGTACAGTCATCCGGTCAATGCGTTTGTGGCGGGATTTGTCGGCCGGATCAGCACCATACCGGCCATGGTGCTCTCCTCCAGCCAGCATGAGATCCGGCTGCAGGTGGAGGGAGTCGAATGGCGAGTGGCCCCGTCGGCTGGTGGCGGTGCCGCCCTGGCCAATGGCCGCGAGGTGACCCTGACCCTGCGCCCCGAAGCACTGCGGATCGTGGCAGTGGCCAATGGGTGCCTGGCCGGCATCGTGACCGATCGCCGGTTCACTGGTGCTCAGGCGTTTTTCAAGGTTCGCACGGCGCGCGGCACCGTGCTCGATGTGATGGCGGAGCCCCAGGCCACCGCGGTCGGCCAGACGGTTGGGCTGATTCCGGCTGAGCCGGGGCTGCACCTGTTTACCCTGGACGGAGCGTGACCCGGCCGCGCTGGTCGTGGCCCGCGCTCCTGCTGCTGGCCCTGCTTGTGTGGGTGGTGGCCTACCCGCTCGTCCTGGTGGCGCTGGATGCCTTCCGGAATGGCAACGGCTGGACCCTCGAGTACGTCCGGGCGGTGTTCAAGCGGTCCTCGGAAATTTCCGCCATCTGGAACAGCCTCTGGATTTCAGTTGCCAGTGCCGCGGTCGCCGGGCTGATCGGGTTGCCGCTGGCCGCCCTGTTCGGCCTGGTCGATTTCCCCGGGCGCCGGGTACTCGGCGCGCTGATTGCGCTGCCGGTGGTCATGCCTCCGCTGGTCGGGGTGGTTGCGTTCCTGTTCCTGTTTGGCGAGAGCGGGTTCGTCGCCCGGTTCGTCCAGGCCGCGCTGCGACTGGACCAGCCGCCGTGGCGGCTCGAGGGTGGGTGGGCCATCCTCCTGGTTCACGCCTACGCTTTCTACGGCTACTTCTATCTGCTGGGGCGGGCGGGGCTGGCCGGGGTTGATCGTTCACTGCTCGAGGCCTCGGCCGCGCTTGGCGCCGGGCGGTGGCGGACCCTGACCCGGGTGCTGCTCCCCTTGCTCAGGCCCACGCTCGTCGGCGCCACACTCCTGGTCTTCCTCTCGGCACTGGCCTCGTTCAGTGCGCCGTACATCTTCGGCGGCAACTTCCGGGTCATGCCGACCCAGATCGTCTCGACCCGGCTCAACGGCGATGATGGGATTGCGATGGTCGAAACCGTGATCCTGACCCTGATGGCGCTGGCCGGACTGTGGCTGGCCAGCCGGTTCGAAGGCAGCGCCACCCTCACTGGCGGGTCCAAGGGCGGAGCGCCGATCCGGCGGTCGCCGAGGTCGCGGGCGGCGCGGGTCGGGGTGGCGGCGGCCGCGTGGCTCATTGCCATCGGCCTGCTGCTGCCGCACGCCACCCTGCTGCTGCTGTCCTTTGTACCGGCTGGCACCTGGACAATCGAAACGCTGCCCCCGGTTTATACGTTGGGCAACTACGGAGCCCTCCTGTCAGAACCGGAACGGCTCGGTCCGCTGCTCAACAGCTCCTGGATGGCGGTACTGGCCACGGCGGCCGCGATGGCGGTGGCGGTCATCGCGGGACTGCTGGTGGTGCGTCAGAAGGCGGCGGGTGGCAAGGCCATTCAGGCCCTCCTGGCCGTGCCGTGGGCCGTCCCGGGCACCGTGTTCGCGATTGCACTGGCGGCCGTCTTCAGCGTGGACCGCCCACTGGCTCTTCGATTCATTCTCATCGGAACTCCTTGGCTGCTGCCGCTGGCCTACCTGATCCGCAACCTCCCGCTGGCCAGCCGGCCGGTGCTGGCCGGTTTTCGAGGACTCGATCCCGCGCTGGACGAAGCCGGCGCGTCGCTCGGCGCCGGCCGGTGGCGGCGGCTTCGGCGGATCACGCTCCCCTTGCTCGCTCCGGCGCTGGCGGCCGGCGCGACGCTTTCCTTTGCCACCGCCCTCGGTGATTTCGTGACCTCGATCGTGCTGTACACCTACGACACCCGGCCGATCTCGCTGGAAATTCTCTCCAGCCTTCGCCAATCGGATGTCGGCGTGGCCGCCGCGCTCGGCATGGTACTGACCGTCCTGGCTGGCGGAGTCTTTGCGCTGGGCAGCGAGCGGCGGGCGGTGAGCCAGTGAACCCGCCTGCGGCCGGGACTTCGCAGTTCAAGCGGCTGTCGGTGCTGATCGCGGTCGCCTTTGTCGACATGATCGGGCTGATGATGGTCATCCCGCTGCTGCCGTTCGTGGCCACCGATCTTGGCGCGTCCCCGATGATGCTGGGGGTATTGACGTCGGCGTTTCCGGTGGCCCAATTGCTGTCCGCCCCGTCATGGGGCCGGGTGTCGGATCGATACGGACGGCGTCCGGCGCTGCTGATCGGGCTGATTGCCTCGATGCTTGCCTATGTGGTGTTCGGCGCCGCGCACACCATCTGGCTGCTGCTGGTCTCGCGTCTGGTCCAGGGTGCCGGCGGCGGGACGACCGGGGTCCTCAACGCCTACGTGGCCGATTCGATCGAACCGGCTGATCGCGCCAAGGCGCTCGGCTGGCTCTCCGCCGCGACGTCCGCCGGAGTGGTCGTCGGTCCAGCGATCGCCTCGGGCGCGGCCCACTTCGGGCAGGCCGCCCCGGGCTATTTCGCCGCGCTGCTCTGCGCCATCAACGCTTTTTTTGCCTGGAAGTGGCTCCCGGAGTCGCGCAAACAGCTGGGCCAGTCGACTGCACCGAAGCCGGTCTGGCATGCCGCCAGCGAGATTCTGCGCCACCCGACGGGACTGGTGCCCTCGCTGATCTGGATCTACGCCGGTGGCATGCTGGCCTTCACCTGCCTGACCGCACTGCTCGGACTGTATCTCAAGGACGAGTTCCAGGCGACCGCCACCACCATCGGCTCCTACTACTCGTATATCGGGGTGCTCAGTGTCCTGATCCGCGCCGTTGGCCTGGGGCCCGCCATCAAGTACCTGGGTGAGCTCCGCGGCATGCGCCTCGGAGTGGTACTCCTCATCGCGGGCATGGTCCTGTACCCCAGCGCGCAGTCGGTCTGGCAGCTGATCCTGGTCATGCCGCTGGTGCCGATGGGCACCGCGCTGATCTTCCCGACTACCACTTCGCTGATGTCCCGCTATTCCGATCCCAGCGAAATCGGGATGACGATGGGTGTGGCCCAGACGTACGGGGGGCTGGCCCGGGTCGTGGCCCCCCTCCTCGCCGCCTTCATGTACCAGAAGATCAGCCACGCCTCCCCCTTCTTCCTTGGGGCCGGTCTGGTGGCGCTGGTTGGGGTAATCGCGGTTAGATTGAATCCGGGTCCTGTACCGGGACCCACCCCAATCGGAGAGCGCGCCTGACATCCACCGCATCACCCGCCCGGACCCCCAGTCCGGCCGAACTGAGTTCTGCGACCTGGACCGACGTCGAATCCCGCTACCACGCCCTGCTCGAGGCCCCCCTCGACCGGGCCAACGTGGAGAGCTGGCTGTTGTCGTGGTCGGACTTCGAGGCGGCGCTGACTGAGGCGGCCGCCCTCGCCATGATCGCGTATACCTGCGATACCGCCGATCCGGTCAAGGAAGCGGCTCACCTCCGGTTTTCCAGCGACATCCTGCCCCGGGCCGACGAACTCGGCGTCCGTCTGGCCGACCGGCTCCTGGCACTCGGCTACACCCGGCCTGCCCTGGAAGAAATGGTGCGGCGGTTCCGCACCGCCAGCGAAATCTTTCGCGAAGCCAACGTGCCCCTGTTTACCGAAGTAGAACAGCTGGGCACGGCTTACCAGAAGATCACCGGCGGATTGACCGTGTCCTGGGATGGGCAGGAAAAGACCCTGCCAGAGCTGCAGCCGCTGATGCAGAGTCCCGATCGCAAGGTTCGCGAGCGGGCCTTTCGCCTCGGAATCCAGACTTACGTCAGCCGGCGGCATGAGCTGTCCGGGCTGTTCGATCAGCTGTTCGCGCTGCGGCAGCGGATCGCCCAGAACGCCGGGTTCGCCGATTTCCAGGCCTACGCCTTCAGGGCCAAGTGCCGGTTCGATTACACCCCCGCCGACTGCCTGCGATTTCACGATGCCGTCGAGGAGCATGTTACTCCCGCCGTCGAACGACTCCACCAGCGCCGCCGCGAACGGATGAAGCTTGACCAGGTCCGTCCTTGGGACCTCGGGGCGGATCCGCTGGGCAGGGCTGGACTGGTGCCGTTTGCGGAAGTCGATGAGCTGATCCAGGGTGCCGATCGGATCTTCCACCGGGTGGCACCCGAGCTGGGCGCCGAATTCGACACCATGATCCGGGAGGGGATGCTCGACCTCGGCACCCGGAAGGGCAAGGCCCCGGGTGGCTACTGCGAGACGCTTCACTCCCGCGGATTGCCGTTCATCTTCATGAACGCGGTCGGAGTCGCCGACGATGTCTCGACCCTGCTGCACGAGGCGGGGCACGCCTTTCACGCCTACTCGGCCCACGCGCAGCCGCTGGTCTGGCAGCGTCAGCCAGGTCTTGAGGCCTGCGAACTCGCCTCGATGTCGATGGAGCTGCTGGCGTCCCCGCATCTCAAGCGTGCCGATGGCGGATTCTACGATGAAGCCGAGCTGGCCCGGGCCCGCACCGAGCACCTCGAGGACATCCTGATCACCTTGCAGCACGTCGCGTCGGTCGATGCATTCCAGAGCTGGATCTACACCAGTGGCGAGGGCCAGGACGGCGCGGCGAGAGACCAGGCCTGGCTCAGGTTCCGCAACCGGTTCGAGAAGGGTGTCGACTGGACCGAACTGACCGCGGAGCGGATTGGCCGCTGGTACCGCCAGCTGCACATCTTTCTCTACCCGTTCTACTACATCGAGTATGGCATCGCCCAACTCGGGGCATTGCAGGTCTGGCGCAACAGCCTCACCGACCAGGTCGATGCGGTGCGCCGCTACCGTGCCGCCCTGGCCCTCGGTGCCACCCGGCCGCTGCCTGAGATCTTTGCCACTGCGGGCGCGAAGTTTTCGTTCGAGTCATCGCTGATGGGGCAGCTGGTCGAGCTGGTGGAGACCGAGCTGGTCCGTTGGGGTGCGGCCCAGGGGCGCTGACACCGGGCGCCATTGCGCCCCCCAGCTTCCCCCGCGAGATTAGGCGCCACTGAAGCCCCGGACGGCAGGGCCGGCCGGTTGCAGGTCACCCTATGGAGTACACCGAATGGCGAAGGAAGAAGGGATCGAAATGGAGGGGGTCGTCACCGAGGTGCTGCCCGACCGCAACTACCGGGTGATGCTCGAAAACGGCCACTCCATCCTGGCGTACGCGGCCGGCAAGATGAGCAAGTTCAAGATCCGGGTGCTGGAGGGGGACCGCGTCAGCGTGGTGCTCTCGCCCTACGATCTGACCCGCGGCCGGGTCATCTACCGCCACAAATAGATCCCGGCGCCCTGCCGCCTGATTTTTCAGCCTGAAATGCAAGGGGCGGGTCCCGACGGGACCCGCCCCTTGGTGCGTCAGGAGTCGGCGCGGTGTTACGCCTTCATCACATTCTCCGCCGCCGGGCCTTTCTGGCCCTCGACGACGTCGAACTCGACCTTGTCCCCCTCGGCCAGGCTTCTGAAGCCTTCCGCCTTGATGGCCGAATGGTGGACAAAGCAATCCTTGCTGCCATTGTCCGGGGTGATGAATCCGAAGCCCTTGGCGTCGTTGAACCACTTGACCGTTCCACTGGTGCGTGCCATTGACCTGACTCCCGTGTGGGTTGACCAGGCCGGCGCCCGGACCGCGGAGCCGGCAAACCGTGTCAGGCGGGAGGCGTTCCTCCATCGGCCGACACATGCGAAGGGGCCGGCAGGCGGCCCCGAAATTTCAGGAGGGTGCGGCGAACCGGGCGGCTACTCCCGGGCGGAGACAACTTCCGCCCGGATCCCGGTCTCGTCAAGAGGGGGTCTCAGGGCCGCCACCAGCGCATGGCCTGGCGGGCCCACTCGCCACTGCGGCGGCGCAGGCCGACCGCGCGATTGATGCCCTGCAGCATCTCGATGGCGGAGGGGTAGCGCAGTTCGACCTCGGCCTGCAGCGCCCGCTCCAGGGCCTTGCCCAGCTCGGGCGGCAGGTCCTCCCGGCCTTCGCTCAGCGACGGATACCGGTTGGTGGTCTGCTTGGCCAGCACCTGTTCGAGGGTGTTGCCGCTGAACGGCGGCTCGCCGAGGAAGGCGAAGTAGGCCACCGCCGCCAGGCTGTAGAGATCGGAACGCTGGTCGACCCGCTCGCCCAGCAGCTGCTCGGGGCTGGCAAACTGGGGAGTGCCGCTCTGGCTGGTAGCCCCGCCGAACCGTCCCTGACCCCGTAGCGCCAGTGCCAGGCCGAAGTCGGTGATCCGCAGCTTGCCCTCGCCATCGATCAGCATGTTTTCGGGCTTGATGTCACGATGGACCAGGCCGGCCGCGTGGGCGTGTCCGAGGGCCGAGAGCGCCTCGCGCAGCACCCGGAGCGCGGGCTCGAGCATCAGCGGTCCATCGGCCTCGACGATCTGGGCCAGGTTGCGGCCCAGCACCTGTTCCATCGTATACCAGATCAAGCCGGCCCGGCCACCGATGTCGTAGATGTTCACGATGTTGGGGTGGTTGAGCCGGGCGGCGAGCTGGGCTTCGCGCCGGAACCGCTCGAGCACCGCAGGATCGGCGGTCAGCCTCGGATGCAGCACCTTGAGCGCCACCTCGCGCTCGAGGTGCAGGTCACGGACCCGGTATACCCGGCCGTAACCGCCGGAGCCGAGTGTGCCCAGCAGTTCGTAATCATCACCCAGGGCCCGCCGCAACCTTTTTTCCCAGTGCCGGCCCTCATCGGTGTTCGAGGTCAGCCGCTGGCCGATCAAATTGGACGGACTGTCGAACGTGCCTGCCTCCGAGGCCAGGTCCTCCAGCATTTCCTGGGCACTCAGGTAGCGATCGTCCGGACTGAGCTGCAACGCCCGCAGCAGGATCCGCTGCACCGCCTGCGGCGTGTTGGCCCGGATGTCCGACGGCGGCTTGATCGTGCTGGCGTCAAGTGGCGGTTCCTGTCCGGTGGCGGCGTAGTACAGCAATGCGCCAACGGTGTAGATGTCACTGGCCGGATCGCCGACCCCGCCACCACGGGTCTCGGGCGCCATGTAATGCAGCCCCGACGGCACCTCGTCGACCGGAATGACGGGAAGCACGAAACTGGAAAAGCGCAGGTCGGTGATGGTCCCGCGGCCGGCCAGGTTGACCAGCAGTGAGGCCGGCACCACCCGGCGCACGATAATGCCGTGGCTGTGGATGTGCTCCAGCCCGCTGAGCAGGTCTCTGGCCAGCGCCATCACGGCCGGCAGTGGCCGGGCGCCCCGGAGCATGGCCTCGGCCAGATTTTCCCCGTCGATCCAGTTGCCCACCCGGTACGCCAGCCCACCCACCACCCCGGCATCATAGACGTGCCGGAGCGCGGGATGATCGAGCTGGGCCAGCGCTTCGGCCTCGCGCAGGAACCAGATCCGCAGTGGCTCGCCGAAATAGAAATTGACCCGCAGGCTGACCCGCCTGCGCAGCAGCCGGTCGACGGCCGTGAACAGCACCCGTTCCCGGTTGGCCGCCACCAGCCGTTCGAGCTCGTAGCGGTGACCCAGCGCTGCCTGGGTGCCGTCGAAATAGGCGAGGGGCGGCAGGGTACTCGTCATGACTCAGGCAGTCGCGATGGGGCGATGGATGCGGCGGCGCTCGACGGCGGTGCTGGCATGGCACTGCTCCCGGCACCAGGCCCTGGTCTGATGCGGTGTGGCATCGACGAACAGCCGCTGGCAGCTCACCTCGGCACAGCGGCGGACCTGACCCAGGGGATCGGCCAGAGTAACTGCGGCGGAGCGGGCCAGGGCCTCGAGGGCCCCGGCCGGCGCCATTGGCAGAAACCGCAAGCGCCAGGAGCCGGCCGTGCGGGTCAGTAGCTCACGTCCCGCGGTGCCGCGCAGCACCCCGTTAATCGCAGAGATGGAGGAAGTAGGCGGCCGTGCTCCGGTAGCCAGGGCATCGGCCAGCCGGATGAACTCCGTGCGCAGGGTGAACAGCGAAGCCGGATCGGTGCGGTGATCGAGCCCTGGCAGGCCGGCGGCCAGCAGCCACGCCCGCGCCAGGTCGGCGTCGGGCAGGACATCCAGCTGTTCGGTCGCGGTATGGAATTGGGGTGCGGTGTTGGCGAGATCGAGCCACAGCGCCTCGCCGAGGAAGAGAAAAACCGGGCCAGCCATGACTCAGGGATCGTCCGCAAACGCGATGCTGTCCCGACCGCTGCGCTTGGCGCGGTAGAGCGCGGCATCCGCCGCCGCCAGGATGGTGCTGACCGTGGAACCGTGCCTGGGCGTCTCGGCAATGCCGAGGCTCAGCGTCGGGCGGCCGAACTCAGGGTGGCTGACTTCGATGGAGGCGACCCGCTGCTGCAGCCGGGTCACGAAGGCCATTGCCTCTTCGGGGGAGGTCATCGGCAGGATGACCAGGAATTCGTCGCCACCGAACCGGCCTACCGCGTCGAGGGTGCGACACTGGGCCCTGAGCATATCGGCAATGAGGACCAGCATCCGGTCGCCGGCGGGATGGCCCAGGCTGTCGTTGACCAGCTTGAACCGGTCGATGTCGAACAGGACCACGCTGGTACGGAGCTGGTGACGGAGGGCCCGGGCGGTTTCGGCTTCGAGCCGCTCTTCCATGGCGCGGCGGTTGAACAGTCCGGTCAGTTCATCGGTGGTGGCGGCACTGTGGAGTTGCTCGACCAGCTGGGCATTCTTGAGTGCAATGGCCGCCGCGAATGCCAGCGTGCCGGCCAGCTCATGCTCGGCCGGCCCGTACTGGCGGTCGTGCAGTCGCGGACCCAGGGCCATGATGGCCAGGCGCTCGGCCCCGGCCTCAAGCGAGATCAGCAGCTCGGTCGAAGTCGGGAGCAGGGCGGCAAGGGCCACATCACTGGTATCGGCGGACGGCGCGCCCGGTGGGATGGCCCGATCCAGCGCTTCGCGGGGGATTGGCTGGAGCGGGGTCGACCCCTTCAGCGAACGGAAGACCTTGGGGATGTACTGATCGCCGGACGGCCGGTACAGGCAGGCCCACCAGGCAAAGAACACCTCGGTCATGAAATCGAGGATCAGGTGCTCGGTTTCCTCAGTCGAGTGCACCGAGGAGAGCAGTCGGGCCACCTGGCGGAGCGCGCGGAGCTGGAAGGTGGCGTCTTCGAGGGCGGACTGACGCTCCTGCAGCACCCCGTGCAGCTCGACCATGATCGCCAGCCCCAGTGCCAGCGGCATGGCCATGCCCTGCAGCTGCCGGGCGGCGGAGCGACCGGCGGAGACCACGACCTCGGTCTCGCCGCTGGTCATCCGGGCTACTTCAATTGCGTCGGGAAGCCACGGAGGAGGGGGTACGATTGGGGTGAATCCACTGGGGGTCTTGACGCTGAACCAGATTTCCTCAGTCTGGAATCGCTGGATCAACGCTTCCCGGCAGTATTGGAACAGCTCACCGTCAGTGCGGCTGTGGCGGCAGGCAGCCGCGAACGCCGTTGGCAGGCCGGCTAGAGCCGACTGAGTGAGCGAAGTCTCCATCCTGCAACAATATAGCCATGAGCCATTGGAGGTGGGAGGGCCCCCTGAAATTGGATATTTCGGGGGTCCGCCAAGTGGCTGGAACCTTGCAGGTGTTGCAGTGTTCACTGTTTGGTGCCCTGGAAAATCCGGGGCGTGGAGCATAGCCCGAGAGGGCCCCAGGGGGATTCGCCATACGGCCTGGGTGATCAAAATCCGGCAGGGCGACCAATCCCGGTACCGCCATCAGGCGGGCCGGGATCTGTGTTTCAGGCCTGGCTTTCGAGATTCAACTCCAGCTGGAGGGCGTGCCGCAGGGCGTTGAGTTCCTCGAGCATCGAGCGCCTGGGCCACGCCTCGTGTGCCGCAAGTGCCTCGGCCAGGGCACGGTACCACCAGAGCGCCTGACGAGGATTCAGGTTCGAGATGGTGGGAAAGTATTCCGCGCCGAGCCGGCGCAGGTCGGCCAGCAGGGTGCCGCAGTGGTGGATTTCAACCGCGGCCCAGATATCCAGCGCCCGCGGTTCTGCCACGGCCAGCCGGGCCAGCTGCTCCCGGCGGCAAGCTTCCCAGGCCCGCTCCTTCGACAAAGGCGGGGCGGCCGGCTCGAGCAGCTCGCTGATGACCGCCATCACGATCGAGCCGAACTTGTCGTGAATCTTGCGCTCCAGTGGCCGGCGCTCGATGGCCGCCACGTCCTCGACGGCCAGATACAGAATTCCGGCCACGATGGTCGGCTCATCACATTCGTAGCGGCTGAGTATGATCGCCGTGCTCGCCGCCCGGACCACCGCGCTGCCGCCGCCCCGATGCGGGGCGTGCTTGGCGGTAAACGCCAGCGCGTGGGCGATCCGGTCTGAATATCCAGGCAAGGTTGGGCCGATGTGGAGTCGAGAGTCGAGAGACAAGCGCCAAGTGACTTCAACTGTGGACTAAAGTTGAGGGTCGAGCGTCCCGGCGCAAGCGCGGTTGCCGATGGCCCGACTCTCGTCTCTCGTCTTTGGTCTGTGGAGCCGGGTTCACGGGATGCCAAGGAGCTTGTGAGTCTGCAGACTCAACCGCCACTCCGGGTGGGTCAGACAGTACTCCAGCGCCAGGGCACGGTTGCGGGCCTGCTCCGGCCCGTCCATCGGCTGCAGGAAAAAGTGCCGGAAGGCCAGGTCGCGATAGCGGGCGGGATCGCCGCCGGTCTGGGGATACACCAGCTTCAGCTCATCACCCCGGGTCAGCACCAGTGGCGCCTCCGCCTTGGGGCTGACGCAGATCCAATCCAGCCCCGCCGGCGGCGGCAGGGTGCCGTTGGTTTCCACCGCAATCTCGAAGCCCGCCGCGTGCAGCGCGGTGATGGCCGCCTCGTCGAGCTGCAGCAGCGGCTCGCCGCCGGTGCAGACCAGCAGCGGCCTGGCTGAGGGAGCGGCATCGGCCGGCCAGGCTCGGCGCACCGCCTGGGCCAGCGCTTCGGCCGTCGCAAATTTTCCGCCGCCGGTGCCATCGGTCCCGACAAACTCGGTATCACAGAACCGGCAGATGGCGCCGGCCCGGTCGCTTTCGCGTCCGGTCCAGAGATTGCAACCGGCAAAGCGGCAAAACACCGCCGCCCGACCGGCGTTGGCGCCTTCGCCCTGCAGGGTGTAGAAGATTTCCTTGACGGCGTAGCTCATGGCGCCGGACGACGCGGGATCTGCTGCTTCGGGTCCCGGCCGTCGGCCGCTCCATGCGCACGCACGTATGGCGCCGGATCGATCATTCCATTTTCCGCGAACCCCTTGAGGCGGAGCTGGCAGCTGTCGCACTCACCACAGGCCAGCCCCGCCGGCGTCGGATCGTAGCAACTCCGGGTCAGCCCGTAGGGCACAGCCAGCTCGACCCCGCGAGCGATGATCTCAGCCTTGCTCAGTCGGATCAACGGCGCGTGAATCCGAAGCTGTCCGCCGCCTTCAACGCCAGCCTTGGTGGCCAGACGGGCCATTCGTTCGAATGCCTCGATGTATTCCGGGCGGCAGTCGGGATAGCCGCTGTAGTCCAGCGCGTTGATCCCGACGAAGATGTGTTCGGCACCCAGGGTCTCGGCCCAGGCAAGGGCACACGAGAGGAAGATGGTATTGCGAGCCGGTACGTAGGTGACAGGAATTTCCTGGACTGACGCCGAGATATCGCGGCCCTTGGGCACCGGAATGTCCGCGGTCAGTGCCGATCCGCCAAACTGTCGAAGATCGAACTCAACCACCACGTGCCGCTGGACTGCCGCCCGCTCAGCGATGAGGCGCGCCGCCTCAAGCTCCCCGATGTGGCGCTGGCCATAGCGGAAACTCAGCGCATTGACCTCGAAACCGTCCGCCTGGGCCATGGCCAGGACCGTGGCGGAGTCGAGGCCGCCTGAGAGGAGGACGACGGCGGGGTGACCTGGTGAGGACATGGCAGAAAGCTAAGGGGAAGTCGGGATGGGGGTAGATGAAGGAGGAGGGAGGAGGGAGGAGGGACATGGTCCCTCTGCGCGACGATGCGTTTCGATTCCTGAAGCCAACCGAACTTCTCTCCTGACTCCGGACTACCGACTCAACAGGTGCACCAGCGCCAGCTTGAGATCGGGATACCGGAATGCGAATCCACTCCGGTCCAGCTGCCCGGGCACCACGCGCTGGCTGTAAAGGAGCAGCTCATCAGCCATCCGGCCCAGCAGCAGTCGCAAGGCGACTGCAGGTACGGGAAACAGTGCCGGGCGATGCAGCACCTCAGCCAGCAGCCGAGTGAATTCCCGGTTGATCACCGGATTGGGCGCCACTGCGTTCACAGGGCCTGACAGCCCGTTCCCGGTCAAGCAATGCTGATAGGCGCCCAGCAAGTCGTCCATCGCGATCCAGCTCATCCACTGACGTCCACTGCCAAGCTGGCCTCCAACGCCGAGCCGGAAGGGGACCAGCATCGGTTTGAGGGCGCCGCCGGCGGGAGTCAGCACGATTCCGGTGCGCAAGTGGACGACCCGGATCCCAGCCGACGCTGCCGGTGCGGCACTGGCTTCCCAGGTCGTCCCGACGCGGGCGAGAAATGACTGGGAACTGGCTCCCGGTGTTGGCGCCTCCTCCGGCAGGAGTTCGTCGCCCCGGTCCCCGTAGATCCCGATCGCGGAAGCAGAGATCAGCGATTCCGGCGGACGCTTCACGCCGGCCAGGGTCCGTGCCAGCAGCGAGGTGCCAAGCTCGCGGCTGCGACGGATCCGTTCCATTCGATCGGCGGTCCAGCGCTGGGCCACCGATTCCCCGGCCAGGTGGACCACCGCGTTGAGTCCTTCGAAGCCGGTGGCGTCGATCCGGCTCCGCTCGGGATCCCAGCCAATCTCGTCCTGGCTGGGCGGATGACGGACCACCGGAAGGACTCGGTGGCCGGCCGCGATGAGCAAAGCACGCAAGGCGCGACCGATGAGTCCACTGGCTCCCGTCATGGCAATCGAGAGGCCGGTCGGTGGGCGGGAAGCAGCGGTGGATCGATCGGTGGCGGTGCTTGCGTCAGTCATGCAAATCCCTTCCGGGACTGGCGGGATCAGGGAAGGGTACTGGCCTCATGCACCAGTACCCTCCGACAGGGCCACAAGGCCTCGCCGGATGGGTGGCCGAGGTGCAAGGGGTATCATAACTTGATGGCTGGTCAGTCCTACCTCCGGAGCAACCATGAACAAGCGGACGACTCTGCTCATCGGCCTGCGAGCCGCCATGCTCGCAACCGTCACCGCTGCCACGCTCCATGCCCAGGGTATCAACGCGGTCCGGGACAGCTCGCCGTTCCGGCCGCTCGACCTGCCGACCCCGAATCGGGTCCGCAACGGCGCCGGCCGTCCAGGTGCAAACTACTGGCAGCAGCGGGTGGATTACCGGATTCACGCTACCCTCGACCCCTCCACTAACCGGCTGAGTGGCCGGGAGACGATTCATTACGTGAATCACTCTCCCGACCGGCTGCCCTATCTCTGGCTGTTCCTCGAGCAGAATATCTGCGCCCCGAACAGTGTCACCAACCTGCTGGACCAGCCGCCGCTGGCCTTTCTCAATTCGACCTTCGACTTCTCCTGCCAGGGTTTTGCCGGCGGCGGGCACCTCGACCGGGTCCGGATCCTCGGCCGGGATGTGGCGCGCACGGTGTACGGCACCACCATGCGGCTGGACCTGGCCGCGCCGCTCGCCCCAGGGACTGCGGTCGATATCGAGATTGCCTGGAGCTTTCCAGTGCCCCCCTACGGCGCCGGCCGGATGGGACACGACGGCGCGCTCTACGAGATTGCCCAGTGGTACCCGCGGATGGCGGTGTATGACGACGTGAAGGGGTGGAATCACGAACCCTACATCGGGAGTGGCGAGTTCTACCTTGAATACGGCCGATTCGAGGTGGACCTGACCGTGCCGGCCTCGTACATCGTGGAAGCCACCGGCCGGGTGCTCAATCCGCTGGAGACCTACACCGCCCGCCAGCGGACCCGCCTGGCCAGGGCCCGGACGGCGGATTCCGCCATTGCCATCATCACCGCCGAGGAGGCGGGCAATCCGGCACTGACCCGGCCCCGCGGCACCGGGACGATTACCTGGCGGTTCAGTGCCGACAGCGTGCGCGACTTTGCCTTTGCGGCGGCGCCCAATTTCCGCTGGGATGCCAGCGGCTGGCAAGGGATCCTGATCAGCACCTTCTACCGGCCCAGTGCCACGCTGTGGGTGGAAGCCAACCGGATGGTGCACGATGCGGTGCAGTACTACAGCACCCAGTGGTATCAATATCCGTACTCACACATGTCGAGCATCGAAGGCCCCATCGAGGGAATGGAGTACCCGATGATGACCTTCGACCCGGCCGGCCCCGACCGGATCGACTTGCAGTGGGTCCTGGCCCATGAGCTGGGACATCAGTGGACGCCGATGGTGGTGGGCAGCAACGAGCGGCTGTATCCCTGGATGGACGAAGGGTTCAACACCTTCATCGACCTGGCCAACGCCGCCCGCTACTGGCAGGGCACCGCCTACGGCGATTCAGTCGAATCCCACCCGCTGCACCTGTATGCCGACCACGCCATCCCGGGCGACGAACAGCCAATGATCACCCGGCCGGTGGAATCACGGGACCTGTTCTGGACCGGGTATCAGAAACCAGCGCTGATGATGCAGATGCTGCGCTACGAAGTGCTGGGCAAGGACCGGTTCGACTCCGCATTCCGTAGCTACATCAAGGCCTGGGCCTTCAAGCACCCGACGCCGGCCGATTTCTTCCGCTCCATGCGGGACGAGTCGGGGATGGACCTCGACTGGTTCTGGCGTGAGTGGATCTACACCACCGCTCGGCTTGACCAGGCGGTCGACTCGGTCGCGCCTGATTCGTCCGGGCGCCAGGCAGTGCACCTCTCGAGCCGAGGCTCGATGGTCATGCCTCTGACGATGGCCGTGACCTACTCCGACCGAAGCGTGGACGTGATCCGGTTGCCGGTGGACATGTGGAATCTTGGCAACCGGTTTACCTGGCGGGCCCCGGCCGGCCGGCAGATCATCGATGTGCTGGTGGATCCCGAGCAGCGGCTGCCTGACGTGGCCCGCAACTACAACCACTGGCACCGGTGAGGCTACCGGCAGTGCTGACCCGGCGACTGTTACCGGCACTCATGGTCGGGGCCTTCGCCGTGGTCGGGTATCTGCGCAATTCCAACCCGCAGGGCCCGCAATCCGGTCAGCCTGTCCCAGTCCCATCCGCGACGACTCCGGTCACTTCGCAGTCCAATACCGCCCCAGCCCATCCGGAGGTCGGTTTCCGCGACGCCGAACACCTCGAGGAGCACTTTCACAAGCATGGCGCCGAGTTCCAGGCGGCGACCGCGATGGATTACCTGCGGCTGGCCCAGCAGCTGCGCGATGGCCCGGCCGGCGGTGACATCCTCGAGGCGATCCGGCACGATGGCACCATCACCCGGTTCGATCGGCGCAGTGGCGCTTTCCTGGCCGTTGACGGGCACGGAATGATCCTGACCTTCTTCCGCCCCAACGACGGCGAGGCCTACTTCCGCCGCCAGCTTAACCGGGAGCCAAGCCATTCATGAGCCAGGCCGATCCGGTCCGGGAGTATCTCAGGAAGTCGGGCGCCTCGCATAGCGTTATTAGCCATGGGCTGCGTGGGCTGGTGGAAAACTGGGAGCGGGTGGTGCGGGACCTGGAGCAGGGGTACAAGCTGACTTTCGATGATTACCTCAACGACATGGATGGGCGTCAGCTGCTGGAGAACGCGGTGAACTTTGCGCCGGAGGTAATCCGGGCCGCCTATCGAGACCGGATCGCGGCGGCGGACGGCCGGGTCGAAGCGATCCTGGTGCCCTCCTCCCGCTGCATCTGGGGGCAGATCGTGGCGGACGATGAAGGATGGCGTCCGGCGAAAAACTGGTGGTATTTCCGGTTGCCGAAGGCTCCAGGCGCGCAGATGGCCGAAGAATTGAAACACTGGTAGCGCTCAATTCCGCCGCAGCCGGCCCGTCAGCATCAGGTCCCGCACCAGGTCCAGACTCAGCACTCCCACCACCGCACCAGCGCCGTTGACGACCGGCAGCGCCGGCAGGCCGCTGGCCTGCAACTGGCCAAAGGCACTGCGGAACGGCAACTCGGGAGACAGCGACGGCACCCCGCTGGCCATGGTCTCGCCGACGGTGCCCTGGGGCCCCAGGGCGGTGAGCCCGTGGATCAGGTGATTGCGGGTGAACAACCCCTCGAGGTGCCCGAAATTGTCCACCACCGGAAACTCGTGCTGCAGGCTGTTGCGCACCTGGTCCGCCACGATCCCGAGCCGGGTGTGGACCGGAATGGTCAGGAACTCGGTCAGCATGATCGTGCTGAGTGGCACATCGCTGTCGCTGGCGCTGCGCTCGGCGCCGGCCTGCTCGACTGAGGCCGCGAAATAGACGAAGGTGGCGATCAGCACCAGGATGATGTTGGGCGGGGTGTGGAACAGTCCGTACAGTCCGAGGCCGACCGCCAGCGCCTTGCCGACCCGGGTCGCGATCCGGGTGGCCTGCTGGTGGCCCAGCCGCATCGACAGCAGCGACCGGAGCACCCGGCCCCCGTCCATCGGGATGGCGGGGATGAAGTTGAAGGCCAGCAGCTTCCAGTTGAGCGCCATGACTTGCGAGAGGTAGGTATCGGCGCCATCCCACATTTCCCGCAGGTTCGGTGGTGTACTCGTCACCGTGATATAGAGGTAGATCCCGAACGCAATGGCCAGCGTCACCGCCGGCCCGGCCACTGCGATCAGGAGCTCCTGGATCGGCTCCTCGGGCATCCGCTCCAGCCGCGCCATTCCGCCGATGGGCAGCAGCAGCACGTCAGGGGTCCGCACCCCGAAATGCCGGGCCATCGCGATGTGACCGAACTCATGCAGCAGGACACAGCCGAACAGCACCAGCACGAATCCGCCGGTGATCAGTGCCTGTGCGGCCCCGCCGTCCTGATAGCCCTGCCAGACGTAGAACGCCAGCGCCAGGACGAACGTCGAGTGGATCTTGACGTCGGTCCCGGCAATCCTCGCTATCCGCCACGAAAAGTTCACTGCTTCTTTCGATCCCTGGCGCCTTGCGCCATCAATTTTTCGATATCGGCCACGGTCCGCGGGGCGCCCCGGGACAGCATCTCATACCCCGTTGCGGTCACCAGGATGTCGTCCTCGATCCGGACTCCCAACGACTCGGCCGGCAGGTAGATCCCGGGCTCGATGGTGAAGATCATTCCGGGTGCCAGTGGCGTACGGTAGTCGCCCACGTCGTGGACATCCATCCCCAGCCAATGTGACAGGCTGTGCGGATAGTAGTTGTCACAGCTCCTGGTGCCACACAGATCCCCGGAGTGCGCCTTCATGTACTCCCGCGAGATCCGGTTCAGGTTGCTGATGGTCTGACCCGGATGCACCGAGTCCATGGCGGTCTGCTGAGTGGCGAGGACCAGTTCGTAGACCGCCTTCTGGTGGGGAGTGAACTTGCCCGAGACCGGAAAGGTCCGGGTCACGTCGGCGGTGTAGTAGCCGAATTCTCCGGCGGCGTCGATCACGACCAGGTCATTGGGGCCCGACTGCCGGCGGTTGATGTCGTAGTGCAGCGTGGTGCCATCGATGCCGGTACCGACGATGCTGGGATACCCGAGTCGCTCCGCTCCTTCCCGGCGGAACACGCTCTCCAGTGTGGCCTCCAGTTCGTATTCGCGGATGCCCGGCACGGCGGCCAGCATGGCCGCCTTGTGTCCATCCGCGCTGAGCTCCGCCGCCCGGCGTTCCCGGCGGATTTCCTCCTCATCCTTGGTAAGCCTGAGTGCGCCGAGGTAGGGGCGCAGGTCTTCGACCTTGCTGGCCGGCCCGTCGAGCGCCAGCCCCTTCAGGTAGTCGTTCCTGGTCAGCCCATCGCCGAACTTGATGAGCAGCCGCCGCCCGGCGCCGTACACCAGCCCACGGATTTCCTGCTCTGCCTTGGTGGCGGGCCGCACGTCGTCAATGCCGGACACAGCCGTGACCTCGGGTCCCGGTCCGAGCTTGGGGCCGGTCCAGCGCTCCTGCAGGGTATCCCGCGGCGGGATGTAAAGAATGGCCTGCGGTGCGGTGCTGTCCCGGGCCTGGAGCACCAGCCAGCTGCCTGGTGTCTCGAGACCGGTCAGGTAGAAGAAGTCGTTGTCCTGCCGAAAATCGTTGTCCTGGACGTAGTCGGACTCGAGGTCCCGCTCGGCCGCGGAGTGCAGCACGATGGTGCCGCTCCCGACTTTGGCCAGCAGCGCGGCCCGCCGGGCCACCAGCCGCTCGACGGGAATCGGTCCGGCCGGCGAGCCGATCTGGGCTGCGAGGGGCAGCGTGGCAGAGAGCGACAACGCCGCCAGGACCCCCAGGGCTGAATTTCGAGACATCGGATCTCCTCGTTACGGATGAGGCGGCACGCGCCGCGTGAAAATTACCCGCACCGGCCGCTTTCGCGCACCGGGAATGGGCGTTACACTTTTGCCCCTACCCCTGACGGAGCCGTACGATCGCCACCAGCCCGCCGCCCGCCGACCCGCATCCGTGGTCGCTCAAGGACGCAGAGAAGCTCTACAACATGAAGGGTTGGGGACTCGGCTTCTTCCGGATCAATCCGGAAGGCCGCGTGGCAGTCCACCCCGACGGCCATTCCGGGCGCGGACTCGACCTGTATAACCTGGCCCTGGACCTCAATGCCCAGGGCGTCGGTTTGCCGCTGCTGCTGCGCTTCTCGGACATACTCAAGACCCGGATCACCGACCTGGCCACCCAGTTCGGCACCGCCATCAGTGAATCGGGGTACGCCGGCAGCTACACCACCGTCTATCCCATCAAGACCAACCAGCAGCGCCACGTCCTGGAGGAAATCCTCGAGTTCGGTACCCCATTCGGGGTCGGACTCGAATCCGGCAGCAAGGCGGAGCTGCAGGCGGTGCTCGGCCTCAGCGAAAAGGCCGGCCACGTCATCGTCTGCAACGGCTACAAGGACGAGGAGTACACCCGGCTGGCCCTGATGGGTGAGCGGCTGGGGCACTCGGTCTACATCGTGATCGAGCAGCTCAGCGAACTCGATACCCTGCTCAAGACCGCCGATGAAATGGGGGTCATCCCGAAGCTCGGGGTCCGGATCAAGCTGGCCAGCGAGGGATCGGGCCGCTGGGCCAAGAGCGCCGGCGAAAAATCCAAGTTCGGGCTCAACGCCGTCGAGCTGATGAAGCTGCTCAACCGGCTGGAATCGCTGGGCCGCAAGGACCTGCTCAAGCTGGTCCATTTCCATCTGGGCAGTCAGATCACCGACATCCAGTTCCTCAAGACGGCGCTGGAGGAGATCGGCCGTTATTACGTGGCGCTCCGCAAGATGGGCTTCGACCTGACCCACGTGGATGTCGGGGGGGGCCTGGCCGTGGACTACGACGGGTCACGATCCACCCGGCCCGCCAGCATGAACTACTCGATCCGCGAGTACGCCGAAGATGTGGTGTACACCCTGGGGCGGTTGTGCCAGGCGGAGGACGTTCCGGTCCCGCACCTGATCTCCGAGTCGGGTCGGGCCATCACCGCCCACCATGCCCTGCTGCTGATCAACGTCACCGATGTGGAATCCCAGATGGACCCGGAGGTGCCGGTGCTGCCCAAGGGGGCCCACCCGCTGCTCAAGGACCTCAAGGAAAATCTCGAGTCGATTGCGCCGGACCGGCTCGAGGAGGTCCACCACGACGCGACCTTCGGCAAGGCCAAAGCGCGGGAGCTGTTTGCCAGCGGGGTACTCACCCTGCGTGACCGGGCCACGGCCGAGCAGCTCTACCTCTGCACCATCAATGCCCTGGCCCGGACTATCGGGGATGACAAGGCTGCCCATTCGGAAATTGTGGCCGACATCGACTCGATCCTGGTCGACCGCTACTTCTGCAACTTTTCGGTGTTCCAGAGCCTGCCGGACAACTGGGCCATCGACCAGCTGTTCCCGATCATGCCGATCCACCGGCTGCTCGAAGCCCCGACCCGTCGGGGAACACTGCAAGACATCACCTGTGATTCGGACGGGGTGATCGACCGGTTTGCCGGTGGACGCAAGGGAAAGCCCTCGCTGGAACTGCACCCGGTGCGCGAGGATGAGCCTTACATCCTGGGCATTTTCCTGACCGGCGCCTACCAGGAAATTCTTGGCGACCTACACAACCTGTTCGGCGACACGAACGCGGTGCATGTCAGGTTAACCGACGGCGGCTATGAGATCACCGACCTGGTGCACGGCGACACGGTGACCGAAGTGCTCAACTACGTGCAGTTCCAGGCCAGCGATCTGCTGGCCAAGTTCCGGCGCAAGGTGGCCAATGCCAAGGAGCTGAGCCGCGACGAGGCCAATCGCTTCATTGCGGACTACGTGGCGGGACTCGAGGGGTATACGTATCTCGAGGGCGAGGAGTTACCAACTTCGTAGGGCGGACAGTCGGCGGGACGGCGGTCGCGAAGCCAGACTGATGGAGTTTGAGTGGGCAAAGGTTCTTGCTTGTCCTGAATTAGCCAGGATGGAGCCCGGGCAAGGTCGAGAGGGCGGGACGCATCGACGCGTTCCGCCCTGTCTGTTTCATCCGGCGACCTTGGAGCTCAGCACACCATCGAGAGAAGCAGCACCGCCGCCACGAATGATCAGATAGAGCGCCATGGATCCGGCCAGGATATGGTACTCGAACCCCTCGCCCTTCTGGTTGCCGTACCAGTTCATGAAGAAGCCGTTGGGGAGGTGCACCATCACCACCGCGACGACCATGTTGCAGAGAATTCCGAAGGCCGCCACCCGGGTCAGCAGCCCGCTGATCAGGCCCAGCGATCCCAGAAATTCAGCCAGGATGGCCAGGGCCGCGAATGCCGTTGGAATTCCGATGGTGGCAAAGAAGCCGATGGTGCCGTGCCAGCCAGCCCCCCCGAACAGTCCCAGCGCCTTCTGGGCGCCATGGGGAAAAATGACCAGGCCAAGGGCCAGGCGGACCAGGAGAGTGGTGCGGTCGTGGTCGGTCGAGAGCAGTTTCTTCAGCATGACATACGTCCTCAGGAAAAATGGTCGACGGCAAATGCTTGACTAGACAACTATAAAAACACGCTCAGGATTCCCGATGCAGCTTGGCCAGCAGCCCAAGGAGTCGGAGCTGGTCGGTGTGCGACAACGTCGAGACCGCGGCGCAATCGGCCTCGAGGACCGGGGTATCCATCCTGGACAGCAGGGTCAGCCCCCTGTGGCTGATCCGGCAGATCACCCGGCGCCCGTCCTCCGGACAGGCCGCTCGGCTCACCAGCTGCTTTCTGACCAGCCGTGCCAGCAGCCGGGTGACGCCCGGGGCCTGCTCGATCATCCGGGCGCCGATTTCCAGGGTAGGGAGGCCGGCCGAGCCTGCGCCACGGAGGATCCGCAGCACGTTGTACTGCTGCATGGTGATCCCGTGGGCTTCGATGACCTGGGACACCTCCCGCTTGAGGCGGTCGGCGGCGGCAACCAGGGCCACCAGCGCCTGCTGGGGCACGGACTTCGGGGAGCGCTTGGCATTGGACATGGACCAGAAGCTAGCGAATATTACTTGACTAATCAAGTAAATAATCAGGAATAGCCGCTCGGCCTAGTTCGCGTCGCCGATTTCGAGGCGGGCCAGCTCCTGCCTGACCCGGGTCACCTCAGCCACCAGCGCTGG
>JBDTTF010000122.1:0-9566 GCA_039930765.1 Gemmatimonadota bacterium | reverse complement strand
GCTGTTCGGGCCCAGGCTGCGGGCATTCTTCGTAACGGGGCTCGGGTTCATGCAGGTCGGGATCTGGCTGATGATGGGTGTGCTGTTCCTGGGCTATGCCAGTGTCTACCCGGTTCTCGTGCCGTGGGCGGAGGTTGCCGCCGCCATTCGAAGGTGGTTGGGTGCGCGGGGAAGTGTCGCAATGCTGTTCGACGGCAGCTGTGGCGTCTGTACCCGCACTATGCGGGTTCTCCGAGCGGTCGATGTCCTCGGGCGGATCGAATTTCTTGATGTCATCGGGCAATGGCCGGTGATCGCCTCACGGTATCCAGGGCTCGATCGGCTTCAGTGCCTGGCAGACATGCATGTGCTGGCGAGCGATTCCAGCGCTGCGACCGGTTTCGTCGCATATCGGCGCCTTGCCTGGCGAGTGCCAGTCGCATGGCTGGTTCTACCGTTGCTGTACCTGCCACCCGTGCCACAGATCGCCCGTAGGATCTATCGCAGAGTTGCCGACGATCGGATGAGCCATGGCTGTGAACTGCCATGGCCGGGCGCGAGCCGTCGTGAGTGACTTGATGGGTACTCCGGCCGAAGCCGAGGCGCTGGCCCCGATTCGCTCGATTCCAGCACTCGAGAGCAAGGCCGCGGCCAAGAAGCACGGCCAGATTCCGTCGCTGGACGGCCTCCGCGCAGTGGCATTCCTGATCGTGTTCATTTCTCATGCTGGATGGCAGTCGGTGATCCCGGGCGGATTCGGAGTCACCATCTTCTTCTTCCTCAGCGGGTTCCTGATCACCACCTTGTTGCGGGAAGAGATCGCGCGACACGGCGAGATCGACTTCCGGCGGTTCTATGCCCGGAGGGTGCTCCGGATTTGGCCGCCCTTCTACCTGGTCCTGGCGCTGGCCACGGTGGCGGCGCTGGGTGGCCTCCTGGCGATGCAGTTGAACCGTCCTGCCATGCTTGCACTAATTTTCCACTTTACCAATTATCGCAGTATCGCTGCGGGTGTCGAAGGGATGCCTCCAGGGACCGGCGTATACTGGTCCCTCGCCGTGGAGGAGCACTTCTACCTAGTCTTCCCGCTGCTGCTCACCGGCATCCACCGGTGGCGCCTGTCGGCCAAGAACCAGGCGACGCTGCTCTGGGGAATCTGCGTCGCTGTCCTCGCATGGCGCACGGTTCTGGTGCTCGGGATGGGTAGTCCCCCGATCCGGACCTACATGGGCTCCGACACCCGCATCGATTCGCTCCTCTTCGGCTGTGCCCTGGCGCTCTACGGCAACCCGTCGAAGGACTCGAGCCGGTTCCAGGATCAGACCTGGAAGTTCGTGCTGCTTCCGCTCGGTGTGGCCTGCCTCCTCCTGACGTTCGTTATCAGGTCGGACGCGTTTCGTGAGACCATCCGATACAGCCTTCAAGGGGTGGCGCTGGTGCCGGTATTCGTGACGGCGATCCGTTTTCCCGAGTGGGGAGCCGGAAGGATCCTCAACTGGTCATGGGTCCGGGGAATCGGAGTGCTGTCATATTCGCTCTACTTGATCCACCTGTGCGCGCTCCACGCTTTTCAGGAAGGGCTCGGATTCCCGAAAGTCACCGGTGCAGTTCTGGCGCTGATTGCGACACTCTTTCTCTCGCTCGGGATCTACCTGCTGATAGAGCGCCCCTTGGCCGCGGTGCGGAGGCGGCTGAGTCGGTGACATCCGCAACTGACGCACGACAAGACGGGTGACCGATGCCCCAGCGTTTTCTATCCTCATCGCCGCCCACAACCACGCACCGTACATCGCGGAAGCGCTGGATTCGGTGCTGGCCCAGACCTGCGGCGACTGGGAAGTCGTCATCGTCGATGATGGCTCCACCGACGGAACCGGCGAGGCGGCTCAGGCCTGGTGTCAGGACCACCAGGACCGGCTGTCGGGTCGATTTCACCTGATGCGGATTGAGAACGCCGGACAGTCCGCCGCGTATGAGGCGGGCGCGCCGAGCTGCCGGGGCCGGTATATCGCGCTGCTGGATTCCGACGACCGGTGGCTTCCTGCCAAGCTGGCCACCGCGCTCCGGGCGCTCGACGCGGATGCCGAGGCCACGCTGCTCAATCACGCCCAGTACATCATCGACTCGCAGGGCCGCCGGACCGGCGGCCTGTGGCCCCGGGGGGGCTATCTCCCCTCGGGGGATCTCCGCGAGCCGATGCGCCACAGTGGGCGGCTGGCCGTCGGCACGGCCTCGAGCATGGTATTCCGGGCCGATGTCTTCCGGTCGCTGCTGCCAACCCCGACCCGGAAATTTTCCTCGGCCGCCGACTACTACTTCGGATTCGGCGCCTGCCTGGCCGGCCCGATCCTGGCCCTCGGCGATCCCCTGGGCGAGTACCGCATTCATCCCAGCAGCATGTATCTCCAGCGAATGTCCAATGGCGAAGGGCTCCGGCGCCAGCTCGACCTGCAGGAAACCATCACCGGGCACTTCGGCCTGGGCCCGGTCCTGGTCCACAATGCCTACTATCAGCGGGCCCGCTTTGCCCTGGCGTGCTTGACCGGCTCGATCATCGACCGGTTCCGGACCTTTCGCGATTTCGGATCGGCCATCCTCGGCGACCCCTGGTTCAGCCCCGGCCAGAAGATCCAGCAGCTGGGATTCTGGTCGCTGGCCGCTGTGCTCCCCCGCTCGGCTTTTGTCCGACTCTGGCGCTGGTTTCTCCTTCGATGACCGCCACTCCGCTCAACACCGAATCGGTGGCGGCGCCGTGGCAGGGGCGCCGAGTGGTAGTGGCGGGCACTCCGGTCGACGCCTGCACCATGGCGCAATCGGTTTCCGCCATCATTGCCCGGGCCCAGGCCGGTGGACCTCCGAGCTACGTCGTGACACCCAATGCCGCCCACCTGGTGCAGCTGCAGCAGGACCCGGCCTTTCGCGATATCTATCGTGGGGCCATGCTGTCAGTGGCTGATGGCATGCCGCTGGTCTGGGCCTCTCGAGTCCTGGGCACCCCGCTGCCCGAGCGGGTCAACGGCACCGACCTGTTCGTCAATCTCTGTGAACGAGCGGCCCACACCGGACTCCGGGTGTACCTCTTCGGTGGCCGGACTGGCGCGGCGGATGCCGCGGCCGCGGAGCTGGTCCGTCGCTTTCCTTCGCTGATCATCGCGGGAACCAGCTGCCCACCATTCGGCTTCGACGCCGATCCGGTTGAGCTGGCCCGTCTGGATGAAGTGGTCAAGGCCGCGCGGGCCGATCTTCTCTTCGTCGGGCTGGGCGCCCCCAAGCAGGAGCGCTGGATTGCGGCGCATGCGCTGGCCCTCGGAGTGCCGGTATCACTGGGGATCGGGGTCAGCTTCGAATTCGTCGGGGGAATGGTGCGGCGGGCGCCCGGCTGGATGCAGCGATCGGGACTGGAATGGTTCTTCCGGCTGGTCACCGAGCCGCGCCGGCTCTGGCGCCGGTACCTGTTCGGCAATGTGACTTTTGTCTGGCTGGTCGCCCGCCAGTGGTGGGCCACAAAATTGAATGGAGACACCACGAATGCTGCTTGACGCTCACGACCTTCCCGCCGGCCAGACTCTCGACGCCGACCTCTGCATTATCGGCGGCGGGGTGGCCGGCATCACGCTCGCTCGTGAGTTCCGCACTGGCACCCGCAAGGTCATCCTGCTCGAAGCCGGTGGCTTCGATTATCAGGGTGCCACCCAGACGCTGTATGAAGGCCAGCGCCGAGGTCAGCCGCATCCGCCACTCGATGTCTGCCGCCAGCGCTTTCTCGGCGGCTCGAGTAACGCCTGGGGTGGCTGGCTGCAGCCGCTGGAGGCCATCGACTTCGAGGCCCGGAGCTGGGTGCCCCACAGCGGCTGGCCGATCTCGATCGATGACCTCAAGCCGTTCACCGATCGGGCCCACGCGGTGCAGCAGGTGGCCACGCCCAACTACCGACCCGATCCGGCCGAGCTGCTCCGCACGCCTGGCATCATGCCGCTCAAGCCCGCCGATGCCATCACCGGGTACTACTACTACAGTCCTCCCACTCGATGGGGAGAGGCGTACCGTCAGGAACTGGCCGACGCGCCGGGCATCAAGGCCATCCTCCACGCCAACGTGACCGAACTCGAGGTCGGGGCCGAATCGGATAGGATCACCGGAGTCGAGGTCAGCACCCTGAGCGGCAACCGCTTCAAGGTTCGGGCAGGGATTGTGGTGCTGGCCGCCGGCGGTATCGAGAATGTCCGGCTGCTCCTGGCCTCCAATCGGGTCAGGCAGCAGGGCCTCTGCAACGGCCGGGACCTGGTGGGCCGCTATTTCATGGAGCACCCCGGGATCAACTTCGGCCATCTGCAACTGTCGGGCAAACAGGTCGATGTGTCGGCGTACGACGAGGACAAGATTCAGCGGAAAGGCGCCCAGGCGGCCTTCTTCCTGAGCGAGGCAGTGGTCCGCCGGGAACAGACTCTGAATATCGGCGCCACCCTCCTCCGTCGTACCCCATTCACCCTGGCCCGGGTCAAGGCGCAGCGGGCCGGGGTGCAGATGTCGCGCAAGATCGCGGTGGCGGCTGAAACGGTGCTGGCCAATCTGCCGCTGCTCTTCGGCAGCTCCTACGCGCTGATCGTGCGGGCGGAACAGGTGCCCAATCCCGACAGCCGCATTACCCTGACTGGCGAGCGGGACCGGCTCAACATGCCCCGGGTCCAGCTCGACTGGAAACTCACCGAGTTCGACTTTGCAGCCATCTGGCAGAATGTCGAGCGGCTCGACCGGGCATTCCAGGCAGCCGGCGTCGGTCGGATGGTGTATCCGAAGGACGGATTCGGTGGCCGCTGGCGTGAGCACATCTATACCCACTCGCACCACATGGGCACCACCCGGATGTCGGCCGATCCGACCCGCGGCGTAGTCGATGCCAACTGCCGGGCCCACGAGATCAGCAATCTGTTCCTCGCGGGCAGCTCGGTGTTCACCACCGGCGGTTACGCCAACCCGAACGTCACCATCGTGCAGCTCACCCTGCGCCTGGCCGACCATCTCAAGCAGGTCATGGCGGCGTGACCCCGGCCCAGTGGCGTCGTTCACTCTGGCTGCTCGGCGCCGCCTCGCTGCTGCTCCGACTGCTGCTGCTGGGCCAGAACGGCCTGTGGCACGACGAGGTGGCCACCTTCAACACTGCCATCCTTCCGCTGGGCCAGATCCCGGCGGTGGCGGCCAATCACAGCAACAGTCCACCGCTCTATTTCTGGCTGCTCCATTTTGTCATGGCCGGGGCCGGTCAGTCCGAGCGCGCCCTGCGGCTGCTGTCCGCCGTGGCCGGGGCGCTCACCGTTCCCTTGCTGGCCATGCTGGTGGCGGAGCTGTCGGGCTCGTTGGTGGCCGGGCTGGTCGGTGGAATATTCCTGGCGTTCAATCCGCTGCACCTCTGGTTCTCGCAGGAGGCCAGGGCCTACGCCCTGCTGACGTTCTGTTGTGCCGCCGCACTGCTGGCGCTGGCCCGGGCCATCCGCACCGGTGGGGCGGGGAACTGGGCCGGATTTGCCGTTGCGCTTCTGACCGGTCTGTTCGTCAATCCCGTGGCCGGCGCCATCCTGCCAGTGGCCTGGATCTGGGTCCTGCTCTCGGAGCGGCGCCGGCTGTTGCTCGGGCCGCTGGCGGTGGTCTCAGGGCTCGTGTGTGTCACCGCACTCGGGATTGCCCATTCAATTCCAGGGCACGAGCACCCGCCAGAGGAGCACCGGGGCATCCCCGGCGTCGAGCTCGGCTACACCGCCTACGCGTACCTGGCGGGCTATTCGTTCGGCCCGGGCACCCGCGACTTGCAGACCATGGGGGCGGTGAATGCGCTACGGACCTGGTGGGCCCAGGCGGGACTGGTGCTCGTCGCGCTGGTGGGCTGGGCAGTCCTGATCCTCAAGTACCGGCCGAAATTCCGCTGGGAATTCCTGGCGCTGGCCCTGCTGCCGCCGCTCCAGATCCTGGCCGCGTCGATGTTCTCGGCCTTTCCATTCAATGTGCGCTACGCCTTGCCCGGCCTGCTCGGCGCCATGGGCTTGCTGGCGGTCGCTGCGGCCGCCGCCCCGCGCCGGGTGTTCACCGGCGCGCTGATACTCGGGGTGGGGCTGTCCCTCTGGTCTGACCTTCAGTGGTTCACCAATTCCCGCTATCGGAAGGACGACACCCGCGGGGCCCTGGCCTGGCTCGCGGCCCGCTTACCCGCCGGCAGCGTGGTGGGCGCGGTCCCCGGCTACATGAATGAAACGATGGAGTATTACGCGGCTCGCACCACGCCGCGGCTGTCGATCGTCCGAGTCGCGCCTGATACCGGTGGAGTGCCGGTCGATTCGGTGGCCGCCATGGCGCTGACCCGGTTTCACCTGGTGCCAGGGTGGCGGCAGATCGAGAGCGGGCTGGCTGCTGCCCAGCTGATCAAGGATTCCACTACATCGATTTCAGGCTATCATCTGTTCCTGCTCAAGCCACACTGAACCCCGTGGCAGGACAGGTGCTGGCCGACCTTCCCAAGGATAATCCGCGGTGCCCATCAGCCTCGATCGAATCCGCTCCCAGTTTCCCGCACTCGGGCGGTTGCAGCAGGGCCACCCCATTGCCTACTTCGACGGGCCCGGGGGCACGCAGGTCCCGCAGTCGGTGGTCGATGCCATCAGCGACTACCTGCTCCACCACAACGCCAACACCCACTGGGCCTACCCGACCAGCCAGGAAACCGATGCCCTGCTGTCGGCCTCCCGGCAGGCGCTGGCCGATTTCCTCGGCGCCAGCCCGGCGGAAATTGCCTTCGGCGCCAATATGACCACCCTGACCTTCCACCTGGCCCGCGGCCTCGGCCGGGCCTGGGGCCCGGGCGACGAGATCGTGCTCACCGAGCTCGATCACCACGCCAACATTGCCCCGTGGCGGGCGCTGGAACGGGATTGCGGGGTGACCATCCGACTGGTCCCGCTCAACTCTGAAAAGAATCAGACCGACTGGTCCGCCCTCGAGCGGGCCATCAGCCCGAAGACGCGCCTGCTCGCCATCGGTGCCGCCTCGAACGCGCTCGGTACCATCAGCGATGTTGCCGCCGCCGCCAAGCTGGCCCACGCCGTAGGCGCACTCTGCTTCGTCGACGCCGTCCACTATGCCCCCCACAGCCTGGTGGACGTGGGCGCCCTCGACTGTGATTTCCTGGCCTGCTCCCCGTACAAGTTCTACGGCCCGCACCTCGGCGTCCTGTTCGGCAAGCGGGCGCTGCTCGAGGCACTCGAGATTCCGAAACTGGCTCCGGCACCGGAAACCGCCCCCGAAAAGATGGAGACCGGCACCCAGAACCATGAAGGGATCGTCGGCGCCGCGGCCGCCGTCGATTTTCTGGCCTCCCTCGGCAAGGGCACCACTCGGCGCCAGAAGCTGGTCGATAGCTTCCGCTCGCTGCATCAGGAGGGCGACCGCCTGGTCCGCCGACTGTGGGAAGGTCTGGGAAGCATTGCCGGGGTGACGCGTTTCGGAGTCGCGCCCGATAGTCCGCGTACCCCGACCGTCAGCTTTGCGCTCGCCGGAGTTCCGGCAGAGCAGGTCGCTCGCCGCCTCGTGGCCCAGGGCGTTTTCGTTTCCCATGGCGATTTCTACGCGACCACCGTGGTCGACCGACTGGGCCACAGCGCCGACGGGATCGTTCGTGCCGGCTGCGCCTGCTACACCTCCGAGGAGGAGGTGGATCGGCTGCTGGCGGGTGTTGCTGGACTAAGCTGAAATCTTCCGGAAGGTCGGTCAGTCGGAAAGCTGGAAGCCGATCGGTCGGGGCAGGGAATTACTGGTTTGCTTCGCCGCCCCGCCGCTCCGCCGCCCCGCCGCCCCGCTGCCCCGCTGCCCCCCTGCCCCCCTGCCCCCCCTTGTCGTCTCCCGCTAAAATTCCCCCATGGCCACTCTCGCCACCCCTCACCTCGTTCGCGCCCCCCGCGGCACCACGCTGTCCTGCAAAGGCTGGCACCAGGAAGCCGCGCTCCGCATGCTGATGAATAACCTCGATCCCGACGTGGCCGAGCGCCCCGAGGATCTGATCGTGTACGGCGGGGGAGGGAAGGCGGCGCGGAACTGGGAGTGCTACGAGAAGATCGTCGCCACCCTGCGCCGGCTGGAAAATGATGAGACGCTGCTGATCCAGAGTGGCAAGCCGGTGGGAGTGTTCCGGACCCACGACGAGGCGCCGAGGGTGTTGCTGGCCAACGCCAACATCGTGCCTCGCTGGGCCACTTGGGATGAGTTCCGGCGGCTCGATGCTCTCGGCCTGACCATGTACGGGCAGATGACCGCCGGCAGCTGGATCTACATCGGCAGCCAAGGAATCCTGCAGGGCACCTACGAGACCTTCGCCGAATGTGCCCGCCAGCATTTCGGCGGCACCCTGGCCGGCCGTCTTGTCGTCACCGGTGGACTCGGTGGCATGGGTGGCGCTCAGCCGCTGGCCGCTACCATGAACGGGGCCGCCTTCCTCGGGGTTGATGTCGATGCCACCCGGATCCAGCGCCGGGTCGATACCGGCTACTGTGACCGGATCTGCACCGACCTCGAAGAGGCCATTCAGCTGGTCAAGCAGGCCCGCGCCGGCAAGCTGCCGCTCTCGGTGGGACTGGTTGGCAACATTGCGGAGGTGCTGCCGGCGCTGGTCAGCCGTGGCCTCGTGCCCGACGTGGTCACCGACCAGACCAGCGCGCACGATCTCCGGGTCGGATATATCCCGGCCGGACTTTCCCTGAGTGTTGCGGCCGAGCTGCGGGACCGCGATCCTGCGGGTTACGAGTCTCGGGTCCTCGATTCGATGCAGGCCCACGTGCAGGCCATGCTCGACCTCCAGGGCATGGGCGCCATCGTGTTCGACTACGGCAACAATCTGCGCGGCCAGGTGGCCGATCATCGCGGCATGGCCAAGGCCTTCGGCATTCTCGGCTTTGTGCCGGAGTACATCCGGCCGCTGTTCTGCCGCGGGGCCGGGCCGTTTCGCTGGGCCGCGCTGTCCGGTGACCCGGCCGACATTGCCGTCACCGACCAGGCGGTGCTCGACACCTTCCCGAACAACGAGCCACTGATCCGCTGGATCAGGAAAGCCCAGGAAAAGGTCCATTTCCAGGGATTGCCGGCCAGGATCTGCTGGCTTGAGTATGGCGAGCGGGCCGAGATGGGGCAGCGGTTCAACTGGCTGGTCCAGAAGGGCAAAGTCAAGGCGCCGCTGGTCATCGGCCGCGATCATCTCGATACCGGTTCAGTGGCCTCACCCAACCGGGAAACCGAGGCCATGAAGGACGGCTCCGACGCTATTGCCGACTGGCCGCTGCTCAATGCCATGCTCAATACCGCCTGCGGCGCCAGCTGGGTGTCGCTCCATCACGGTGGCGGGGTCGGCATCGGGTACTCGATTCACTCCGGCATGGTCATCGTGGCGGACGGCACCGAGTCCGGCGGGCGCCGGCTGCAGCGGGTGCTGACCGCCGATCCCGGCACCGGGGTCATGCGCCATGCCGATGCCGGCTATGACCTGGCCATCGATACCGCTCGCGAGCGGGGCGTCGACCTGCCGATGATTACCGGTTGAACTGCAACTTGAACCG
>JBDTTF010000121.1:0-15016 GCA_039930765.1 Gemmatimonadota bacterium | reverse complement strand
GTCCGCCTGTCCGCCTGTCCGCCTGTCCGCCCGTCCGCCCGTCCGCCCGTCCGCCTACAGATAACTCAGCCACCAATCGCTCCGCCGCTGTTTAACACCTGCAAACCAGCGCGACAATGGATACACCATGAACACGATTGCCACCCAGAGCAGGTAAACGACCGGCAACCCGTAACCCCAGTCCGGTGGCGGGCTGAACGGATAGTGGCCAAGGTCCGGCGACTCGAACATCCAGTGGGCCGAGCCGTAGCGGACCAGACAGAAGATCACGGCCAGGAAGTGGAGCAGGGTAAAGTGAACGATGTAGTAGAACATCGGGACTTTGCCGAGCACCAGCGCCGGGCGCAGCCAGGCGGGTGTGCCGTGCTCCAGGGCTGCGAGCAGCAGCAGGGCTGGCCCCAGCGTCATCAGCAGGAATGAAAGCGAGGGCGGGTACTTGTTGACGTTCAGGAAGGACAGCGCAGTGTACAGCTGGTCGCGTCCAGGCTCCCACGGATTGGGATCGCCGTAGAGGTTGAGCCCGCGGATGAGCAGGAAGCCGACCGAAAGCGCCGTGCCGAGCCGCAGCAGGAAGGTCCGCCGCCTCGCCGCTTCCCACCGGTAGATCCAGCCCAGCGAGAATCCCAGTGCCGTCACCCCGATCCACGGAATCAGCGGGTAGGCCACGAACACCACCCGCTCGCCATTGAGCACGAATCCGGGCCGATGCAGGATGGCCCAGATCGGCGAGTCCCACTGTACCCCGTCGAGCAGGTTGTGCCCCGCCACCAGTCCGACGCCCAGGATCGTGATGACGCTGACCGGCAGCCGGCTCAGCACCGACAGCGCGATCATGGCCCAGCCCAGCGCCCAGATCACGAGCAGCAGGGTGACCCGGAAATCGAAGTTGAACTGGTAGGAAAAGCAGCGTAGCACCACGAGCTCGAGGAAGATCAGCCACACCCCTCGAGTGACCAGGAATCGCGACAGCTCCGCCGGCGATTTCCGGCCCAGCGACAGCGCCGCCCCGGTGCCAGTCAGCAGGAAGAAAACCGGAGCGCAGAAAAAAGTGATCCACCGGGTGAGGAACAGCCCCGGCGATGCGGTCCCGAGATCGATCGGGTTCTGGCCCGGGATGCCGAAAAAATCACGGGTGTGGTCGAGGGCCATCACGATCATGATGACGCCTCGGAGCAGGTCGACCGACTCGATACGCTGGCGGGCCACGCGGAATGCTCCGGTTGGGGTGCACTGCTCCTCCCAGTCTAGCGCTTTGCCTCCGGTCCGCCTGTCAGAGTGCTGCGGGCCACTCCTGACCACACTCTGACACGATTTCCGGTCTCAAAATGCCGTGGTGAGTGCCACCCGGACCTCGGCGACCCCCCGGTTCAGGTTGCGGAGCACCTCGACCGCCAGGGTGCCATGGGGAATGGTCAACTCCACCGCAGGGCCGAGGCGCTGCTTGGTCTCACTGCCATGAGGCATTGCCACGGTGTACGCGGCGCCCACCGAAATCAGCCGGTGAAGCCGGAGCAGCAGGGTCACCGGGTTGAAATCGAGCTCCCGCGTGCCGTCGCCATCCAGGGGCAGATATTGCTCCGCGCTGCCCGACAGCGAAAGCCGGCCATAGCTGAGCGACGGATTGACATAGACCTGGATGTACGGCGCGTCGGAGGCACTGGCATAGGTCACCGCCATCGTGGCCCCCTGGTTGCCACGGGCTACCCGGGTAAATCCGCCGGCGATCAACTCGCGATAGGTGCTCCTGGGATTGTCCACCAGCCCGATGACGAGGCCGGCGGGGCCCAGACTGTATCCCGCGTACATCGCCGAGGCGCCGACGCTGGCGTAGCGGGCAAAGATGAAATGGGAGGCGCCCATCGTCAGCCTGGGGCGCTGGGCCACCTGGGCTGTCGCGGACGATCCGATGATGCAGAGGAGGGAGACGAGGAGCGGTGCGACGCGGAGTCTGCGCATTCCCGATAGCGGTAAAGGATGCCGCCAAAGGTGGGGTCACGATCGGGTCGGACCAATGGCCACTTCGAGAGGTGTCAGCGAACCACTTGGCGGGGCAATGCCTTGATGTGGGCCCGAATCGTCCGGGTGACGGTGGCCATGGCCACCTGGGTCTGGGCCGGACGGGTGCAGGCGAACCCCAGCACGAACCCCGAGCGCGGCTGGCCCAGGTAGAAGCGGGAGAGTGGGTCGAGGTCGACGCCCTTCCTGGCGCAGTCGGCGGCGACCGCCGCGTCGTCGATCGGATGGCGAAGATAGGTCGCCAGGTGAAGCCCCGCGTCGGCTGGTCCGATCTCGAGTTCGTCGCTCAGCGGTTCGAGCGCCGCCAGCAGCGCGAGCCGCCGCCTGTCATACTCTCCCACCACGCGGCGCAGGTGGGTGGCCAGGTGCCCCTCATCGATGAACTCGGCCAGCGCCGCCTGGGTGTGGCCGGGCGCATGGCCGTCCAGCAGATGCTTGGTATTGACGAAGGCTTCGACCAGGTCCGGTGGCGCCACCATAAAGGCGATGCGGAGCCCGGGGAACATCATCTTGTTGAAGGTCCCCACGTAAATCACCCGGTCGTGGGTGTCCAGCGCCTGGAGCGACGCCAGCGGGCGGCCCGAGTAGCGCAGGTCGCCGTCGTAGTCGTCCTCGAGGATCCATCCCTCGCTCGTGGCGGCCCAGGCCAGCAGCGCCTGGCGACGCTCCAGCGTCATCAAGCCGCCTCCGGGATACTGGTGCGACGGGGTGACGTAGGCCATCCGGGCATCGGTCGCAAAGGTCAGTGCCTCGTCCACCGCGAGGCCGTCCGGTCCCACCGGTACCGGCACCACACGGGTGCCAGCCGCCGCCAGGAGACGCATGGCGGGTGGATATCCCGGATCCTCGACCCACACCGCCTGGCCAGGGTCGAGCAGGACGCGCGCCGCCAGGTCGACCGCCTGCTGGGCACTGCTCAGCACGATGATCTGGTCCGGTGAACACGCCACCGCACGCGCACCCGCAATGTGCGCCGCGATGGCTGCCCGCAACTCGGGCTGCCCGGCGCTGGCGCCGTAGGCCCAGGTATCGGTGCCGGACCGCTTCACCGCTCGACTCAGCAGCCGGCTCCACACCTGGCGCGGGAAGAGATCGGCGGCCGGGATCGAGGGAGTAAAGGCCCGCCCCACCAGCGGCTGGCCGTGGCCCCGATATCCGGCGAACACTCGGCCCCGGTGGGACAATCGGGGCGCCGTCGGCATCGAGTGCACCCGCGCCGTTCTCCGCGGCAATTGCTCCCGCTCGGGCAGGTGTTCCGCCACGAAAGTGCCCGAACCCCGACGCCGCACCAGGAATCCCTCGGCCTTGAGCTCGTCGAAGGCCCGCTCGACCGTGGGCCGAGAGGCCTGGACGTCCTGGGCCATGATCCGAGTGGATGGCAGCCGGCTGCCGGCGGGAAAATTGCCCGCCAGGATCGCGTTGCGGAGCCTAAGCGCGAGCCGGGTGTGGAGCGGCTGACTCCGGTCGGCATGGAGCCCGCCAACGTCGAGGAACTGGGTCGAGCGGGATTGCCTGGCCATCGAGCGACTAGCGGCCTTCGGCCCGCTGCGCCAGCGCGGCCAGCACCTCGGGGAAATCAGCCGAGATCATCGGACCCAATTCGGCACCGAGGGTATCGGCGCCGGGGCCGGTGATTTCCATCCGATACGTGATTCGGCTTTGCCCGGCGCCAAGTTGCTCGATCCGATGATACACGGTGACGAGGATGTCCTCGATCGGGGTCTGGTCCACGAACAACTCGTTGACCCGGACCTCGCCCAGGGTCATCTCGACCGGCGAAGCACCGGCTGGCGTCATCGAGATCCGGGTGCCGGACCGGAATGGGCCATGAATCACAACCGATTCGATGCCCGCGTTCCAGCTCTTCCAGCCCGGTACAGCGGTCCAGAGGCGCCAGACCGCTCCGGGGTGAGCCGTGGTTTCGATCGAGTGTTCGACAGTCCACATCGGGGATGCTTTCTCAGTGCGGGGAGGCCAGCAAGGTATCGGGCAGGTTCCGGGTTCCGCCATCAATTCCTGGTGGGGTTGACCAGGGAAGCTAGACTGACAATTCCCGGCACGGCGACGGCTTGGCAGGTTCCCTCATGATAGGAATCCGGGAGACTCGGGGCATCGCCGCTGCTATTTGACCAGCGCATGAACCGAGCTGACCGCCGTCGGCATCCCAACCGACGCCCGAAACCGTGACCCCTGAACGTGGAACGCGGAACCTGCCACTCAGCACTCGAAGAGCGATCACTCGCTCCGCTCGCGACGAACCGTGAACAGTGAACCGTGTACCGCGAACTCTTTACCACCAATGCGGAACCCGGTGGTGCCGCGGACTCACTTCGGAATCGGATCCCCAACGCCAAGGTCCCGGCGAATCCGCCACTTCCCGTCGCCACCGCGCTGCCAGAAGGTGATGTACTTGAACCGGGCGCTCCTCGGTATGGCATTCACGGAATCGCGATTGCGGCGGGTCAGGGTGACGTGACCCGATTCCCAGGCCAGGTCACCGGCCTGTTCCAGGCTTACGATCACGGTCTCGATCTTGAGGATGGTGTCCTTCCGGGCCGCGAAGCCATGGGCCAGGTCGGCCACCATCGCGTCCCGGCCGACCAGGTCGGTCGTGTCCGCCTGCATGCTGACCATGTCCTCGACGTAGAGTGCGCGCATGGCGGAAGTGTCTCCCGCGATGTCGGCTCGAGACCACGCTTCATCACCGGCCTGGATTGCGGCCCTGATTTCCGGACTGGCGCCGTTGGGTGTCACGGACTCCGCCGCCTCATGGCAGGCGACGAAGCAGGGCAGCAGCAGCGCCAGGGTGGTGATTCGGTTCATGGAGGTGCCCGCAACGGTTGAGGTCTGCTTCTGACGTCTCAGGGCCGGCACTGACCACACCGCGAGACGGAATCCTTCCCGAACGTCGGACCTCTATCTGGCGGGTTGAGGGTGGAGCGCCCTCGCAAAGCCGGCGGTTCCGATCAACTCTGGCAACGGAACCACCGGGGCCGGTGGGATCGGATGATCGCCCAGCGACAGGTGGTACCAGCCCGAGCTGACCCACTGGTCATGCTTGAAGGCCACCTCCCGATATTCGGCCACCAGTTCGAATCCCATCGCCAGGTGAAAGGCAGTGCTGGCCGGATTGGCCTCGACGATGCCGGCGTAGACGTTCTGGTATCCCTGCAGCCGCAGCAGCTCGAACAGGCTGGTGTACAGCGCCCGGCCAATTCCTTGGCGCGGAGCCAGCGTGTCGGTGTAGATCGTGCATTCGGCTGACCAGGCGTATCCCGGCCGAGTGCGGTGCGGGCCGGCGTACGTAAACCCGATGACCCGGTCGGTCTCGGCCACCAACCAGGGAAATCGGTGGCTGGTCTCGGTGATTCGGCGGGCCATCTCCTCGCCAGTTGGCGGGTCGAGCTCCACGGAGATCGTACTGCCCAGCACCGCGGGCCGATAGATCTCGGCCACGCGCGGGCCGTCGGTCGGAACTGCCAGTCGGATCTGCATGGCAGGAATGATAAAACGGGAGGTGGACTTCCTGCCGTCATCGTCCCAAGGGTGGGTGGAGTCCGCCTGGAGGGCGGCCAGCCCGGCTACTACCATCAATGGTAGGGGGTAGGGAAAGCGATGGGCGGCCGGTTCCGGCCGCCCCACTGATCGGAAGGAACTACTTGAGCGCGGGCCGCCCGGGGTGGAGCCTGGCGTCGCTCCGGCCCTTTACATAGGAATAGATCGTATCGATCTGGGCGGTGCTGAGTCCGATCGTGCACCAGGCCGGCATCCCCTTCTCGGGGCGGCCGCCGCAGACGGTGGATAGGAATATCCCTTCATTCGGGATCGTGCCGTCGGGCTTGAGTGACATGATCAGGTGCGGCGCGATGGTGGTGCCTTGCACGTCCTCGCCGTGACAACGGGAGCAGTTGAGGTTGTAGTACTTCCAGCCGGCATACACCTTGGCGCTGACCGTATCGAGCGGCGCGGTGTGATAGGCGTCTCGCAGCGGCGGTGGCGCATCGGACGAAGCGCTGGACGCGGCACCGGACGAGGAGTTCGGTGTGGTGGAAGGTGCTGTCGTCGTGGTGGTATCGGCTGGCCGGGTCGTCTGGACCGGCGGGGTCGTGGTCGCACTGTCGGCGCTGGTGCTGTCAGGCGCGGCCGAGCGGGAGGGGGACTTCGAACGATCGCAGCCAGTTATGACGCAGGCGGCCAGCAGCGCCGCCATAGTGAACTGATGAGTCACAGATCAATCCTCCGTTCCCCGAGTCAACCGGCATGGGGTCACGGAGTATAGTCCTGCCAATTCTGTCCCGCTGTGCCCGTCGACACGCCCGTCGGCCTGACTGTCCATCCCACCTGCCGCATCCGGCTTACCCGTCCCACCCGGCCTCAGAGCCCAAGCACGCTCATCGGCACCCGGTAGATATCACCCTTGCCATTGCCGATTCCGTTGATCGAGAAGTCGTTGCGCGGGAAATCGATCCGTTCGCCGATCGTACCGGCGAGGGGCCGGTCGCTGCTGAAGTACAGCCATCTGCCGTCGGGGGAGACGCTCTGGTTGAACTCCGATTTGGCCGTGTTGATCCCACCCGGCACCGGATGGGCGGCCTGCCAGACTCCATTGACCCGCCGGCTCAGGTAGAGATCGTACTGACCGGTGCTGTCTGACCGCGCGGTGCCGCTGAAGATCAGGTAGCTGCCATCTGGCGCAATCCACGGCTCGACTTCGTTGCCGGCGGTATTGATCGAATCGCCCAGCTCCTCGATCGTGGTATACCCGGCCGGGGTCCGGTGTGCCACCCAGATGTTGAACCCGGGATGCGCGGCGGTGCGGTCGGAGCCGAAATAGAGATCACCATTGGCCGCAATCGACGGCGACCAGTCGTCGCTGCCCGGGATGTTGATCGGAGCCGGCAGCCGCACCGGTTTGTCGCTGCCGGCGGCCAGGTCGACCGACCAGACATGAAAGGCCGGCTTGGAGCCGTTATCCTCGGGCGTGGCACGGTTGGAGATGAAATACAGCACCTTGCCATCGGGACTCAGATGTGGATCGGCGTTGCCCCAATCGGCCGCGAATCGGGGCGCCACCGGCTTGGCCCAATGCCCAGCGGCGTTCGTGTGGGTCTGGAAGATCCGGTACTCGGTGAAGTTGTCGTTGGCCTGGCAGAACCAGGCATGACTCTGGTCCGGCGAGAGGGCCAAAAAGAAATCCCAGTTGCCGGTGGAAAAGACTCCGGCGCCGAACAGCTCCGGTCGAGCCGGCGCCTGGGCCATCGCAGCGGTCGGGTGCACGGTCGCGAGCGCCAGTGCCGCGACCAGCGTTGTAGTCAATCGTTGCATGCTACTCCTCCAGATCATGCCACCGGTTCACGGGCTCATCCATCGGCCACAATCAAGATGATATCCCCGCCGTGGCACAGCCAGCGCACCTGCATTGCCGGCGGCAGGAACTGGGCCGGGCACACCACGGCATTTCGGATCATCGCAAGAAACTCTCAACTCCCGATCTGGCTCCCAACTCCCAACTCCCAACTGCCGACTTCCGGCTGTTCAGCTTACGGCTGCTTCAAGCTCTCCAGCTCCTCCCACCGCCCCGTCGCCTTGGCCACCGCCGAATCCAGCTCCTTGAGCCGAGCGGAGAGTTGGGCGGCCTTGCCACCCCTCAACTGCTTCGGATCGGCCAGCGAGGCAAACAGCTCGGCCCGGTCCCGCTCCAGCTGCTCGATCTGGTCCGGCAGCCCCGCCAGTTCCTGGCTTTCCTTATAACTGAGCTTTCGCTTCTTCTCCGCCTTCGGCGTGGCAATACTTCCCGTAAACGTCTGCTTCACCGGCTGCGACTGACTGCTCGGCGGTGCCGGACGCTGGCTGACCCAGTCACTGTAGCCGCCGACATACTCGCCGACCTTGCCCTGGCCTTCCATGACCAGGGTGCTGGTGACCACGTTGTCGAGGAACTGCCGGTCGTGACTCACGACCAGCAGGGTGCCGGAGAATTCCACCAGCAGGTCCTCGAGCAGGTCCAGCGTTTCGATGTCGAGATCGTTGGTCGGCTCGTCGAGCGCCAGGACGTTGAACTGCCGGGTGAACAGCCGGGCCAGCAGCAGCCGGTTCCGCTCGCCGCCGGACAGGGCGCGCACCGGAGTGCGGGCCCGCTCCGGCGGAAACAGGAAATCCTGCAGGTAGCCCAGTACATGCTTTCGACGGTCCCCGAGCTCGACCCACTCGCTGCCATTGGCCACGCTGTCCGCAATGGTGGCATCGGGATCGAGCTGTTCGCGCAGCTGGTCGAAGTAGACCACTTCAAGGCTGGTGCCGTGGCGGATCGAGCCGCTGTCCGGCTTGAGTTCGCCGAGCAGCAGGCGGAGCAGGGTGGTCTTGCCGCTGCCGTTGGGGCCGATCAGCCCGATCCGATCGCCCCGGATGATCGTGGTCGTCAGGTCCTTGACGATGGTGCGAGTGCCGTGGGCAAAGCTGACATTCCTGGCCTCGACCACCAGCCGGCCTGAACGCTCGGCCTCCTGGGTGACCAGCTTGACGGTGCCGGGGCGCTCGCGCCGGGCCTGGCGCTCAAGCCGCAGCCGCTCGAGGGCCCGCACCCGTCCTTCATTCCGGGTCCGGCGAGCCTGGATCCCGGTCCGGATCCACACTTCCTCCTTGGCCAGCTTCTTGTCGAACTCGGCCCAGCCCTTCTGCTCCGAGGCCAGCCACGACTCCTTGCGCTCGAGGTAAGTGTCGTAGTCGGTGCCCCAGTCCACCAGCTTGCCGCGGTCGAGCTCGACGATCCGGGTGGCCAGCCGGCGGAGAAAGGCGCGATCGTGGGTGACGAACAGCAGCGTGGCGCTCCGGCCGATCAGGAAATCCTCCATCCACTCGATGGCCTCGACGTCGAGGTGGTTGGTCGGTTCGTCGAGCAGCAGCAGGTCTGGCTGGCGCACCAGGGCTCGGGCCAGCAGCGTCTGGCGCTTGCGGCCGCCAGATAGCCGGGCAAACGGTGCGTCGGCTTCCAGACCGAGGTGGGAGAGTACCGTCTCGACCCGGGTTTCGAGCTGCCAGGCGTTGGCCGCTTCGATGGCGTGATGCAGCCGGTCCATTTCGCGCAGCGCCGACTCGTGATCGGGACCGCTGGCCCGGTGGGCCGCATCATGGTAGCGGGCCAGCAGCGTGCCGGTCTCTCCCAGCCCTGCCGCGACCACATCGAAAGTCGTTCCTTCCAGTTCGGCTGGCACTTCCTGTTCCAGCCGAGCCACCGTGGTGCCCACCTGGCGAATGACTTCACCGGCATCGGGCTTGATCGACCCGTCGAGCAGTTTCATCAGGGTGCTCTTGCCCGCACCGTTCCTGCCCAGGAGGCAGACTCGCTCGCCGCGCTCGATGCCGAGGTTGGCGGCCTCGAGGATCGGCGGTCCGCCGAATGCGATGGTGACATCTCTCATGCCCAGCAGTGCCATGCGAATTCCTTGGGGGTGCGGTCGTTGGGGCGGAAGGATAATCGTGAACCGCGAATGGCGGAGAGGGGAGGAGGGCGGAGGGCGAAAGGCGAAGGGCAAATGGCAAATGGCTAATGGCAAATAGCTGATGGCTTATGGCTGATGGCTTGTGGCTGAAGGCTATCGCTCCATCCCCGTCGTCTCCGGCTTCTGGGCTTCGGGCATCTCCGAATGCTCCACCGGCTCGGGAGCCACACCGGCCCCGACATGCTCGGGCGGGGTGTCGAGCCATTCAATGGCCACCCGGACCCGGTCGGGATTTTCTTCCTGGATGTACTGCGCCACGCCGACCACGGTATCGACTGAAAAATGCCGGAGCGTGGTGCTCAGCATCGCGACTTCGGTGTCCGGCATGGCCGTCGGGTGGGGCACGGCGCCGATCAGGAAATGCACCGGGCCCGGGTAGGCGTTGAGATTGGCGTGCAGCGATTCAGGCTCTTTGGAGTGCACCATTGCCTTGATGACATCAATGGTGGCGTCGAGGTCCCGGGCCTGTCCCGCGATGTAGGCGTCGACCAGCTCCGGCGTGACCCAGCTGGTGTCGGCGGCATTGGCCCGCATGTCCTTGTTGACCCGCTTCCGGATACTACCGACTCCGAAGAACAGCTTGATCAAGCCGGCAAACTTGGCCGCCCCCCGCATCCCGGGGGTGGCGGCCGCTTCGCTGACTCCGCCGTCGATTGACAGCACCGCGCGGACCATGTCGGGCCGGCGATAGGCCAGCCGCAGCGCAATCGAGGACGCCATGCCCTGTCCGACCACTATCACACTGGTCAGGCCTAGCGAATCGAGTGCTTGCCCAACCCGATCGGCCTGGCTGGTGAGCGAATAGTCGGCCTTGGAGGGAAAGGAGGAGTTGCCGGTGCCGAGGGGTTCGATGACGATGGCGCGATAGCCGCGCTGGGTCAGCAGGGGAATGACTTTGCGATAGGTATAGCCGCTGCCCAGCATGCTGGCCACGAATACCACCGGCTTGCCGGCACCGATTTCGGTCGTCGCGATCGATTCGGCCGGAGCCAGGACGATGCGGCGCGCCACGATGCTGTCGGCCGCCAGGGCCAATGCGAGGGAGAGGAGCACTCGGTACTCGGTGGAGGGAAATTGGGGCCGGGAACTGAGCGGCCGGACTCAGAAGATAGCGCGTTCCCGAGTCGTGTGAACCTATTCGATTCCGGACGTGACAGGGATCACGTCGTTGATCCCTCGCTCTCGCTTGCTGACTCGAAATTCAGTTGGCGCGCCATTGGCTCCTGCCGTTGCTCCTAAAATTTCTGGCGCTGCGCGATTCGGACGGCCACCGGAAATCCATGGATCCGGCCTGGCACCCAGCGACAGGCGCTGACGATGCGACGGGCGGTGGCACTCTGGGTCGGACCAGGTGTCGCATCGATCTGAATCTCGTCGGGATCGACCCGTCCCTCTGCAGATACGATATAGCGCATCAGCAAGGTGCCACCGCTCGGACTCGGCTCCGGCCTGGGACGGGCCCATTCGGTGACTGTCGTTTTCGTATCGCGCGGCGGGCCCTTGTACTTCGTCGTCACCGCATCACGCGGAATCAACACCTGGCAGTTGTTGGCCGGGCGTTCTTCGAGGCTGTCGGCCAGGAACTCCACGACCTCATCGGTCTCGGGCCGCTCCGTGCCCAGTGCGACCGCGTCGGTGTCGGCGGGGTCCGCCCATTTCAGATCATGGATCTTGAGCAGGTCGGCATCGAATGCCACCCGTGCCTCGGCGCGACCCTCCGGGTGCTGTCTGACCGACTTGAATCGGCAGCTCGGCAGTTGCCGGGTCAGCGCGCTGCGCAGCCCTTCGGCTGACCCATTGCCGACCTGCAGGATCCTGATCGATGAAGAATCCGGCACCCCTGCGGCGGAAAGGCTGAAGCTGACCGTGCCACCGCTGAAGATGATCCCGACCGGAATAGAGGGCGCCCCGCACTTCTTGAGCACGAGGGAGGAATCGACTGGAGTTACCAGTAGCAGCGCGGTCAGGAATAGCATTTGGACTGCCGGATTGCGGTGATCGTGAGGTTGCGGGCGGATCGCTGGGCTGTGAGAGCAATGCAGCGGTAACCAGGTCTCGGCTGAATCATGGAAGAGTGCTCGCTCCGCTCGGGACGAACATGAACTGCGTATGGTGAGTATTCCGCCGTGATTCAGAGCCGCTCTGATCGCTCCATCCGTACGCTCACCGGCCAGCCATGTACCCGGCCCGGCGTCCACCGGCACTTCATCAGTCGTCGCTTGATCACCTGGGCCTGCTGGCCGATTCCACTGGCATCGAACTGGATCGAGGCGGTATCGACCCAGCCGCTGGGTGCGACGGTGAAATGGATCATCACATGGGGCCGACGCTCGATCTCGTGGATGATTTCCTGGGCCGATACCGGCTGGTTGCTACTGAATTCGCCCGAAATGACCTCGACGTCATCACAGCCGACGTCGGGTTTCTCCTCGAGACTGTCGTCGCCGATGGTGTACCGGACCCCAGGTCGCGGCATCAGCCCCACAATGGCCGCGCCGAGGGAGTCGTCCGGCGGGACGGGAACGATCTCGGTGATGGCGAGCTGGCCAGCGGTGAATGCGACATGCGCCCGGACCCGCCGCCGGTCCGCTGACCGGCTGATCTTGAACCGGCAACTCGGCAGCTGCCGCGCCAGCGCACTGCGGAGCCCCGGTGGCGTCCCCCGCTCCAGGCTCGGCAGCGCGATGGAGGCGGTGTCCGGCACCCCTTTGTCCGTCAGCGAGAACGTGGCGTACCCGGCGCTGAAGATGACCCCGATCGGCACCGAGGGCGCCCCGCACTTCTTGAACACAAGTGAGGAATCGATTGGAGTCGCCAGCAGGAGCGCGCTGAGGAACAGCATCTGGATTGTCGGGTGGAGGAACTCCCAAGCTACGGCCGCGGCGGTGGGCTGTCGAGCGAGTTACGGCGGCAAGAATGTCGCGATGGACTCATATTGAAACATCCCCGTTTGCTCGACGTACTCGCCGGAACCCGGAACCTATTTGAAGGATCCAATGCTCGAACTTTCCGCAGTCTCGAAAAAATTCCGCTCCGGCACCTTCGGGGTCCAGGACTTCTCGCTCTCGGTTCCGGGTGGAGTCCTGGGATTGCTGGGTCCGAATGGGGCGGGGAAGACCACGCTGATGCAGATGATCGCCACGGTCACCTCCCCGACCGCCGGCAGTATCACCTTCCAGGGCCACGATATCCTGGCGGATCCCGAGTGGTTGCGCCGCCGGTTGGGCTACCTGCCCCAGGATTTCGGGACCTACGACAATCTCACGGCGGCGGAGTTCCTGACCTACTTCGCGGCGCTCAAGGGTGTGACCGACCGGAGCCGAGTGGGTACGCTGCTGGAGATGGTCAACCTGCACACGGTCGCCAACCGGCAGGTCGGGACCTTTTCCGGCGGGATGCGCCAGCGGCTCGGCATTGCCCAGGCCCTGATCAATGATCCCGACCTTGTCATCGTCGACGAGCCGACCGCCGGTCTCGATCCCGAGGAGCGGCTGCGGTTCCGCAACCTGCTGGCCGATATCGGCACCGGCAAGCTGGTCATCTTGTCGACGCACATCGTTTCCGACATTGAATCGATCGCGGGGCAGATTGCGGTGATGAAGCAGGGGCGACTGGTCATCTGCGCCTCACCCGAAGAGTTGCTCAAGTCGGCCCGCGGCGGAGTGTGGGACATGGTCCTGTCCTCGGAGGAGTTCGAGTCGCGCCGAGGGAAGCTCCGGATTTCCAATGCGGTGCGCAAGGCGGATGGGGTGCATGTGAGGGTGGTGCAGGGCGACTCGCCGGGTGCCGGCGCCGTGGCGGCGGAGCCCGATCTCGAGGACGCCTTTGTCCACACCATGAACCGGTCGGTGGGCTGAGCATGGCATCACCAATCGGGACCATCGTCAGGACCGATGTCCGGCTGCGCTGGCGGCGGACCTCGACGATCGTCACCCTGCTGCTGATGATCGTCTTTGCGTATGTCGTCGTTCCCGATTTCCGCCTCGGCCATACCGTGATGGTGGTCGATGGCCACCGGGCGGTGTACAACTCCACCGCACTGTCGCTCAGCACCGGCCTGTTCGCCTCATTCTTTCTCGGGCTGTTCGGCTTCTACCTCGTGGGCAACGCCCTGCGCCGGGACCTCGAGACCGGGACCGGGTACATCATCGCCGCCACACCGATCCGGAACATCGAGTACCTGGGCGGCAAGCTGGCCGGCAACATCGTCTTCCTCGGCTCGATCGTGGCGGTCTACCTGGTCGGGGTGCTGGCCATGCACCTGCTCCGCGGTGAAGCGGCCATCGAACCGCTGACCTACCTCGTCACTTACCTGCTGCTGATCGTGCCGAGCCTGGTGTTTGCCGCCACCTTTGCGCTGGCGTTCGAATGCCTGCCGCTGCTGGCCGGTCGCGGTGGCGACATCCTGTATCTCTTCATCTGGATCGTGGTGCTGAGCGTGGCGGGTGTCGTGCTCGCAGGCCGCCAGGCTGAACCGGGCTGGGGGGCTATCGCACTCGATGTCTTCGGGATGGGCACCGTACTGGCGGAACTGCACCGGCAGGGATTGGGGCAGGGGCTCGGCATCGGCTCAACGCTGTTCGATCCATCGCTCGCGCCGGTCGTGCTCCAGCACATCCCGGTCTCGCTCGGGCTGGTCACGGCGCGGCTGGCCTCCGCCTTCCTCACCGCGCCACTCTTCCTGCTCGGGCTCTGGTCATTCCACCGGTTCGACCCGGCCAGAGTGCGGAGCGCGGCCAAGCAGGGCGGGAAGGGAATCCTGGCCCAGCTGGGCAAGCTGCTCAAGCCGCTGACACGGCTGCTGCTGCCGATTGCGGCGTGGGGCGGACGGAGCCGCTGGCGGTTTGGCGGCCAGATCGTCAGCGACGCGGCGGTGACCTTCATGCTCTCGCCCATCACGCTCTTCGCGCTAGTGGCCCTCTCCGCCTGGGGGTTCATGGCCCCGCTCGACAAGCTCCGCGGGGCGGTGCTGCCGGTCACCTTCTTTCTGCTGGTGCTGGCACTGGCGGATATCGCGACCCGCGACCGTGCTGTGGGCGCCGGTCCCATGCTCGACGGCATGCCGCGTCTCCGGTCCCGTCGCGCGCTGTGGAAACTGGCATCGGCTTCGCTCGTGGCGCTCCTCTTTACCCTTGTTCCGATGCTGCGACTGCTGCGCTCGGCGCCGGGTTCCGCCGCTGCCCTGCTGGTCGGTACCCTGTTCACAGCCTCGTTGGCGGTGGCGCTGGGTGCCATCACCGGAACCCCCAAGACCTTTGCGGCTCTCTTCCTCTTTTTCCTCTACCTGGTGCTCAATGGCGGGGCGCTGCCCGGCTTCGACTTTGCGGGATGGACCGGCCTGGCCACACCCTCGGTGACACTGGGCTACTTCATCGCTACGCTGGTACTCGCCGGTGGAGCGATGGCCTGGCAGCGGGTGGCGCGCGATTAGAGCAGCCTGATAGAAACACAGAGACACGGAGGGCTCCTTGCACCACGGCGAATCGATCCGTCGCATCGGA
>JBDTTF010000120.1:0-6549 GCA_039930765.1 Gemmatimonadota bacterium | reverse complement strand
CCCCAAATCCTTCAATCCGTCATTCCATCAATCCAATCCGCAAATTGATTGCTGGACGGTGAATTGAGGGATGGCAGGATTACAGGATTTCCGGATTTGGGAGCGTCCAGCGGTCTCCGGATTGAACCCCCAAATCCTGCAATCCGTCACTCCGTCAATTCAGTTGCCGCCCTGTTGAATCGGCTTCTGCGCCGGCTCACCTCGCCTCGAGCAGCAGCTTCACCAACCCTGCCCGCGCCGACCGCTGGGCGTTGTGATCCGCTTCGAGCCGAGCCACAGGCCAGCCCCGTGCCCTGGCGCGGTCGGCGAAGGGCTGGAACGCATCGGGCTCCTTGCCCGGCTCAAAGGTGAGGATGTAGCTGCCGGGCACGCTGCGCGCCTTCGAATTGGTCAGGCGGAGTGTGTCGGTGAAGGTTTTGGCCGGCTGCGGCACATCGTGGGGAATTGCCGCGTCCGGTCCGACCCATGGCGGCACCAGGAAGCCGTCACGCAGCATCGGCTGGAGTGCCAGCCCTGCCGTCTGGGCCAGGTCCATGGCGCTCTCTCCCGACTCGGGCAGGAAGGCATCCACGTACACCACCCGACGGATCCGCTCCGGAATCCGGTCCGCCACGCCGGTGATCACCATTCCGCCATAACTGTGACCCACCAGGATCACGTCGTGCAGGTCCTCCCACACGATGGCGTTGACCACGTCGGTGATGTGGGTGTCGAGCGTGATCGACGGGGAGGCCAGGTGGACCCGCTCGCCCAGCCCGGTCAGTTCCGGGCGGTAGACCCGGCTGCCACGAGCGGTGAGCATCGAGTCGACCGTCTTCCAATCCCAGGCGCCACCCCAGGCGCCGTGCACGATGACATAGGTCGGGTGCGGGGCGGCCTGCGCGCCGGCGGATACCGGCAGCAGCAGCGAAGCGGCCAGCAGTGCGGTGACAGTGCGCATTCTGGCACTCCCGTGGAAAAGGGGGGGCAGGGGGGCAGGGGGGCAGTGAGACCCCATCCCGAGTGAGCCCGAGCGCCAGCGAGCGAGGGACCCAGTGAAGAACTGGCTGGAAATCGAAACGGAGGATTGATGGATGTTTGGATTTATGGATTTGGGGGCATCTCGCGGTCTCCGGCTTGAACCCCTCCTAATCGATGAGTCCGTGTCGCCTTGGCTCCCAGTGCCGAGCCTCGGCTTCAGCCGAGGAGATCTCCGCAGACCGCCCCGCTGCGGGTGGCCTGACAACGCTCATTCCCCAAGCGATCCCTCGCCGCCCGCTCGCTACGCTCGGATGCCGCCTCGGGATGAGGTGCACCTGCCCCCCGGCCCCCCTGCCCCCCCAGCTCTATCTCCCCCCCGCCGCCAGGTGCTTCAGCAGGTAGCTGTCCAGCAATTCGTACAGATGGCGCGAGGTGTTCTCGCCCTCGAAGATCCCGTGACTGCGATTGGGATACGCCATCATGCTGAACTGCTTGTTGGCCTGCACCAGCTTGTTGATCAGCGCCTCAGTGCCCTGGTAATGCACATTGTCGTCACCGGTGCCGTGGACCACCAGCAGGTTGCCCTGCAACTTGTCGGCAAAGGTGATCGGTGAGCTCTGCTTGTAGTCCTCCGGATTGTCCTGCGGCAGCCCCATGTACCGCTCCTGGTAGATTGTGTCGTAGTAGCGGACATCGGGCACCGGGGCCACGGCCATTCCGGTGGCATAGACGTCGGGATCGCGGAACATCAGGTTGAGCGTCATCGAGCCGCCACCGCTCCAGCCCCACACCCCGATCCGGGTCGGATCGACCCAGGACCACTTGCCCATGGCCCTGGCCACGCCGGCCTGATCCTCACTGGCATAGACGCCAATTTTGCGATACACCGACTTGCGCCAGGCTCGGCCCCGGAGTGTCGGAGTGCCACGATTGTCGAAGGTGGCCACGACGTATCCCTGCTGGGTCAGCATCAGGTGCCAGAGCCAGTCGCCGCCCCAACGATCGACGGCGGTCTGCCCCGCCGGCTCTCCATATACATAGAAGAGGACCGGGTACTTCTTGGTCGAGTCAAACCCTGGCGGCCGCATGATGACGCCATCGAGCGATACACCGTCGCCGGCATCGACCCGCACGAAGTTGGCAGGGCCCTTGGCCAGCGCTGCGACCGTGGCTTTGAGCTTGGCGTTATCGGCCAGCACCCGCAGCGTCTTGTGCTTGGGCAGTTCAACCAGGTCGACGGTGGTCGGGACACCAAAAGAGGAAAACCAGTGCATGGCGTACTTGGCTCGCGGCGCCACGGCATACTCGTGAGTGCCGGCCTGATTCATCGGCGACAGCCGCTCCGGCTTGCCCTTGCCGTCGAGCCGGCTGCGATAGAGATACCGCTGAGTCGGATTGAGCGGTGAGGCGCTGTAATAGAGCCAGCCGCCGGTGGTGTCGATCTGCACCACGCCCGCCACGTCAAAGGCGCCGGGCGTCAGCAGCTTCTTGTGACTGCCGTCGCGGTCGATCGAGTAGACGTGATTCCAGCCGTCCGCATCGTTCACCCACGTAAAGGCCTTGCCCTTCTTGAGCCAGGAAAAATCATCGACCACGTCGACCCAGGCACTGTCCCGATCGGTGAGAATGGTATGGACTTGCCCCGTCGCGGCATCCCCCATCAGCAGGTCGAGGGTGTTCTGCAGCCGGTTCATCCGCTGGATCATGACCTGGTCGCTGTTGTACGCCCACTCCATCCGGGGCAGATAGATGTTGCGGGGATCCCCGTCGACGGCCATCCACCTGGTGTCCCCACCGGTGGCAGACACGACACCGACCTTGACCGCCGAGTTGGTGGTGCCGGCCTTGGGGTACTGGATCGGGATGATGAAGGAGTAGAGCGAATCGGTGTTGTTGATCAGCGCAAAGTCCCGTACGCCCGACGCGTCGAGCTGCCAGTACGCGATCCGCTTGCCGTCCGGGCTCCAGCGGAATCCGTCGCGATCGCCGAATTCCTCCTCGTACACCCAGTCGAAGGTGCCGTTGATGATGGTGCGCGAGCCGTCATGAGTCAGCTGGGTGATGGCCCCGCTGGCCAGGTCCTCGACGTACAGGTTGTTCTCCCGCACGTACCCGACCCGCCCGCCATCCGGCGAGAGCTTGGCAAACATCAGCGTCGAGGGCTTGGCATCCCCGCCGAGCTGCTTGAGGGCGCCGGTGCTGCGGTCAAGCACCCAGTAATCGCCCCGGGTGTTGGCCCGCCAGACCCGCTGGGTGTTGGTGAAGATCAGCAGCTGCTTCCCGTCAGCCGACAGGGTGTAGCCCCGGATAGCCAGTGGGTGCTCTGCCCCCTTGGGCGTGAACTGCCCCGCGTGGAACAGCACCTCCTTGGTGCCGGTTTTGGCGTCGACCCGGACCAGGTCCCGTCCCGGCGACTTGTCGGCCGGCGCCTCGAACACGGTGTAGCCGGAGCCGTCCGGCAGCCATCGAAAGTTGCCGGGTCCGTCCTCCTTGAAATCGTCGGAGCCGAACCACCGATTGAAGGTGACCAGCGAATCGGGTGCCTGCTGCGCGGACCCGACCAGTGGAGCCGCGACCAGCGTTACGGCGAGTAGTAGGCGATGCATCACTTCGATCCTTGCAGGAGGGCGGTCGTTGCATCGATGGACGCAGCCGCACTGTCCAGGGTTTCGGCCACGATCGAGATCGCACTGTCGGCCTCGGCCCAGTGACCTTCCTCGATGGCCTCTCGTACCGCAGGGACCGTTTTCACTCCGTAGCCGGTGAACAATCCCGGTGCGTAGATCTGGTGCTTGAACCAGGGCCGGGTCGGCAGGCCGCGCGCCGGCGCCAGCGCCTGCTCCACCAGAATAAGATGCTGGTTGACGCCACGTGACACGGCCCCTGACAGCTGGGATCCGCCAGCCGTGGACAGCGTGGCCAGGATGGAGTCGTACCGGGTGGCGCTGGCCGAATAGCGGGTCACGGCGTTGTCGAACGGCGCAAAGTTGAGAGACGGCGGTACCACTTCGGCGGCCGGCGGCTGGCTGGGTTCGCGCGGATCGCTGGTGGCGCTGAACACCCCTTCATCGAGCTGCTTGTTCCGCTCGGTGATCTCGTCGTGCCGAGTGGTGGCCAGGGTCTTCAATTCGCCCAGATACCGCTTCACCGTGCTGGCCGAGCCGCCGAACTTGAATGGCAGCACATCGGCGTTGGCCAGCCGCAGCACGGTCAATCCCGCTACCTGTGCCAGCGCCCGTCCGTATACGAAAGCGGTATCGGAAAACCGGGTGTACCAGGTGTAGCTGTCGTAGATCGAGTGATACACCCCGCCGGAGTGATCCCCCTCGCCGCCAAAGCCCAGATTCATCGACGCGATGCCGAGGTGCTGGAGGAACGGCGTGAAGTCGGAGCCGGAGCCGAGGGCTTCGATCCGCAGGTCACCGCCGCCGCGGAGCTCGCCGCGCTCCTCGGCGTTGGCGGCATTGGCCAGGCTGCTGCGCCGCAGCCGTTCGGCCACGCTGAGCCCGGTCTCGGGATCCGTCACATCGCGCGCCACTTCATTGGCCAGCGTCTCGAGTGAATGGGAGCCGCCCACGCCGAGGTAGCCGCGATCGTTGCCGTCAGAGTTGATGTACACCGCGGCATGCTTCCGGAGTTCATCGCTGTGGGCCTCGACCCATTCAGTCGAGCCCACCAGCCCCGGCTCTTCGGCGTCCCACGCGAGGTAGACGATGGTCCGCTTGGGCTTCCAGCCCTGCCTGGCGAGGATGCCGAGGGCCCGGGCCTCTTCGAGCTCGGCAACCATGCCGGCCAGCGGATCGTCGGCGCCGTTGACCCAGGCGTCGTGATGGTTTCCGCGGAGAATCCATTCGTCGGGCGACTCGCTCCCCTTGAGCTTGGCCACCACGTCGTAGATCCGGGTCGGCTTCCAGTTGAACTGGGCCCGGAGATGCACCTTGGCCGGACCGGGTCCGACGTGATAGGTGATCGGCAGGCCGCCGCGCCATTCCTCCGGCGCCACTCGGCCGCCGATGGCGGTGAGCAGCGGCTCGGCGTCACCGTAGGAGATCGGCAGCACCGGAATCTTGGTCAGCGCCGTGACTGAATCGAATGGCAACGGCTTGGTGCCGATCCTGGCACCGACGTTTGGCGAGAATGGATCGCCGGCCTGCACTGGCATTTCGGCCACACTGCCGCGCTGCACACCCCAGCGGGGCCGAAAGGCGCCGTCGGGGTAGACGTTGCCGGCGCCATAGCCGTCGTCCCGCGGGTCGGAGTAGATGATGCACCCGATGGCGCCGTGGTCCGCCGCCAGCTTGGGTTTGAGGCCGCGCCATCCCGCGCCGTACCGGGCCAGCACGATGGCGCCCTTCACCGAGATCCCCATCCGCTCCAGCTGCCGGTAGTCGGCCGGCATGCCGTAGTTGACGTAGACCAGCGGCGCGGTGACGTCGCCGTCGATCGAGTAGGCGTTGTAGGTCGGCAGCTGTTCCCTGGTCTGGCCCGTGGTCGGGTCGCCGGGGATGATCGACTCCTGCAGTCGCGCCACGTAGCGTGTCGGGGCCACCAGCTCGACGACCCGTTCCTTCGGAGTCGGGAATAGCACCTCGAAGGTGTCGATTGTCGTCTCCCAGCCAAACGCCTTGAACTTCGCCGCCAGCCATTCGGCGTTGTCCTTGTCGTAGGGTGACCCGATATGGTGCGGTCGGGCGCTCAGGCGGCGGAGATAGCTCCGGAGCGAGTCGGTCGACGGGATGTCGCGGAATCGGCCCTCCAGCTCGACCTCCCGGGCGCTCGATTCGGCCGAGAAGCCCAGCAGGCGGGGGGTGTCACCAGTCGCGGCCACCAGGAGTACCACGGCGAGCGTGAGCGAAGACCGGAGCGGGAGTCGCATGCCATCCTCGGGACGGGGTTGGTTGGAAGGCGGGGAAATTAGGGCCTGAAGCCATAAGCCGTAAGACATAGGCTTGTGCCGGGGATCCGGCCGCAGGCCGAGAGGGGGGGCGCGCGAATGAATTCGCGCCTCGGCTATGCCCGGCGTGGCTACGCCACGTCCCCGACGCGGCCGGCGTCTCGCGCAATTGCGATACCGCCGGCGTACGAATGGTCCATGGCCTCAGCTCGAACTGCCCCACATTCACTCGATGCTGAGCCACGTGTATGTCCACCTGGTCTGGACGACCCGGGATCGAGAGCCAATCCTCGATGCCGACACCGCCCGGTTCCTCTGTCGATTCCTCCGGCCGATGGCTCGGCAGGAAAAATCCGAAATATTGGCGCTGGGCATCGTTCGGACCCATATCCATCTGCTCGTCCGGCTTCATTCGACAATCGCGATCGCCCAGTTGGTGAAACGGCTGAAAGGAGCCAGTTCCGCCGTCGCCAAGACCGACGGCCGCAGCGTATCCGGTCGCCGCCTCTACTGGGCCAAAGGGTATTCGGCGCATAGCGTTGGGCTGACTCAACTTGAGGCAGTTGAGGCTTACCTGAAGCAGCAGCCACGACATCATCCGCTGGAAGCCATAACCGGGTGGGACGGTGACCTCAGTGAACGAAAGGCTTCAGAGGAGTGTGATGCGGAGGAATGAGGACGTCGCGCAGCGACGC
>JBDTTF010000119.1:0-3318 GCA_039930765.1 Gemmatimonadota bacterium | reverse complement strand
TGAATCCTATCTTGAATCGGCGGCAGTGGGGAGCCCACTTATTGAGCCAATATGTCCGGTGTGGGCCCACATGCTGTGATTGATGTCATGCCCCACAAGGGAAGACAGATGTCGTGGTGAGGGCGCCGAATTTTTCTCATCGGGCTTCAATACTTCCTCTCCGTTGTCGCCACTCCAGCGCCGGCCCCTGGCCGGCGCTGTCTTTTCCCGGAACTTGTACGCCCTTGCCGGGGTCTTCATCTTCCTGTCCGTTCCCCGAATCCAACACCCGTGATTCCGGCCGGAACCAGGCCAGGAATTTATGTCCCGCCATCAGGACTGCCGGCGGTCATACTACGAGGAGCTATGCCGACACTCACAGGTCCAGGCCCCAAGGGTAACTCGCTGCACGAACAGCTGCCCATTGCCCCGGCCGTGCGGGACATTCTCCGGGCCATCGGTGAGGACCCCGACCGCGAAGGACTGCTGAAGACCCCGGCCCGGGTCGAGGCGGCCTATCGCTTCATGACCAAGGGGTACCAGCAATCGGTCCGTGAGGTCGTGGGTGATGCGGTGTTCGAGGCCGAGGCCCACCAGAACATGGTGCTGGTGCGGGATATCCAGTTCTACTCGCTGTGTGAACACCATATGCTGCCGTTCTTCGGGGTGGCCCACGTGGCCTATATTCCGGACGGCAAGATCGTGGGCCTCTCCAAGCTTCCTCGCATCGTCGACGTCTTCGCTCGGCGCCTGCAGGTACAGGAACGGCTGACCGATCAGGTGGCCGATGCGGTCATGGAGGTCGTCAACCCGAGCGGAGTCGGGGTGCTCATTGAGGCGGTCCATCTCTGCATGGCCATGCGCGGAGTCGAGAAGCAGCAGTCCCGCACCGTCACCAGCGCCCAGCGCGGCATCTTCCGGAGTGACGAACGGACCAGGACCGAGTTCCTGCGGCTGGTCCATGCCCGGACGTCGGTGGCGTGAACTCGGGGACTGCTAAGGCGTGAGAGGTGAGAAGTGAGAGGGGAAAGCCGGTTCCTGGAGGATTCATCCTGAGGCGTATCGTGACCCAGCATTGCAAACGGATTCGATACCTGATCGTCGGGTTGATCGCCTGTCTCCTCGCCCCTGTCGACGCCCTGCTGAGTCAGACACTCCCTCCGCTGCCTGACACCACCGGCTTCGGGGTCCACGTTCTGGCCCTGGCCCGGGACGATGCCGGGACCCTCTGGGCGGGGACCTACGGCCGGGGAATTTTCCGGCTCAGGGTCGGTAGCAAGGTCTGGGAAAACATTCACCATGACTCGACCAGGACGTCGCTGTCGTGGAATTTTGTCCAGGCCATCGCGTTCGGACTTCGGGGGGAAGTCTGGTACGGCACGGTCGGCAACGGCTGGGGACTGTCGATCGACCGCGGGACCACCTGGAAGAACTGGACCCTGGCCGAGCTGGGGCCGGAGTGGCAGTACGTGACACCCAACGGAATCCAGATCCGGATGGACACCGTCTTCGTCGCCACCGCCGACGGTATCCAGTACACCAACGACGACGGCGGGCACTGGAGTGCCTTGATCGATACCGTTGGACCCCCGAGCAAGGGGCCGGCTGATTCGGCATACCCGGTGCTCAAAAGCGAGTACATCCGTCGCTTCGGGCTCGACCGGCGTGGACTGGTAATAACCACGACCAAGGGCAACCAGCGCCTGGTGCTGACCAGCGAAGGGTGGCTGGCGGCCGACATTCCGACCGCCGCCTTTGCGCCGCTCAACCGGGTGGTGATCAACGGGGTGGCCTTCAAGGGAACGCCGTGCGGCATCCGCCCCGCAACTGACACCCTGCCCTGCTTCAACCGCGCCGCGCCGGCCTCCGACTCGGGCAAGCCGCCGCTGACCGACTGGTTCCGCCGGCCGATCGATCGCACCGACAATCCCTATATCGACCAGACCTATCGATATGGTTCGACCATGGGCGGCAACTTCCAGCAGCACCAGGGAGTCGAGTTCAATAACGCCGACGGCACCCCGGTGTGGGCCATCGGCTCCGGTGAAGTGGTCTACGCCGGACCGGCGGAGGCGGGGGCGCTGACCGTGGCCATCCGGATGGACTCGGTGCTCACGACGCCGACTCAGCGCTTCTTCCTGTACTCGGTCTACTATCACAACAGCGTCCTCAAGGTCCAGGTCGGCGACAAGGTGGCCACCGGCCAGGTCATTTCCCGGGTCGGCCACACCGGACGCGCCACCAACGATCACCTCCATCTCGAGGTCCACGCTTCGCCGGACCAGGATGTGACCCAGATCGTGGATTCAATGCAGCGCTTCCCGATCCACACCACCAATCCCGAACTCTGGATTGATCCGCTGCCGGGCACCGGAACGCTGGCGGGGAGAGTCGTCGATACGCAGGGCAATCCGGTGCCCCAGGCCAGGATCTATGGCCTGGTCAAACCCGATCCGGCCGAGACTCCATTCTCGTATATCGAAACCTACGGCGACAAGGCCCATCCCCACCCGCTGTACAACGAGAACTTCGCCCTGGGGGATATTCCCCCCGGCACCTATACCATCGGGGTCGCGATCGGCGGGAAGAAGGTCTGGCGCAAGGTGATCATCGAAGCGGGGAAGGTGACGTGGGTGGAGTTCCGCCCATAGGGCGGAACAGGTGAGACGTGAGAGGTAAGAGGTGAGAGGGAGTGGTGCTCCACCTCTGCTCGACCGGCCACCATCGTACCAGTCCCTTGATTCGGCTGTCCCTCTTACCTCTCACCTCTAACCTCTTACCTCCAGTGTTTATCGAACTCACCGACCACCTCCGCTGCCCGGCTGATCACGACGAAGCCTTTCTCGTTCTGATGCCGATCGACCTGGCCGACCGCCAGGTCGTGTCAGGACACCTCGGCTGCCCGGTCTGCGAACGGACCTTTCCGGTCATCGACGGGGTGGCGGTGTTTGGCAGTATGGGGGGGCAGGGAGGCGGGGGGGCAGAGCAGTCCGGATCGGAGGTGAGTGCCGACGCGATTGCCGCCTTTCTCGGCCTCGAGGGTCCTGGTGGGTACGTCCTGCTCGTAGGCGACGTAGGCGCCCAGGCCCCGGCGCTCTCGAAGCTGCTGCCCGGAGTGCACTTCGCGGTGCTCAATGGTCCGCCCGACCTGGCCGATTCAGTCGCGGTGAGCCGCCTGGTGGCGCCATCGGTCCCGCTCAAGACCCGCTCAATGCGCGGCGTCGTGCTCGGCGCCGACGCCCCTCAGCTCGGATGGCAGTCGGAAGCAGCCCGCGTGGTCCTGCCAGGGCTCAGGGTGGTAGGGCAGGGAACCCCGGCTGACCTGCCGGAGCTGGAACT
>JBDTTF010000118.1:0-3265 GCA_039930765.1 Gemmatimonadota bacterium | reverse complement strand
GTCCCGCCCCGGGATCGGAATCAGCGAGCCGTTGTGGGCCACGCAGTTCTCGAACTGGGTCTGAGGCGCCGACATCTTGTAGTAGCTCTGCATGGTCAGCTTGTTATTGGCCAGGGTGAAGATCGCGTCCGCACCCCACTCGTGCTTGTCGGTCGCCCGGCACTTGGGCTGGCCACCGCCGCCCCACTCGTCCGAGAACAGCAGCTTGGTGCCATCGTTGTTGAACGTGGCCGAATGCCAGAACGAGAAGTTGGAGTCCGCCACGGCGCCGACCCGCTTCGGGTTGGCCACATCGTGGATATCGAGCAGCAGGCCGTAACCGCCGCAGGCGCCGCCGGCGAGGCCGATGGCCGGGTACACCGTGATGTCATGGCACTGGGTCGGGCCGGGGCGCTGGCCGTTGGGGCCGGCCGCCGGCGGCGGGCCGACCAGCTTGGCGACGATCCCGGGAAGTGCTTCCCGCAGGGCGGCGCTGTCCGCCGTGGTCGGGCCGCCGCTGCCGCCGCGCGCCTTGACCACACTGTCGAGCATCGGATTGATGAAACCGTCCGGAATGACCATTTCGGAGCCATCGATCGTGGCCGTGTAGCCGCCCTTGGCCCGGGCATCAGCCGCGGCCTTCTTGGCCCGCGCAACATCTTCGGGGGCCTCGCCGTGCCGGGGCGGCGCGACCAGGCCGTTGAAGATCCGGGGCGAGCTCACCACGGCGGCCTGCTCGGGATGGGCCAGCGGCACCTTGATGACTTCGATCCGGAACAGGGCGGAACTGGAATCCTGGTCCGGGGCCAGCCGCGAGCAGCCGGCCAGCTCGTTGGGCGAGCGCACCCCGGCCGAGCCGGAGATGTAGACGTAGACGTTGTCCTTGTCGTTCGGATCCTCGACCACCGTGTGGGTGTGGGAGCCGCGGCAGGTCTGGACGTTGGCGATGTACTTGGGGTTACTGATGTCGGTGGCATCGAAGATCCGGAGCCCGCGGACCCGCTCGGTGCTGACGGTGTCATGCACACCCTGAGTGCCGCAATCGAGCCGGCCCGAATTTCCTTCGCTGGAAACGAACAGCAGGTTCTGGTAGACCGAGACGTCACTCTGCGACGCGGGGCAGACGTAGGCGGTCTTGAGGGTCGGGGCGCTCGGGTTGGTAATGTCCCAGACCTGGTAGCCATCGTAGCTGCCCTGGATGGCGTAGCTGCCGCGGAACGACAGGTCGGAGTTGGTGATCCCCATGAACTTCTCGGACGGCGGGGTCTTGGACAGCACCTTGAGGTTCCAGGACGCCTCCTGGGCATTCATCAGTCCGGCCTTGAGGCCAACCCGGGGATCGGGACTCGGCGCCACGGTCGACATGTTGCTGCCGGCGGCCGAGCCGGCGTGGGAACCGCAGCCGCCGAGCGCCAGCAGCCCGAGCAACAGCGCAGTGGGCCGCACCGAGGCGGCGAGCGAGCGACTACCCGGACGAATAACGAGTGGCATTGCCAATTCCTGTGAGTGGACGGAGGGCGAGGGATCGCGGAAGTACGCGGGTTGAATCACTGGCCGTGCCCCTGCTGCGGGAGGGCGGCCAGCATCTTGGTCATCCGGTCAATTTCGGTGGTCTGATCGGCATAGATGTCGGAGGCAATCTTGTACATCCGTTCCTCTTCACCGCCGCCGGGCGTGCCGAACAGGGTGTTGACCATGGTGATGGCGCCGTTGTGGTGCTTGATCATGTCGGTGAGGAACAGCCGGTCGAACTCGGTGCCACGAGCCTGGTCGAGGGCGTGCAACTCCTCGTAGCTGAGCATTCCGGGCATCAGGCCGGATTCATCCATTCCGGGCATGTTCCCCATTTCGGGGTCGACGGCGGGGACGGGCTCGTGGTGATCCTTGAGCCAGGTCTGCATGGTGAGGATCTCGTCTCGCTGGCCCACCACAATCCGCTCACATAACGCCTGGAGTGACTTGCTGGCGCCATGGGTGGGAGCCCAGCCGCCGATCAGGACCGCCTGCGCATGATGCCCGATCATCCCGGTCATGAAGGTCACATCCGCTGGCACATAGGCAAGCCGGCCGTCAGGCTTGGCGGCCGCAGCGCCCTGAGCGGCCAGGGTGCCAGGCAGGCTGAGCAGCGCGGCAATCGTGAAGCAGGATCCCGCGAGGGATCGCGGCAGGTATCGGGTCATGTTGATCGCTCCAGAAGACTGACCGGCCAAGCCAGACAAGCTAAGGGGCCGAATCTGCTTCGCCAGTACCGGCATGATTATGCGTCACGGTGCATGAAAAGCCGAAGCGGCTATTCCCGCCCCATGGCCTCGTTGATCTCGGCATAGGATACCGCGTGGCCCAGGGCGGTAAAGGTGCCCTGATCCGCGATTTCGCGGGCCGCGGTCAGAAAGCCGCCCCACGCCGCCCTGGCCAGCGCCCCGCCGACACTGATCCGGCGGACCCCCAGGGCGGCCAGCTCTGCGACCGTGGTCATGTTGCTGCCGACCAGGACGTTGACGGGCGTTGGGGCTAGCGCCTGTACTACCACCGCGATGTCTGTCTTGTTCCGGAGACCGGGAGCGTAGAGGCATTCCGCTCCGGCCTGCGCATACGCCGTCAGCCGCCGAATGGTTTCCGCCAGGTCCGGCCGGCCGACCAGGTATCCTTCGGAGCGGCCCGTCAGCAGGACACCGGTGCCGCTGGCGTCGATAGCGCTCCTGGCCGCGCGGATCCGCTCGACCGCCAGCTCGAAATCGAATAATGGCCGGGTACGGTCACCGGTCGAGTCCTCGATTGATAGTCCGGCAATCCCGGTGGCCAGCGCCGTGGTGACGTTGGCGGCGACCGCTTCGGGCTCGACGGCAAGGCCGCCCTCGAAGTCAGCGTTCACCGGGATGTCGACCGCGGCCACGATGCTCCCGATATGGGCGACCACATCGGCCAGCGGAACCCCATTGTCCTGCCGCCCCATCGACCAGGCCATGCCGGCACTGGTCGTGGCCAGCGCCGGGAAGCCAAGCTGGGCCAGAAGTCGAGCGCTGCCAGAGTCCCACGGGTTGGGAATGACGAAGCAACCGGACTGGTGGAGCTGGTGGAAAACCTGGGCTGCGGAAGTGGGCATGTAGACGAGGGACAAGAGACAAGAGACGAGAGACGAGAGACGAACAGCAACAGCGAACAGGAGATCCCTCGCTGCGCTCGGGACAAGCAGCGAACAGCGAACCGGCCGATCGCACGGCTCCTCATCCTGAGGGCGCGCAGCGACCGAACGAACTGCACTTCAGGAACGGCTCCTTCGGGCTGA
>JBDTTF010000117.1:0-5464 GCA_039930765.1 Gemmatimonadota bacterium | reverse complement strand
GGCGTTCCAGTGCTCGATCCGACATCCCTCGACCTGATTCACTGGGGTGCGAGTTTTGGTCCGCTGACAATCGGATTTGAGTGGTGGCGGCTGCTCACCTCGACCTTTCTCCACGTCGGCCTGCTCCACATCGCCCTCAACATGTGGTGCCTGCTCAGCCTGGGCCTCCTCTCGGAGAGCTATTTCGGGTCCGCCTCCTTCGTGCTGGGATACCTGATCTGCGGACTGGCCGGCGCGCTGTTGAGCCTGGCCCTCCATCCCAACCGGGTTGGGGCCGGCGCCTCTGGCGCCATTTTCGGTGTGGCTGGTCGGACGTACGTCGCTACCCTTATGGCAAGGAGACGCAATCCTTCGCTCGGGATCGCCGCGCCGCGACAGCTTGGCAGTTTCCTGATCATCAACCTGGTCCTCGGCCAGACCATACCGATCATCGACAATTCGGCCCATGTGGGCGGGATGCTGGCTGGAGCGCTGATCGGGCTGGCCGATCCGATGCCGGCTCGTCCCGGCGCGGATCGCCGCCGGCACCTGGCCGCCCTGGGCACCGTGGGCGCATTGGCGATTGCCGCCGGGGCGTTTGCGCTGGGACTGACCCGGGCGGTCAGTGTCGATGAGAGGCAGCAGGTGTTAGAACAAATCCAGCAGGAAGAGCGAATGGTCCCCAGCACGGATCCTCGACGACCCTAGCCCCCGAGTTGCGTGGTGGGAGACTCCTGATTCTCTTCGGCCCTCCTCCCTCCTCCCTCCTGCCTCCTGCCTCTCCCTCTTCCCATCCTCGTTGTAGAATTCGCACCATGTCATCTACCCTGATCACCCCGATCGTGGCCATCTTCACCGGCCTGATCCTGTTCAGCGGGTTCTGGCTGCTGATCACGACCGCCCTGTCGAGCTTTTCAGGGTGGACAGCGCTGGCCGAGGCGTTTCCCGGTGGTGAGCGTCCGGCGGGAGAGATCCTCCGCGGCCAGATCCTGGGATTCGGACCGATCCGCGAGAACAATGTCACCAACCTGATTGCCACGCCGAGCGGGCTGTATCTCTATCCAATGGCACTCTTTGCCTTTCGGCGCCCGCCGATCCTGATTCCCTATTCGAAGATCAAGTACCTCGAGACCAGCAAGGTGCTCTGGTCACGGTCGCACGAAATCGAGGTCAATGGCACAACCAGAATGCGGATCAGGGATCGATTGCTGCAGGAATTGAAAGGGAGGGGAGTCTCGGTGCCCTCGGACGCGCTCAGCCAGTAACCCGCGGCGCGAAGCGGAAACAGTCGCTCCTTTCGGCAGGTCCGCCGGCGCGCTGGCCGGCGTGATGGTTCTGCTCCGCTACGTGTTGCAGCATCATTACTGAGCTACCGGAGAATGAAGACTAGAGACAAGAGACCCAAATATGGATTGGACATCCTCGAGCAATCGGCTCCAGTCCTGTCTCCTCTCTCCTGTCTCCCTTCTCCCTTCTCCTGTCTTCTGAGTCCATGTACCACACCTGCATTTTCTGCTACACCGACCTTGGAACCAATCCTCTGATCGAGGCCTGCCCGATCGGCCAGAGGCTGGCGTTCGATCCCAAGCGTGGGCGCCTGTGGGTGGTGTGCCGGAAGTGTGAGCGCTGGAACCTCACGCCGATTGAAGAACGCTGGGAAGCGCTGGAGGATTGCGAGCGCCGCTTCCGAGGTACACGCCTCCGCTATTCCACCGACAATATCGGCCTGGCTCGACTGGCTCCCGGCCTCGACCTGGTGCGGATCGGCAGCCCGCTCCGGCCGGAAATGGCGGCGTGGCGTTACGGAGATCAGTTCGGCCGCCGCAGACAGAGGCACCTGATCGTGGGCGGCGCCACGGTGGCCGGAGCGGCCGCCGCCTATTTTGCCGCGGCACCGGTGCTGGCGGCCCTGGGCATCTCCGGATCGCTGGCGTACAACGCGCTGATTGTGGGCCGTGGCGTACTCCACAACAGTCGGAGCGCGGTCACCGTGCCGCAGAGTGATGCACCAACACTCAAGCTGTCCGCCAGCCAGCTCGAAGCCGTGGAGCTGCTCCCCGAAACAGGATCCGGCTGGGCGCTTCTGATTCCTGGCCGCAGAAACAAGAAATCCGAAGCACTGACGCTCTCGGGCCAGCCAGCGGTCGATGCCTTGCAGCGGATTCTCCCCTGGCTCAATCGGGGCGGCGGAAGCCGGACCACGGTTGACCGTGCGGTGACCAGACTCGAAGAGACACCCGATCTGGATTCACAACTGCACCGGATGGCTGATGCGCCAGTGGTTTCCTGGTGGAAGGGCGGTGGATCCGCTTTGCAGCGACAACCAGCCGCGTCACGGCTGGCGCTCGAGATGCTGCTGCGGGAAGGGCTGGAGGAACGCAGCATGAAGGGGGAGCTCTGGCTCCTCGAGCGTGAATGGAAGGCAGCGGAGCAGGTGGCTGCCATTGCTGACGACCTGCTGCTGCCGGACGACATCCGGGAACGGATCGATGCGGAAAGCCGCAAGCAGCGGTGAAGTCCGGCTAACCTGGATCTCCGCCTGCTATTCCTCTTCCTCAGTGCACATCCCCCGCCTGCTTCACGCGACCTCCAGCCATAGCCGTGCATCTCTCCGGCCATGACCAGACCAATCACCTTCGCGCTCACTGTCACATTGTTGCTCGCCTCGACCTACGCCGCGGCCCAGCAACCCGAGGTCTACCGACCCGATCCCTCACCGCCCAAATCCGTCACCCTGAATGCCCCGGTCACGGTGCCTCTCCTCCCGTCACAAGTCGGGCGGGCCCCGCTGCCGGTGGTGGAGGTCACGATCAACGGCCGCGGGCCGTTTCGACTCGGGGTCGAGACCGGTGCCAACTTCATTGCGGTCTCCCCGGACGTGGTAACCCAACTCGGCTTGGTGCGGGCAGGTGGACCCGATGACTATCCCGAATATCGTGCCGACTCGGTGCGGATCGGTGGCGCGGTGTTCCAGGATATGCCCATCAGCGCCGAGGGCCGGGCCACCGGCGTGGATGGCCTGCTCGGTCTCCCGTTCTGGGCCGGTGTCCTGCTGACCATCGACTACCCCGCCAATCAGCTGACCATCAGCCACGACACACTGCCCGCGCCCGACACCAAGAGCATCGTGCCGCTGACCAGGACCGCCGATTTCTGGAGCCTGCCGCTGCTGGTGGCCGGACAACCGACTCAGGGCATCCTCGACACCCGATCGACGGGTGGATTCGGCTTTACCCCAGACGCCGCGGCCCCGCTCAGCTTCACCGCCCCGCCGATCGTGATCGGCAGGGCCCGTGGTGCTGCGATTGCAGAGACCGAGGTCAAGGGAGGCCAAATTTCCGGCAACATCGTGATAGGCAGGTACCTGATCCCGCAGCCCTTCATCGAAATCCGCGCGCTGCCGCCCGGATTCCCCCAAGTGCCACTGATCGGCGCCCGGGTGCTGTCCCATTTCGTGGTCTCCCTCGATCAGCGCACCGCTCGGCTGCGCCTGGTGCACGCGGCAGGGGATACCGTAACTCTTCCGGTGCCGAGGATGGGGCCAGCACCGCGTTAGCGGGTGGACTGTGCAGTCACGCGAACCCGCCGCTCGTACTCCGGCGGCGAGAGCCTCTGCGGCGAGCGCGCGACCGCCGCTGCCCCTGGCCCTGGCCCGACGAAGACGAGCAGGAAGGCACCGATTGCCTTAGCCAGCAGCCGCGGCCCCCTACTCCGACCGCCCCGATGTCAGTTGAAGCACGAGGCACGCCGCACTGGCGGGGCACGCTTCCCTGAATTCAACTGAGCTCTGCACCTCGGCTGCGACCAGGTTGCGGGCCACCGGTACGAACCCCAGCGCCCGGAAGTAGCCCTCCGCGGTGGTGGTGAGGAGGTAGACTTCCTGCACTCCTACCGCCCGCGCATCGTCCAGTACCCGGCCCACCAGTTGGCCGGCCAGGCCGAGGCCGCGCCACTCCGGAATTACCAGCACCGATCGCAACAACGCCGCAGTGCCATAGGCCTCGAGTCCAGCCATGCCGAGCAGCTTGCCGTCCCGATCCACCAGCCAGAATCGCGACAAGGCATTGGCGACTCCCACGATAGGCAGGGATTCGCTCGACAACAGTGACTCGACCGCGGGTCGATCCGCCGCATCCGCCAGCCGGAAGCGAAGCTCGTGGAGCGGGGCTGGCGAATTCACTTGCAACAATCGCTACCACAGCAGGCTGACTCAGCGACCGGAGCCTCAATCGGCTTGACGGCCCGCACGAAGGCACCCATCACCCGTCCACCGATCTCGCGGGCCAGCACCTCGGCATCCAGTCCCGCACCAGTCAAAAAGGCGCGGGCATCCTCGAACTGGTACACCCGGGTAGGCTCGATATCGGCATCGACGAACCCCGCCGAGGCCAGCAGCCGCTTGAACTCCGATTCCTCGAGAGCGCCAGCCACGCAACCAACCCAGAGTTCCATGCTGCGCCGAACCTCCTCTGGAACCTCTCCGCGGACGACGACATCCGATACCGCCAGACGTCCGCCCGGCTTGAGCACCCGAAAGGCTTCAGCCAGCACCCGGGCCTTGTCGGCCGAAAGGTTGATCACGCAGTTCGAGATGATCACGTCAACCGAGGCATCAGGCAGCGGGATCTGCTCGATGTGCCCCTTGAGGAATTCGACGTTGTCGAGCCCCGACTTGCGCTGATTGTCGCGGGCCAGCGCCAGCATTTCGTCGGTCATGTCGAGCCCGTAGGCCTTGCCGGTCGGTCCGACTCTCCGCGCCGACAGCAGCACATCGATCCCGCCGCCGGAGCCGAGGTCGAGAACCACTTGACCAGGGAGCAACTCCGCCAGCGCTGTCGGATTGCCGCAGCCCAGTGAGGCCAGTACCGCCTGCTCCGGCAGTAGAGCCGTTTCTGACGCACTATAGAGATTGGCGGTGATCGGATCGGTGTCGCCGCAGGAGGCAGTACCTCCACAGCAGCCATTGGCCTGGCCCTGACTCACCCGCAGGGCGGCCTGTCCGTACTTCTCCCGCACCGTGTCCCGGATTTCTGAACTCATGGTTTTCTCCATCAAAAATTGTTGATGCGTTTGTGCCGACAAATCAGTCGCAGCATTTGGCCGAGCGGGCCCAGGCGGCGGCCCGGCTCGTGAGGTAACCGGCCAGCTCTTCGAGGGCCGCTTCATCGAGCGTATAGTAAACCCAGCGCCCCTCTTTTCGGTCGATGACCAGCCCAGCCTGTTTCAGGACCCGAAGGTGGAAGGAGAGGCGGGACTGGGCCGCGTCGAGGGCGCTGGTCAGCTCGCAGACGCACCGCTCCCCGCCCCGAAGCCGCTCCACGATATGCAACCGGGTGGGGTCAGAGAGGGCGTGAAATCGTACGGCGGCGGTATCGATGGCGGTCTGGAGGGTAGGCATGATCCAAACATATCAACAGTTCTTGATTAGTCAAGACGACCAACTTGGGAGATGGGAGATGGGAGATGGGAGATGGGAGATGGGAGA
>JBDTTF010000116.1:0-19971 GCA_039930765.1 Gemmatimonadota bacterium | reverse complement strand
CCCTCGACCCTCGACCCTCGACCCTCGACCCTCGTCTCTCGTCTCTCGTCTCTCGCCTCCCGACTCCCGACTCCCATGAATACTCGACGCCAATTCCTGGTCCAGGCCCCGATCATCCTCGGGGCCATCGCCGGTTGCAAGCCGAGCGAGCAGGCTCCCGCCACTGCGCCGCCGAGCACACCCGGGGCACCACCGACCTTCGGTACCGCGCCCGAAATGGGCCCCGCGGTTACCACCGCCACCTTTGCCGAAGCCGAAAAGCTGGCCCAGGTGACGATGACCCCGGCTCACCGTGAAATGGCCGCCAAGACCTGGCGCCGCTCGATGGCGGCGATGCTCGAACGCCGCACCGGCCCACGCAAGGTGACGATCGAGGCCACCGTCGCTCCCGGCAGCCGCTGGGATCCGGTCCTGCCCGGCATGACGGTCGGACCAGCGCGGGATCGGTTTCTGCGATCCAAATCGGATCCGGGTCCGCTCCCCGCGACCGACGATGCCATTGCCTTTGCGCCGGTGACCCGGCTGTCCCGCTGGATCGAAACCCGGAAGCTGACCTCCGAGCGGCTCACCAGCATCTACCTGGCCCGGATCGAGAAGTTCGATCCCAAACTCCGCTGCATCATTACCCTCAATCGGGACAACGCCCTGGCCGCCGCCAGGAAGGCCGACGCCGACATCGCGGCGGGTAAGTATCGCGGCCCGCTGCATGGAATTCCCTACGGCGTCAAGGACCTCCTCGACACCGCCGGACTCGCGACGACCTGGGGCGCCGAACCGTTCCGCAATCGGATCCCCACTGCCGACTCCACCGTCGTCGCTCGGCTCAATGCCGCCGGCGGGATACTGCTCGCCAAGCTCAGTCTCGGAGCGCTGGCGCTGAACGACATCTGGTTCGGTGGCCAGACGATGAATCCGTGGGTGCTCGAAGAGGGTGCCTCGGGGTCGAGTGCCGGACCGGGCGCCTCGACCGCGGCAGGGCTGGTCGCCTTTGCCATCGGCAGCGAAACCGGCGGCAGCATCGTGAGTCCGAGCATGCGCTGCGGTGTCACCGGGCTCCGGCCCACCTTCGGCCGGGTGCCGCGTACTGGTGCGATGACGCTGTGCTGGTCGCTGGACAAGCTCGGCCCCATGACCCGGAGCGTGGAGGACGCGATGCTGGTGCTGCAGGCCATCACCGGTCCGGACGCGGGCGATGTGGGCAGCGTGCCGAGCCGGCTGGATTTTGATGCTGGCGCCCCGGTGAAGGGGTTGAAGGTCGGCTATTTCCCGGCGTGGATGAAGGAAAGCCCCGCCACCGAGGTTGATCGCGCCAGTCTCGACGCCATGGGCAAGCTGGGGATGATTCCTACTGAAGTGTCACTGCCCGACTGGCCCTACGATTCGCTCAACCTGGTACTGTTTGCCGAAGGGGCCGCCGCCTTTGAGGAGATGACCTTCAGCGGCCAGATGGATCAGCTCAAGGCCCAGGTGCCGGACGCCTGGCCCAACCTGTTCCGCCAGGCCCGGTTCCTGTCGGCGGTGGACTTCGTCCAGGCCGATCGGTTGCGCCGGAAGGTAGCGGCCGAAATGGCCAGGATCATGTCGGAAGTGGATCTGCTGATTGTTCCCTCGCTGCGCGACGAAATGCTGGTGATCTCCAATAACACCGGTCACCCGTCGTTGACCATGCGAACTGGTTTCGTCCAGATCTCGGAGGCCCGGAGCGATTGGGCTCCCGATCCTGCCAACCCGCTCCCGAGGTTCAATCCGCCACGTCGAGTGCCGCACGGCATCACCCTGATCGGGCGGCTGTTCGAGGAGGGCACGATTGCCCAGGCAGGCCTGGCGCTGGAGAAGCGCCTGAATGTGGTGGGGGAAAACCCTCCGGGATTCTGAGGCAGCCCCCGGTAGCCTCACCGTGGCTTCGGCGGCCGGGGTGCGCGCGGGCCCGGTGACTCGAACAACATTCCGGGGTCCTCCCCATCCTCGCCCAGCCTGGCATGGAGCACCTCGAGGCTGGCGACCAGCGTTCGCAGTTCCCCGGCCGACATCGCGCGCAACGCCTCCAGCAGCCGCGCCGTCGTCGGCACGGGGGCATCGCGCACCTTGCGCCGGCCTGCGGCCGTGAGTGACAACTCCACCCGCCGCGCATCCTCGGAGGACCGGGCCCGCCGCACCAGCCCCGCCGTTACCAGCCGCTGCACGATGATGGAGGCGGTGCTCTGCTGTGCGCCGGCCAGGTCGGCCAGATCCCCAAGCGACATGGTGCGCTGGCCATCGAGCGCCCGCAACATGAACAGCTGCGCATTGGTGATGCCGGTCCGTTGCTCGATGGTCCGGGCCGAGGCTTGCAGGGTGGCGACCAGGCGCCGGATGCCGCGGAGGGCATCGGTGACCCGGGTGGGCAGGGGGGACCGGGATGCTCGGCGAGTCATGAGCGGTGGTTGAGGGGAAGTGGGGGCCGGAGTGAAGGACCGGCCGGGGCGAACCGTAATTTCATGGACGTCAATGTAACCGGTGCGGACCGCGGCCACGATGGCGCCCGGTCCAAGGGTTGGCATTAACATTGACGTCAATATATATTCCACGAGCAGGAACTCTACCCGCACCACTGCACCCAGGTCCCGCTCGCGCCGGGGCATCCGACACCCCGGCCCCGGAGGCCAGCCATGCGCATGGTACCCGCCTTCGTTCCCGTGGCCGCCGCCGGCAGCGCTCTCGGTTCCGCCTCTGGTCCGATCAGTCGTGTGGGCGCGTACGCCAGCGACTCGCTCGAATACAATCGCGCGCTGGGCCGCCGCCAGGCGGATGGGGAGTGGCCGGCCTCATGGCCGGCGGGGTTCCGGGCCGTCACCTGTTCACGGTGTCCCTGGGCGACGGAACGCCGGCGGGACGAATGCCTGATCGTGACTGCGCTCGAGCGCGTGGGGAGCCCGTGACATGATGGACCGTCTGCAGGCCCTGCTCGCTCCCTGGATCGATTCCGGATGGCTACCGTGGGTGCTCGGGGGAATCGTGGCCACCGTAGTGGCCCTGCTGCTGTTCGGAGTCCGCGCTTTTGTCGTCAGCCGGCTGACCCGACTGGCCAAGCATACTGCCACCAAGATCGACGACCTGGTCGTCGAGGTCCTCCGCAAGACCAAAGCCTGGTTTCTGGTCTTGATCGGCCTGTCGGTCGGGACCTCGCTGCTGCCGCTCGGTGCCCAGGTCCTGGCCGTGCTGCACGGCGTGGTCACCGTGGGATTTGGCCTGCAGGCCGGCCTGTGGCTCACGGCGCTGGTCGGCGGCGTCCTTCGCCTCTGGATGAGCGATCCGTCAACCCACGACGGCGCCGCCCAGACCACCCTCGGGGCCCTCAAATTCCTGATTTTCCTGGTAGTCTGGAGCGGACTGTTCCTCCTCGTCCTCGCCAATCTCGGGATCGATGTGACCGCCCTGGTCGCCGGCCTTGGTGTCGGGGGCGTGGCCGTGGCGCTGGCGGTGCAAAGCATTCTTGGCGACCTGTTCGCCTCGCTTTCGATCGTGCTCGACCGCCCCTTTGCCGTGGGCGACTTCATCATCGTCGACGACTACATGGGCACGGTGGAGCGAGTCGGCCTCAAGACCACCCGGGTGCGGAGTTTGTCAGGCGAGCAGCTGATCTTCTCCAACGCCAACCTGCTGAGCACTCGGATCCGCAACTACCAGCGGATGCAGCAGCGCCGCATCGTCTTCTCGTTCGGCGTCACCTACGGCACGCCGGTGTCCCTGGTCCGGGGCATTCCCGACCTGGTTCGGGCGGCCATCACGGTTTCGGACCAGACCCGCTGCGACCGGGTGCACTTCAAGGAGTTCGGTGATTCCGCGCTGGTCTTCGAGGCGGTCTATTACATGCTGGTGCCGGATTACAACGTCTACATGGATACTCAGCAGCGCATCAATCTCGCGCTGATGGAGCAGTTCGCCGCCCGGAAGATCGAGTTCGCCTTCCCGACCCAGACCCTCTACCTGGCCAAAGCCGAGAATGGAGGCAGCTGATGGCCGTCGTTGTCGTGTCTGATCAGCTCCCGGTCACCCTGCGCCCCTGTGAAGACGGGTATACCCTGCTCGAGAGTCATGGCGGGGTCGCCGCCGGGCTTCGGACAGTGTAGCAGGCCCTCGGCGGACGGTCCGGTCCGGGCCACCCCTGGGCGCACTGAGGGAATGTTGCATCTGGCAGAAGTTCCGGAGTGCCGTGCCTTCCTGGACGGAATGCTTCGCGAGGCCCATCGGCCTGACGTCAAGCGGCGGCCAGTGCTGTCGATGGCGGGCTACGTGGCCGCGGAGCGCGGCCTCAGGCCACCGGCGCAAGCCGGTCAGCCGAGCGCCTGACCTGGGGCTGCGATAGCTTCAAGCGCTACTCAAGCCGGGGATGGCCACGATGAACGCGGACACGCTACCGGTTGAAGTCCTCCACCTCATTCTGCTCTTTACCCTGTTCGTCCTGCCGCGCATGCTGCAGCGCTTCCGGCTCCCGATGGCGGTCACCAGTGTCGGCATCGGAGCCGGCCTTGGGCTTGGACTGGGCTGGTTCGAGCGCGATCCGACCGTGCATCTGCTGGCCACGTTCGGCATCGTCTCGCTCTTCCTGTTCGCCGGCCTGGAAGTCCAGTTCGAGGAGTTGCGGCAGGAATGGAGAGTGCTGCTCCAGCACATCGTGATTGGCCTGGCCGCCCTGGGCCTCGGTGCCCTCGGGCTCGTCTGGGCCCTGGATCTCGACTGGCGGCCGGCCACGCTGCTGAGTCTCGCGCTGCTGACGCCTTCTACCGGCTTCATCCTCGACGCGATGCCCGGGTGGGGGCTCGGCGAACAGGAGCGCTTCTGGGTCAAGTCGAAGGCGATCGCCACCGAGCTGGTGGCCCTTGGCGCCATGTTCGTGGTGCTCCAGTCCCGCAGCCTCAGCGGTCTCGGGCTTGCGAGCGGGGCACTGATCGCCCTGGTGGCGATTCTTCCCCTGATCTTCCGCTGGTTTGCCCGGGTCATCCTGCCCTATGCGCCGAAGTCGGAATTCGCCTTCCTGCTCATGGTGGCCGTGCTGGCCGCCACCATCACCCGGCGGCTCGGCGTCTACTACCTGGTCGGGGCATTCGTGGTCGGCGTGGCGGCCCAGCGGTTCCGGGCCCGGCTCCCCGCCATGGCGTCAGATCAGATGCTGCACGCCGTCGAGGTGTTCGCTTCCGTTTTTGTGCCATTCTATTTCTTCACCGCCGGGCTCGGGCTTCGGGCGGAGGACTTTACGGTGGCCGCTCTGGGCCTCGGTGCCGGGTTCCTGTTGCTGGTGACGCCATTCCGGATCGGGCTGGTGGCGGGCCACCGACGGCTGGTCCTCGGCGAGCCGATTCGGCGGGGTAGCCGAGTCGGGCTGGCCATGGTGCCGACCCTGGTGTTCGGCCTGGTGATCGCTGAAATCCTGCGGGACTCCTACGGCATCTCCAGTGCAGTTTTCGGCGGCCTGATCATCTACACGCTGGCCAATACGCTGCTGCCCGGGCTGCTGCTCAGCGGACCGCAATCCGTTGCGGCCCCGGCCGGAGCGGGCGCGGCTGATTCGACCATCGCCGCGGCCGGCGCATGAACCGGCTGTCCGCCACGGCAGTCCGATGCCATCACCACACGCTGGTGTCGCGGGAGTGACCGATCATCCCGAAGGCCTGAGGGCGGTTCCTGGCTGGACCCATTCGCGGCGGCGCCCGGATGTCCACATTTTCACGAGGCGGTATCTCGCGTGATCATCGATTGCCATGTCCATCTCAACAACTATCACGAGCAGATTCCCGTCTCCCTTGATGAGAGTCTGGACAAACTTCAGGCCGCCATGGCGGAGTCGGGGGTTGGCCATGCGCTGGTCCTGACCAGTTACCTGGTCTCGGCGCATCGGCCGAGCGTGGCACAAGTGGTCCGGGCGGTGGAGCAGATTCCGAGCCTTAGTGTGGTTGCCGGCGTCAGCTATATCAACTACAAGCATCGCGACCTCCGGGAGCTGGCCGATTTTCTCGAGGCCGGGCTGGTGAGAGGACTCAAGTTGTATCCCGGGTACGAGCCCTTCTATCCGCACGATCGCCGGCTGCAGGTGGTGTACGACCTGGCCGAGGAATTCGATGTGCCAGTGATGATTCACTGCGGCGACACCTACAATCCGAAGGCAAAGGTGAAATTCGCCCATCCCCTCGAGGTGGATGAGGTGGCGGTCGATCACCCCAACGTGAAGCTGGTCATTTGTCACCTGGGCAATCCCTGGCTGGTCGACTGCATGGAGGTGGTGTACAAGAACCGCAATGTCCACGCGGACATTTCGGGATTGGTCCTGGGGGAATTCACCGAATCATTCGAGCAGTACATGGCGGAACAGATCGAGGACGTGATTCTCTATGCCGGCGAGCCGGACCGCTTCCTGTTCGGCACCGACTGGCCGATCTGCTCGATGCGTTCGTATGTGGAATTCGTCGGCCAGCTGCGGATGAGCGATGAGGTCCGCCATGCGATGCTGTATGAGAACGCCCGTCGGCTGTTCAAACTTCCCCTGCCGCCACTCGGGCCGGCCACGGCGTGAGCGCCCTTCCGGGAGCCCGGATCCGGATCAGGGATATCATCGCTGGCTCCGACCCCGCCCTGCGGCCCGCCCACCGCCTGCTGATGGCCAGCCTGCCGGCCGGCGAAGTGGTAGGCATCCGCGACTGGCGGCACAGCCTCGCTGAGGGGAGCGCGGGAGTATGGACCGATCAGCGATGGCACCTGCTGGTCGCGACCAGGAATGGCCAGGTCCGCGGCATGGCGAGCGGCAGCTATCTGGGCAGCCACAATATCGGGGTAATCGGCTACCTGGCACTGCATCCCTCCCTGCGGGGTCGGGGCGTCGGCCCGCGATTGCGCGCGAGACTGCGCCACCGGTTCGAGCGGGACGCGCGCGACACCCGGGGTGAGTCACTAGCCGGCATGCTCGGCGAGGTGGACCCGGCCAATCCCTGGCTCCGGCGTCTGGTGCACGGGGCAGGGGCCCTGGCCCTGGATCTGCCGTACTACCAGCCCTCGTTGCATCCATTGGACGCGCCGAGTCCGCTGGTGCTGTACTACCAGCCGATCGCAGTGGAGCGGCGCTGGCTTCCTGCCGCCGAGGTCCGGCAGCTGCTGTTCGCGATCTGGCGGCGACTCTACCGGATTCCCCGTCCAATGCATCATCCCGAGTTTCGATTGATGCTCAAGGCGCTGCGGGGGCGCCGCCGCATCGGACCGCTGGCGGGGCTGTGAGCCAGTGCCCGGGATCTGCTGAGATCGGGTGGCCGGCCGGATGACCCGTTCTGCCAGGCTCCCCGAGGAGGCCGGTCTGGGGCCTGAACCGGAGATCGAGCAATGGGAGTTCCCGGGCTGGGGCCGGGCCGAGCGACTGACGCACCTGCCGAACCCGCCGGTAGCGCCGACGTCCTTTGCCCGGCACCACACTCGGCTGGGGACCTGGCCCGCCACCGCGATCTGCGGCAACGACATCACCTCGAGCGTGCTGTATGTCTCCGCCCTGTGTGCCGCCCAGGCTGGCATCCTGGCGCCGGTGGTCCTGCTCCTGGTTGGCGGGGTGCTGCTCCTGTATCGAAAGATCTACGCCGAAGTCGGCAGCGCCCTCCCGCTCAATGGTGGCAGCTACACCCTGCTGCTCAACACTACCAACAAGCGGGTGGCGGCCGTCGCAGCCTGCCTGACCCTGCTGTCGTACATGGCCACCGCGGTGATCAGCGCCCACGAAGCCACCCACTATGCCGTCAACCTGGTGCCCGGGCTGCCGCTGATTCCCGGTACCCTGGCGTTGCTCGGCCTGTTCGCGCTGCTCAACATCATCGGCATCCGCGAGTCCTCGCGGGTGGCCCTGGTCATCTTCGTGGCCCACCTCGTCACCCTATCCGTGCTGCTGGTGGCCGGGACGCCGGCGGTTTGGCGCGATCCGGCCATCCTGCTTGCCAACCTGCACACGGCTCCGGCAGCGGGCTGGGGCAAGGCCCTGTTCTTCGGGTTTGCAGTCGGGATGCTGGGGATCAGCGGCTTCGAGAGTTCGGCCAACTTCATCGAAGAGCAGCAGCCCGGGGTTTTCCCGAAGACCCTCCGCAACATGTGGCTGGCGGTGGTCGTGATGAATCCGGCCATCAGCCTGCTCTCGATGGGGCTGCTGCCCCTCGGCGAGATCCAGTCGGCGCCGGCCGATCTGCTGGCCCGGATGGGCGGCATTGCGCTTGGCCGGCCGCTCCGCCTGGCGGTGAGTGTCGACGCGGTGCTGGTGCTATCCGGGGCGGTCCTGACCAGCTACGTCGGGATGAACGGGCTGGTCCGCCGGATGACGCTCGATCGCTGCCTGCCGCAGTTCCTGCTGGCCGAAAACCGCTGGCGGGGCACCAACCACTGGATCATTGGCGGCTTTTTCGGGCTCTGCGCCTCGATACTCCTGGTCACCAAGGGCAGCCTTGGGACGCTGGCGGGCGTCTACACCATCTCGTTCCTCTCGGTCATGGCCCTGTACGCAATCGGCAACATGCTCCTCAAGCGGACCCGGGCCCGGCTGCCGCGCAGCACCCGGGCTGGATGGGGATCGGTGGCGGTAGCGCTGGCGGCGGTCCTCGCCGGGCTGCTGGGCAATGTCCTGCTCGAGCCGGCCAACGTTGAGGTGTTTGCAGTCTACTTCGGGATCGCGGTCGCGGTGGTGGGACTGATGTTGCTGCGAGTCCAGCTGCTCCGGCTGATGCTGGCGATTTCCCGGCGGGTGATGGACCGGGTTATCGGGTTCAACCAATGGCTGCGACAGGCGCTCCGGCGGCAGATCGACCGGATCAACGGGATGGTCGTCGTCTATTTCACCAAAGGTGATGACCTGGCCACGCTCAATCGGGCCGCCCGCTACGTACTCAGCAACGAATTGACCAATTGCCTCACGGTGGTGCACGTTTACCGCCACGAGGGCGACATTCCCCCCGATCTGGCCTATCAGCTGGCCACCCTGGACCAGCTCTACCCGCGGCTGCGGATCGATTTCCTGGCGGTGCAGGGCACATTCGGGCCGCCGCTGGTCGAGGCGCTGTCTCGGCGGCTCGGGGTGCCGAAGAATTACATGTTCATCGGCACGCCCGGCGACGGATTTCCCCATGCCCTGGAGGCGCTCGGCGGGGTGCGGGTCATTCTGTAGGCGATCGGACCGGTTGCGTTTCGGGGTCCGATAATATATATTTACGTCAATGGAATTATGGATGGCCCCGCCGTACCGGCCACCCGATCCCAGGTCCCACCATTCCGCCGTTGTCCGGTCCCCGCGCATGCCCGTGCGGCGGACCCCCGGTCCCCGCGATCAGCCTCGCTCGCGGTCCGGTGCCGGCGGGGTTCTTCACGAGGAGATGGGAAGTCCACTATGAATATAGTCCGCAACGTCACCTTCCAGATCAAGCCCGGCAAGACCGCCGAATTCACCAAGGTGCTGCACGACCAGGTGCTGCCGGTGATGAAGCTGCAGCCCGGCTTCAAGCACGAGCTGGCCATGCACAACGGCAATTCGGCGGTCGGACTGAGTGTCTGGCAGGATCAGCCCAGCGCCGACCGGTACCAGAGCGCGGCCTATCCGGAGGTCCTCAAGCAGCTGGCCGGGGTCATCGAGGGCACACCACGGGTCGAGAATTACGAACTTGCCGTGTCCACCCTCGCGGGGTGATTCGGGAGGGCGTCAGACCGATCCGGTGCGCGGGCGGACCGATCCTGGGCCACCCGCGCCTGCGTCGCCGCCGGGCGGCGCTCACTCGCCCGGCGGCAGGTCCAGCTTGAGCAGCCGGTCATTGACCTCGGCCATCAGCCCCTCGTAGGCATCCCGACTCAACAATCCCTCCCGCGAGTTGGCCAGGGCCGTCGATTTCTCGACCATGAGCAGGTGGCGCCGGACCCGCTTGAGGCCGGCCTGGCGCAGGCCGTCGCGCTCATTGAGCAGCTGGTGCAACTGTTCCTGGATGGTGTCCCGTCGGGCCTCATACTCGGTGATCAGTGCCTCGAGCCCGGCACTGTCGGCCTGGCCGGTCCGCCGCATGACCGCCAATTCGGCCAGCGCGGCCTGGGTCAGCCGGAGTTCGCCCCGATGCAGGTCATAGGCCGTCTGGTCCGCTCGAGACTCGATCAGCCCGAGCCGGCGCAGCAGCCACCCCATGCTGAGTCCCTGGACCAGGATCGACAGCACCACCACGCCGAAGGTGGTGGTGATCATCAGTTCCCGATTGGCAAAATCCGCCGGCAGGCTCAGCGCCAGCACCATGGAAAGTCCGCCCCGTAGCCCTCCCCAGGTGAGCACCGCCCGCCAGGAACCGGGAATCGGGTCGGTCCGTCGCGAGACGATCGCCGTCACTCCATAGACTACGCCGCCCCGGCCCACCAGCACCGCCGCAAAGGCCGGCAGGATCAGCCACCACCAGCGCGCCACCTCGCTCAGGTGGACTTCGAAGCCGATCAGCAGGAAAATGATGGAGTTGAGCGCAAAGGCGATGTATTCCCAGAAGGTCTCTACCGCCACCCGGGTCGTCGGGGTCATTCCGGTACGGGCGCCGTAGTTGCCGCAGACCATGCCGGCCACCACGGTGGCGATGACACCCGACCCATGGAACTGCTCCGCCGCGATGAAACTGCCGTACGCCGCGATCGAGGTCAGGGTAATCTCGATCATCGGGTCGTCGATCCGCTGGATCGCCACCGAAATGGCCAGCCCCACCACGGCCCCGACCCCAATACCGAGTCCGACGACCCGGCCGAACTCGACCACGATGTCCGCGGCACTCACCGTGGCCCCCCCGACCACACCCAGGATCAGGCTGAAAAAGACGATCGAGGTTCCGTCGTTGAGCAGGCTTTCTCCCTCGAGCAGGGCGGCCAGGCGGGGCGGGGCGCCGAGACTCCGGAACAGGCCGACGACCGCGATGGGATCGGTCGCCGCGATCAGCGCGCCGAAGACCAGGGCATGGGGCCAGGTCAGGGCATGTTCAAGTGGAAGCACGGTGGCGGCGGGCACCAGGATCGCCGCGGTGAGCAGGATCGCGGCCAGGACACCGGGCACGGCCAGGCCGAGGATATGGGGCAGATCGCGGCGGAAGAAGGTGAAGTCGAGGTGAAAGGCCGCCTCGAAAATGAGGCCCGGGAGGAAGACGGTGAACAGCAGTTGCTGGGTAAGGTGCGGTGGGTCGAGCAGATGCACCTGTCCAAGCAGCAGTCCGGCAATGACCAGGGCAACGGTGTACGGCAGACCCAGGCGCCGGGCCAGGATGGCCACGCCGGTGGCCACGATGAACAGCAGGACCAGGATGGTTTCACTGGTCACGGTACCGGCCTCCCGGCAGATGCCCCGCCTCCCGAGGCCGCGTTATCCGGGGCCCGGAGCGGAAGCTTGCCCTCCCGCTCGTTGCGATAGATCCGGGTGGTGGGATACGCGAGGTCAATCTCGGGATGCTGGTCCAGTGCCTCCAGGACGTCCCGCCAGATGGCCTGGGTCACCGCCCGTCGGTGCCGTGGGTCGCAGGGGGTCCGTATAGTCAGGAGCACCCCGCTGTCCTCAACCGTCAGATAGACCTCGGGTTCCGTCGCACCCGGCGCCAGCGCAAACCGCCCGGCCGCTTCGGCCAATTGACTGCCTGCATCCTCGGCCGCCTTGGCCCCCTGGCGCCGCACGATCTCTCCGAGGATCTGTTCGGCCATCTTCCAGTCGCTTTCGAAAGTGACCAGCACCGGCAGTTCGATCCAGATGGTGCGGAAGCCCCGAGTGAAGTTGGCCACCGGGGTGGTGAAGACGAGGGCATTGGGGAGATAGAGCAGGCGCCCGGTGGTCTGGTCGGCGTGGACCCAGTTGCCGATTTCAAGCAGGGTAATCTGGAACAGCCGGAGATCCACAACATCGCCGCTGTGGTCGCCGAGCTGGATTCGGTCCCCGACTTCGAATGGCCGCCGCCACAGGATGAACAGCCACGCGGCCAGACTGGCCAGCGGGTCCTTGAGCGCAATGGCCACGCCGGCCGATACCAGGCCAGCGTAGGTGGCAAAACCGCTGAAGTCGACCAGCCAGATCCGGCTGAGGAGGAACAGCGCCAGGATGACCGCGGCGTAGGTGAGCCCCTTCCGCCAGCGATAGTGGTCCCGTGGTTCGCTCAGGCGACGATGGACCGCCCGGATGGCGACCCAGCGTCCGAGGGTGACGCCGACCAGCAGCACGACGGTCAGTAACAGTCGCATGGTGGCCTCGGCACTGAGCCCGAGCACCTCCGCGGCCCAGCGGTACACCATCGTCATTGCGGCGGACGCATGCCTGCCTGCGCCCCCTTGAGCTGGACGGTGAGGGCCGGAGCGGCGACCACCTCGAACGTGCCGGAGGCCATCTGGACCCGGCCCACGGAAGCGTCCACCAGGTCCATGATCCGGCTGAACAAGTCGTCCTTGGTGGCCCGGCGGCGGCGGTAATCAACCACGTACCGCAGCGTGAATTCGAGCCAGTTGTCATTGGCCACCAGCGTATTCATGGGGGTGGTCCGGGCATCCTCGATCAGGTACTTGCGGACCATCGCCCGCCACGCCGTCTTGGCGGAGGCCGCGAACTCAGTGAGCAATTCGGGGTCGTGGATCCGTCCGGCCAGTCCCCGCTTCAGGGCGCGCACCACCACCACGATGACGAGCAGGCCGACGAGCCCGGCCACCAGCCGTCCAACGGTTGGATCGTACAGCCACTGTTTCAGGGAAGCTTCCATCGGTACTCCGGTGGAGGGCGGCCGCGTCCAGGGATGAGGACGCAGACTACAATGCGAACTGGGCGCCGGCCAGAAGGCGAGGGACCGCGGGACCCGGATGATTCGGATCGACCAGGCCCCCCAGTGGCGGCTGGACCCGGCGGGTCACCGCCCGAACTCGATCCCGTGATGGGCCAGGATCCTGCGGGGTCTTTCGCCGGCCCCCGTGCGGGACCAGCGACGGGGCCAACTGGGATTCATGTCTTGGGCTTCGACGATTCCACCTGCTCCACCCGGAAGGCCGGCGCCTGGTAATCCTTGGCCAGGTGCTCGGCCGGGATGCTGCTCAGGTTGCCGTCCCGCTGGGCCCGGTAATGCGGCGACATGATCTCGACACCGTGGCGGTTGAACTCGTCCTGGATCCGCTGGTGCAATTCCGAGTAGGTCCGTTGCATGATGGCCGGATTGTCGGTGTAGGCGTTGAGCTCGTAGCTCACATAGAAGTCGTCCAGGCTGGTCTGAAGCACGAACGGAGCCGGGTCACTGTGGATGTCCGCCGTCGCCCTGGCGGCGCTGATCAACAGCTCATGCACCTGGCGCCATGGCGCATCGTACCCGATGGTGACCGTGGTGTGGAGGATCAGCCCCTTGTCGGCGGCCTGGGTGGAATAGTTGACCACCTGGCTCGACAGCACCGTGCCGTTGGGAATGGTGATCTCCACGTTCTTGGGCGTGCGGACCCGGGTGATCAGCAGGGTTCGCTCGACCACATCGCCGATGGTATCCCCGATCCGGACCCGGTCCCCGATGCGGAACGCACCGGTATACGTCAGCACCACGCCGGCCACGATGTTGCCGACCGCCCCGGAGGAACCCAGCGAGAAGAGCACGCCGACAAACAGGGACACCCCCTTGAAGGCATCCGATCCGGCCCCCGGGAGGTAGGGAAACATCACCACCGCCGCGAAGGCCAGGACGAGGAATCGGACGATGTTGTAGGTCGGGTCGGCCCATTCGGCCCGGAAATTGTCCAGCACCAGCGACCCGTTACCGATGGCCTGGAATACCAGGTGGATCAGCTTGAGCAGATACCGGGTGACCAGGACGATGACCGCAATAAAGAAGATCTTGGGGAGGTAGTCGAGAAACCCCGACCAGACCGCATTCAGCGGAGTCAGGATATAGCCCGCGATGCGGGACGAATAGGGAGCCGTCCACGGGAAGAAACTCAGCACCAGCGGGATGTAGATGTAGAGCAGGATCAGGGTCACCACGATCCGGATGCCCCGGGCGAGGACGGTCAGCGCCTCCCCGAGCCTGGCGGCCGACAGCAGTTCAAACCGCTTGATCCGCAGCGGAGAGATCCGGGGCCCGCGGAGGAGGGTGTAGGCCCGGCGAAACAGGATGCCAAGGCCGACGAGGAGGAGGACGAGGCAGATCGTCGCCACGACCGCCTTGGCGGCGTCGATCGCCAGCCCGGTCAGGCTGGTGGCCTTGACCCCGGCGGCGGCCGCGGTGCGGATCCGGGCCGCGAACAGGGCGGCGGCAGCGGACCTGGACTGACCCAGGGCCGCCGCGTCGGAGTCGAGCACGGTCATCAGGACTTCATCATGCACCAGTAACTCGCTGCGCTGCTCCGCTTCATTCACGGTCACCGAGTCCACCCCGGACCCCAGGTTGCGCCCCCAGCGCTGAAGTCGGCCCTCGGCGGCCGCGGCCCGTTCGGCCGGACCGAAGGGGCCCAGCCTGCCAAACAGCATGAACAGCGTGTCCCCGGCATAGACGACCGGGCTGCCGACCCTGGCTGGAGCGCTCGAATCGGGACTGGTCTGGCCTTGCAGCGGGAGGCCACCGATGGTCAGGCCGAGGACCAGTACCGCCAGGGGGAATTGCGGATGCCGCATTGCGACTCCGATGTAGGAGGGGTGCCTGCGCGATTGGAGCGGCGCGAGGGAATTTGGACTGACCGTCTGGCGACGAAGCGATGGGTCCGACAGCCAAGTTAACTCGAAGGTCGGGCAGCGACAGGAACCCGCGGCATGGGAAAAGCTGCCTGGAGCGACCAGGGCTCGGTCGGCCCGGCACCACCCGGATCCTGCGAGGCTGGTGGAGTGCTCAGCCGCCGTCTGGCCACTCAGATGGAAACAGGCTGGCGCTGCCATCGAGATTGCCGGTGTCGCGATAGCGGAGTGGACCGATTCCCAGGGTCAGCAAATCGCCGGACTGGGCGGCGCCAAGCAGTAGCTGGTGATCCCCAACCGCGACCTCGTTGACCACACGGCATTCGATCCAGGCCAGCGTGTCGATGATCATGGGGGTGCCCAGCGGGCCGAACCGGTGGTGGACGGTGGCCAGCTTGTCGGCCTCGCGGCCCGACTGGCAGCCGAAGTGCCGCGCCAGGTGCAGCTGGTCGCGACCCAGGACATTGACCGAGAACGCGCGGCTGGCGGTGATCAGGGAATAGGTGGCGTGAGTGCGATTGATACTCAGGGCCAGCAGCAGGGGGTCGAACGAGACCTGGGTCACCCAGGCGGCGGTGAACACGTTGGACCGCCCGTCATGGGCCGCGCCGATGAGGTAGACCCCATTGGCCATCATCCGGAACACGCTGAGGGGATCGGCAGTCATGGCAGATGGGATCTCGGATGGCAGCAGGAGGCCGCCTTGGCGGCGCCGGGTGCGGACGCCATCGGGGCGCCCGCTATTGCATTGACGTAAATATAGTGCCGGCGGGCGGCGGTGTCACCCTGCGGGGCTGTGACCCGGACGGCACCGGGGGTGGCCTCCGGTGACTGGTGGGCGGGGTCGGGGCGCCTGCGACACCAAGGTGGGGCTTCCGTGCCACCGCCGCTGTGCCTACTCTCTTCACGTGCGCCAGCCACCTCAGACCCTTACCACAGGTCCTGCCATGAATCCCCCGGATTCGAAGAAGCGCGATGCCATCACCAGCCGTCGCAGCGTATCTCTCCAGACCCCGACCGACCTCAAGCCCGCCGCCACCCGGGACATCACCGGCGCCATGAACGGTGTCCTGGCGGACGTCTTTGCCCTGTACCTCAAGACCAAGAACTTTCACTGGCACATGAGCGGACCGCACTTCCGCGACTATCACCTGCTGCTCGACGAGCAGGCCGACCAGCTCTTTGCCATGACCGACGCCATCGCCGAACGGGTTCGGAAAGTCGGCGGGATCACGATCCGGTCGATTGGACAAATCGCCCGCACGCAGCGGATCCTCGACAACGACGCCGAGTTCGTCGAACCCTCGGACATGCTGGCCGAGCTGGGTGAGGACAACCGATCCCTGGCCGGACGGCTGCGGGGCGCCCACGAGGTCTGCGACGAGCATGGAGACGTCGCGACCGCCAGCCTGATCGAGGTCTGGATCGACGAGACCGAGCGGCGCAGCTGGTTCCTGTTCGAGTCGGGCCGCCACGGGGATTCGTCGGGGCACTGAACCACAGGAATGATGGATTGGCGGATTGCTGAATTGGGGGGCTACTTGAGCACTGATGCCTGGGCGCCCCCCAAATCATTCAATCCATCGATCCGAGAGGCAGGCTCACCGTGTGAAGGGGGGCACTACTCGTCTTCCGGCAACTGATTATCCGCCCGCAGTGGCGACTGATTGTCGAACCCGGCGCTGGTTTCGACCTCCTGGCGCCTCCGTCGAGCCTCACGGAAGGCGCTGCCGGTCTGCGGCTTGATGAACAGTGCCACCACCGACGGATGGGCAATCCGGATTTTCCGCTCCAGCGCGCTGACATGCTCCTCGATGTCGGAGGTGCGGAGATCCTCGCCGAACTCGAGACTGAGCGCCACCACGACCTGTTCCGGCGCCATCTGGACCGTCACCACGCCATTGACCTTGGCAATCGACGATTCGGCCTGGGCAATGTGCACGATCGAGTCCGTCATCGCCCGGTTGGCGGGCTCGCCGATCAGCAGGCTCTTGCTCTCCCGTACCAGCAGCAGCGCGGTCACCGTCAGCACGACCCCGATCAGGATCGAACCCAACCCGTCCGCCCAGGGCAGCTTCAGCGTCGTGGCCAGGTAGGTGGCCGCCACCGCGATCACGATGCCGACCAGTGCCGCCGTGTCTTCGAACAGGACCATGAAGGTTGGCGGGTCCTTGCTGCGGCGGAACGCCTCCCAGAAGCCCGCGCTGCCCTGAGCCCGGCGGAACTGCCGCCACCCCACCAGCCACGAACCACCCTCGAACAGGAAGCTCAAGCCCAGGACAACATAGTTGGCGTTCGGGTGACTGATCTCGACCGGGTGGCGCAGATGCAAGACGCCCTCGTACAGCGATACCCCCGCTCCCAGCGCAAACACCAGCAGCGCCACCATGAAGCTCCAGAAATACAGCTCTCGGCCGTGGCCAAACGGATGATTGTGGTCGGGCGGACGAGCGGCCCGCCGCAGGCCGTAGAGCAGCAGCAGTTCATTGCCCGAATCCACCACCGAGTGCACCGTTTCGCTGAGCATGGCCGAGCTGCCGCTGGTCACGGCGGCAATTCCCTTGGTCACGGCCACCAGGATATTGCCGGCCAGCCCGGCATAGATCACCCGCTTCGATCGAGCCTCACCCGCCATGCGCCGTTTTCCTGCCTGGGGTTTCGACATCGGGGCGCGGCCATCATCCGATTCGCGCTCGCCACTGGAGTGATCCGAACGTAATCTGGTCCGGCCGCCGGACGATTCCGCAGGCTGATATTGCAGTCAGCGACACGCTGCCCCGCGCGCCGAACTGAGGACCGTTCCACTGGGCCGGTCCGGATCTTCCGATGGAGTTCACGATCCTCGACCGAACCGGCAACCCAAGCCGGCACCCGACCCGCTCAACCGGCGCTTGACTCCCGGTACCGCGACCACTAAATAGAAATCAGCGGGAACAAGGCCGGTTGAACGGCCGCTTGGCGGGCAAACCCGGGTTTGTCAGTCGAAGGCGCGAAGGGATCGCATTGATCCCATCGCGCCTTTTGGTTTTCACCCAGGGCCCGCAAACCAGCAGAGTGAACGCCGCATTCATCTTCCTGAAGGAGCCCGATCATGCCTGCCAGTAAACAGCCCGGTGCCGCCCACCAGAATGCCAAGAGCCAGACCGGTGGATCACATGAAAAGGGCGAGCACGCCGAGCACGGCTCTGGTCATCACGCCGCCTCGGACCATTCACACCCGGATAAGGTCAACGTCGAAACCAAGCTGGGACATCCAGCACCTGACCCCGCGCGCCGCAACCAGCCAGCCCCGAAGAATGCATCGGTCCCCAATATGGCACCCGAGGCCGACTGACCATCGATCGATTCCCGCGCTATCGCAACGCCTCCGCCAGGTGATCGAACGCTTCCGACCATCCTCTGCCATGGTCGTCGCAGTCCTCCTGACTGGTGAACAGTGCCTGGTGAAAGGTCATCGTGGTACTGTCGCCCTGATCCGTGAAATCGATGGTGACCAGTGTCTTGAGGCCCGGGTTGGGATGGGCTCCCGACCAGATGTGAGTGAAGACCAGTCGGCTGGGCGGCGTGAATTCTTCATAGATGCCGTCGTGCCACATATCCTCGCCGGAGGGGCTCCGCATCCGGACCCGCCATGCGCCGCCAACCCGGGGCTCGATCTGCGCCGAAACGACCGAGAAGTCGTTGGGGCACATCCAGCGGGTGAGGAGATCGGGGTTGGTCCACGCTTCGAATACCAGTGCGGCAGGTGCCGCGAAGCGGCGAGCGATGGTCAGTTCGCGATTGGCGGTTCGGATCAGATTGTCGTCCTGGCTCACGTGATCGATTCGGCTCGAGGGTAGGTGAATGTTCCGGTACCGGGGTCGAACGTCAAGACGACCCGCCAATTGGCGGGTCGTCGGCTTTCGGACTCATCGTACCAGGCCTGAAACCCTAGCCGGCCCTGGAGAAGGTGAGGGCCACCGAGTTCATGCAGTAGCGGAGCCCGGTCGGCGCCGGGCCGTCGTCGAACACATGCCCGAGGTGGGCATCACAGCGGGTACACGACACTGCGGTCCGGGTGGTGCCGAAACTGGTGTCGGTCGTCTCGACCACATTCTCCTTGGCGATCGGCTGCCAGAAGCTGGGCCAGCCGGTGCCGGACTCGAACTTGGTCGCGGCGTCGTACAAGGCGGTGTCGCAGCAAATGCAGCGGAACACGCCGGCATGATGCTCGCCGAGCAGTGCGCCGGTGAACGGCCGCTCGGTGCCGGCGTGCCGGGTAATTTCGAACGATGCGCCTGAGAGCTTGGCCTTCCATTCGGCCTCGGTCTTGACCACGGTCGGCACCGTCTCGACCCGGAGCCGCTTGGCGTCGTCACTGAAGATGGCAATGGTCACCATCTTGGGCGCCGGCTCCGCGGCCAGCTTTCCTACGCCGGAGCGGGCCAGGTAGCGGGCCGCGGCGCCAATGACCAGCACCCCCGCACCCACCAGCAGGGCGCGGCGGTCGGTGACCACGGTGTCCTTCATGTCGCGATCAGGCAGCGATTTCATGTCGCCCACTTTCTGCTTTGGTCCGGATTCACGTTCGACCCGCACGCCTAGCGCCCTTCCTGGTACCAGGCGGCAAACTCGTGCTTCAGCGCCTCGACCTTGGGGGCGTCATTGTAGACGATGTAGGGCTGGCTCGGGTGCAGCTCCATATAGTGCTGATGATAGTCCTCGGCCTGGTAAAAGGCCTTGAGGGGCGCGATCTGGGTCACGATCGGCCGGGAGTACTTCTTCTGCCCGGTCAACTGGGCCACGTAGTCCGTCGCCGCCTTCTGCTGCTGGGCATTCCGGAAGAAGATCGCCGAGCGATACTGGGTGCCCTGGTCCGGCCCCTGACGATTGAGCGTGGTCGGGTCATGCGCCACCGCAAAAAAGACCTGCAGCAATTGGGCATACGAAATCCTGCTTGGATCGTACACCACCTGCACCGACTCGGCGTGACCGGTGGTCCCGGAGCTGACATCCTCGTACGACGGCGCCACCGTGGTCCCACCGGCATACCCGGCCGTGGCCGAAGTGACACCCTTCAGGTGCTCGAAAACCCCTTCGACTCCCCAGAAACAGCCGCCGGCAAATACCGCGGTATCGAGGGCAGCCGAGCGGAAGCTGGTCGGCACTCCAGGCACCGGGGCGGCAGACGCCTTGGGGGCCGCCGCCGACAGTGCCAATAAGCCCATGATTGACAGCGAGTTACGAATGGTGCTGAACATGATCAATATCCGATGGCTGGTGACACCAGTATAACGTCCGGCAAGGTGGTTTGGTTCTTTTTG
>JBDTTF010000115.1:0-2951 GCA_039930765.1 Gemmatimonadota bacterium | reverse complement strand
CGTTTCACAACATGGCACTGATCGCGCCGGGTGTGACGGGCAACGACATCGACCGTCATACTTCGGTGTTCCGGGAGAGCGTGGCGGCGCTGGTACGTCCCTGACGATCAGGCGCCGGGCGTGGCCACACGGAGGTCGGAGGGATTCGCTTCAGGCCGCATGCCGGTGTCATAGATCCAGCCCAGCACCGCCCCGTACAGCAGATGGCCAAGCAGGCTGCCCAGCAGCAGACTGAACTGGCCGTTGCTGAAGAACCCGGCCCCGACCAGCGGCATGAACAGGACCTGGGCCATCACGAAGACCGCCACGCCGTACTGCATCCCGCGCAGGACCGGTTCCCCCAGGAGGTGCCTCAACACAATGCCTGCATAGAGGACGCCGAGAGCAGCCCCGAACAGGAAATGAATCAACCAGCCGATTGCCGGCCCGAAATCCAGGTACGCCGAAACCACGCCAAGTGAACTGCTCAGGATCTGGCCCACGGCAATGTCGGGCAGGCCGATCGCCGGTTCGATGAGCAGCAAGGCGGTCATGACTCCGGTGGCGATCAGGCCGGCCACGATGGCGCGTCGGGTGTTCATGTGGTCCCCCTCTCAGGGCTTGGCCAGCCCGTGACTCACGCTGTAGATGTAGGCCGCCACCAGGAACACCTGGGACTCCGAGATGCCTCCCGGGTGGGGCACCATGAGGGTGCCGGTCAGGCCATTGTCGATCCGGTCAACGATGGCGTCGAAGTCGCCGTTGACATGGCGCCACGACTTGCCGGTCAGCGCCGGCGCGATCGGCCCTCCCTCCAGCTTGCCGCCGTGGCAGGCATAACAGTTCCCCGGTCCATGAAAGACCTTGCGGCCCGCGTCGATCATCGCTGGCGTGAGCAGGGCGGAATCGGGGGCGGCCTTCTTGATGGTGATGTCCACCGTCTGGGCGCGCGCCATCGTGGCCTGGAAGACCAGCGCGGCCACCGGCAACAGGACGAAAAACCTAAAGGAGGGCATGAGATCCCGGGGGATGAGTTGCAGTCCGCAATGTATAGGGCGGTCCCGCTACGTTTCATGAAAACAAGATGACGGAGTCTTCATCCTTTCCTGGACCAATCATGTGGATAGGGTCTAGCTGGCTTCATGATCTCTTCACCGTGAAGTCGCTATCATGGAGCCTTCCTACTCTCGGAGTGATTGATGCGTGGCGTCCGCTGGCTGGTCCCCGTCCTCCTGCTCGCTCTTGCTTCTCCTGCTGCCGCCGAGAATGACCTTGCCGATCTGGCCCGGGCCTACGCCGCCGGTCACAGCGTCGCGGGCAGCGTGACCTACACCATCCGGGTGCCGAGTTTCGCCCGGCAGACGGGACTGGCCTGCAGCGCCTGTCACTATCAGTTCCTGGCCCTGACACCGTTCGGCCGCAAGTTCAAGCTGAACGGGTACACCATGTCCAATCGTCCGGCGATCAGCGAAACCGACACGGCTTCCGGCGGCAAGCTGGCCCTGTCGCCCTTCTCGCTGCTCTCGGCCATGCTGACGGCCGGTATCACCCACACCAAGGACGCCATTCCCGGCACCCAGAACGACGCCGCGGCGCTGCCGCAGGAACTCAGCGTCTTCCTGGCTGGCCGGATCGCGCCGAAGCTGGGGCTGTTTTCCCAGTTCACCTATGCGGGCGCAGACGGTGGGTTCGGAATCGACAACATCGACATCCGCTTTGCCAATCAGGGCACCATCGGTGGCACCACCGAGCTGGTCTACGGATTGACCCTCAACAACAATCCGACCACCCAGGACCTGTGGAACTCGACTCCGGGATGGGGCTTTCCGTTCATCGGCTCCGATGCGGCTCCCGGACCCGCGGCGGCTCCGGTGATTGATGGCGGCTTGTCGCAGAATGTGCTGGGACTCGGAGGCTACGGAATGTTCGGGGGGCTCGTCTATGCGGAGTTCACGGCGTACCGCTCCGCCATTCAGGGTGCGTCCCAGCCGTCGGATGCCACCGGTGCCCTGAAGGGAATTGCCCCCTACTGGCGCCTGGCGCTGCAGAAGGACTTTCCGCGCCAGTCATTGATGGTCGGCACCTTCGGGCTCAGCGCCAGCCGCTATCCCGGCGCCCTCAGCGAGCCGCATGACAAGTACACCGACATCGGCCTCGATGCCCAGTTCGAATCGAAGGTGGGCAAGGGAAACGTCGTGGTCCGCGGCAGCTGGATCCACGAGCAGCAGACGCTCGACGCCACCGTGGCGGGCGGCGGCGCCATCAACCAGAAAAATAGCCTCAAGTCCTTCCGGTTCAATACCAGCTACTACCCGAAGCAATGGCTCGGGCTGAGCGCCGGCTATTTCGACACCCGGGGCACCAGCGACGCCGGTCTGTATCCGGCCAATCCGGTGGATGGCAGCGCGAACGGCGCCCCCAACACCAGCGGGTTCGTCGGTGAAGTTGATTTCAATCCATGGGAAAACACCCGCGTAGGCCTGCAATACACCGGCTACTCGAAGTTCAACGGCGCCAGCAGCAACTATGACGGCGCAGGACGGAATGCGTCGAGCAACAACACCATGTTCGCCTTTGTCTGGCTGGCCTTCTAGCCGACAGCACTTCGAGAGGTGGGGGGCGATGACGGGGTCCGGATTGGTTCCGGGCCCCGTCGGTGCGGTGGGGACCTGGGCTCGACTCCGGGCGGCCGGCACCTTACCCACTGACGGGCTGATGGCGCTACCGGACGGATGGCCGGCGGCGCCCCGGTGCGAGATGGGAGCCTCGGTACTACGATAGGATAGCGCGCGAGGCTCCCGGCCTCGACCGGAGCATTGGCACTGTGCGCACCCACCTGAAATCGGCACGATCCGAGACGGAAACCAGGATATGAGCGAAGACACCCCCCTCTCCGGCCCCGATTTTTCCCAGGGCATCTCCGCCTCCTCGCTGCTCGACGGTGAATCCACCCTCGGACAGGTCGATGGCCA
>JBDTTF010000114.1:0-2837 GCA_039930765.1 Gemmatimonadota bacterium | reverse complement strand
GATGGCCGAGCCACGGCTCTCAGCCGGGGAAGGCGCGAACCAGGCACAGCAGAAAACGAGGACCACGTGGCTATCGGCAGCTGGCACTCCGGAAAAGTGATTCTCCTCTGGGCTGTGGTCATCCTTTTCTACTGGCGCGCCCGTGAGGTGCAAACCGCAGTCTGGGGATTTGTGTTTGTTGGTGCGTTCCTGTTCGCGCTGATTGTCACCGTGAGATGGATCAGCGCCAGAGAGCGGCGGCCGCCGGCGTGAATCGTCTTGTCCGCGGCTCATAGCCGCGGCTCGGCAGGATACACCTCATTCCTTCAGCGATCCCTCGCTCGCTTCGCTTACTCGGGATGAGGTGTCAGACCGACGAGTCACCCTCCCTATGAAATGGGGAGGGCCGGGGAGGGGACCGAGTGCCGAGCGAGCACCACTACTTCGTGGCTGGAGCCCAGCCCCCTCGCTGCGCTCGGGATGAGGAACCCCTGTTTTTCCGGTCCGCCCGTCCGCCCGTCCGCCTGTCCGGCAGTCCGCCGGCCCGGGAATCAATGAGCGGTTCGTGGCGTTAGAGTGGTGCCACTAACCAACAGGGACCAATGCACCGTGTTACGACCGAGGAACCGGCGCTTGCCGACGTCGCCTTTCTCGAACAGCAGTTGGACCAGTTTAATGCCCGCACCACCGGGATCCACGACGCCAGGAGGATCGGGGTCCTGGTCCGGGACTCGTCCGGTCAGATTCTCGCCGGAGTGACTGGCTATACCTGGGGAGGCACCTGCTTCCTGGGCCAGGTCTGGGTCGACGAGTCGGCCCGCCGAAACGGACTCGGTCGCCAGCTGATGGCAGAGGCGGAGGCAGAGATGCGGCGCCGAGGCTGCCGGCAGATCGTACTGACCAGTCATAGCTTTCAAGCGCCCGGGTTCTATCAGAAACTCGGGTTCGAGATCGTGGCGGAGATCTCCGACTACCCGCTCGGGCATTCCGATTTTCTGCTGCGCAAACCACTGGATGCCGGACCTGCCCGGTCGTCGCGGCGAGATGGCATGGGCGCCAGGATCCCCCCTCTTCCCGAAGGGGAGAGGGGTCGGGGGTGAGGGACGCGCGTGAGCACCGACCTTGAAAGAAGTACGGCGCGGACGACCAGCCGCCCCGCTTGCGGGGCGGGACAGGCCTCATTCCTTGAGCGATCCCTCGCTACGCTCGGGATGAGGTGTCCGACCGGCGAGTCACCCTCCCCACGACCTGGCGACCGAGCGGCCCTCAGGCGCCGCAGTTTGGCGACTCGGCCGCAAGGAAGTGGGATGGGGAGGGGCAAGCGCAGCGGCAACGGCCCAGTCCCACCGCCCAGTGAACATCCCTCCTGCTATCCTTACCCCGTGACCGAGGCCTCCCTCCCTCCCGAATCCCTCCGGCAGCTGGTCGATGCCGCCGCCGGCAAGCAATCGGTGTCCTGGCAGCGCCCCCACACCGGGCTCTCGAGCGCCGAGCGCTTCGTGGTCAAGTTCAGCGACGGCTCGGGTGTGTTCGTCAAGGCGGCGGTGGACTTCGAGACCGGCGCATGGCTTCGGGCCGAACAGCGGATGCTCGCTACCCTGCAGGGCACGTTCGTGCCGAGGGTGATCACCTGGGTGGAGGATCCCGGTCAACCAGTCCTCATCACCGAGGATCTGTCCGGCGCCTACTGGCCCGCCGATCAGGAGTCGGTGGTCTGGCGGCCCGGCCAGTTCGAGATCCTGTTCGATACGCTCCGGACCCTGAGCGGGATCGAGGCCCCGCCCTGGCTGCCGGCAGCGGCCCCAGTCGCCCGCTCGATCTGGCGTACCATCGAACGCGAGGCCGATCAATTCCTGGCGCTGGGACTCTGTTCCGAGAGTTGGTTCCGTCAGGCAGTTGACGGCCTGATTGAGGCCGAGGAAGGGCTCCAGTGGACTGGCGACTCGCTGGTCCACAACGATGTTCGCAGCGACAACCTCTGTTTCGCTGGGGACCGCCTGGTGCTGGTGGACTGGGGATCCGCCTGCCGCGGTCGTCCCGACCATGATCTCGCCGCCGTGGCCTCCACACTTCCACTGGAGGGTGGGCCAGACCCCGCGGTGCTGATGCCGAATGGCGGGCAGTGGGCGGCCTACCGCGCGGCGGCGGCCTCCCGCCGCGCCTACCGGAGTACCCGGGCACCCGCCTGGCTCCGCGTCGTGCTCCGCCGACTGGCCACGATCTCGCTGGCCTGGGCCAGTGCCACGCTGGACCTGCCGCCGTGGACGGGAACCCACTGGAGCGAGATTGTCTGAACTCCCTGCTCGACCACCAGGTATACCCGATTCCACCTCCTTCACGAGGACACGACCGTGATCAAGAACATGGGCACCGCCGACCGAATCATCCGCACCGGCATCGCCATTGCCATCGCCGTGCTGTATTTCACCGGCAAGATTGGCGGCCCGCTGGCCATCGTGCTCGAACTGATCGCGGTGGCGTTCCTGGTGAGCAGCCTGGTGGGGACCTGCCCGGGGTACTTCCTGTTCGGCTGGTCGACGCGGCGGAATCAGCCGTAAGCTGCTGCTGATTGAAGGCCCGCAGTTCGGGACCCCGGCAGGAAATGGGGCCGGACGATGGCAGGTCAAAGGATTGAAACGCGGGGTTGATCGGGCTGAGGCCGTCAAGCGCCGTGAATACGGCCGGTATGTCCCCGCGGTCGATCGCCTGCTGGTGGCTGGCGCCTCGACGGAGGTGCCGGCTGATTATTGCTTCAGGATAGAGAAGCAGAAGCTGGAAATGGCGGACGCCGACACGCAGCCGCTGCTCCCACTGAGCCAGCGGCTGCGACGACGCAAGCTGCCACCAGTCGACAGGCG
>JBDTTF010000113.1:0-1829 GCA_039930765.1 Gemmatimonadota bacterium | reverse complement strand
GTCCCTCACGGCGCCTCCTAGACCAGCGCTTCGTAGTCCTGCTTGATCCGGGCATCGGTGGTGAAGAACGGACGCGGCTCGACTCCATTGAGCAGGTCGGCCAGGATGCGGGTATCCACCACCCAGCCACCAGAGATACCCCGCTTCCTGTTGGGGTCGTCCGGGATGGTCAGAAAGTCATCCTTGCCCGTCGGGATTGGGACTGGCGGCGATCGCGGCGGACTGTCATCGTGCCGCTGCTGGCCATTCACGGAACGGTCGACCGCCTGCCGCTGCAAAGTGCCGCGAGCGGCCTGCCACCCTGCTGAACGCACGTCTGCTGGCGTTCCAGGGTGTCGGCCATTGTCCCTATCTCGAGGTGCCAGGCCCTTTTTTGCCGCCGTGGACACCGTGCTTCGAGGGTCCTGGCCCGCGCCTGCCAGGGTCGTCACGGCCTTCGCTGACCGATTGAGTTCAATCGGGACGGCGGAACGGTCACGTTTGTCGAGTCGAACCGTCCCGACTGCTGGATGCCCGGACTGTTACCAGACCCGGACCCGGTCCTTCGGCGCGAGATATAACTTGTCACCCGGCTTGATATCGAAGGCATCGTACCAGGCATCGAGGTTCCGCACGGTCGAGATCCGATACATCTCCGGCGCGTGGTCGTTGGTCGTGACAAACGCCCTGAGTGCCGCATCCCGCCACTTGCTGCGCCAGTTCCTGGCAAATCCGAGGAAGAACGCCCGGTCCTGCTGCCGAACGTAGGCCTTGTCATTCGCCCGGCTGCCCAGTGAACGGCGATAGGCCTCGAACGCGGCCGAGAGACCGACGAGGTCGGCCACATTCTCGGATTGAGTGGCCTTGCCGTTGACCGCCAGATCGGGGAAAGGCCGGTAGGCGGAGAACTGCGTGTCGAGTCGGTCGGCGGCGGCCTGGAACCCGGCCAGATCCTCGGCGGTCCACCAGTGCTGGGCCCGGCCATCGACGCCATAGTCCGCGCCCAGCAGGTCGATGTAGTGACTGCTCTCATGACCGATGACGGCACCGATGGCACCGTAGTTGGTGGCGGCGGAGGCGGCGGGGTCGAACTTGGGCGCCTGGAGCAGCGCGGCGGGGAAGTTGACCGCATTGAGCTGGAAGGTCAGAATGCCGCCGACCGTCTGGGGCAGGATCATCCACGCCTTCCGGTCGACCGGTTGCCCCAGTCGCGCCACGGCTTGCCGGTAGCTGCGGGCTTCGACCCGTTGCAGGTTGGCCAGCGGGTCGGCTGGATCGACCGCCAGATCCGAATAATCCTGCCACTGCTCGGGGTAGCCGAGGCCACAGTAGAGGACTTGGAGCTTGGCCACCGCGATCTTCCGGCTGGCGGGGGTCATCCAGCTCTCGGCGCTGACCCGCTCACTCAGCGCGGCAATCACATTGGCGGCCACGGTCTGAAGCCACGCCTTGGACTCGGCCGGGAAGTACTGCTCCACGTAGATCCGGCCGATCGCTTCGCCGAGGGCAGTCTGGGTAGCATCGAGCGCCCGTTGCGCCCGGGCCTTCGGCTCACCGCGCAGGGCAGCGGAGCCATCCGCGAACCCCTTGGGCAGGACATCGGCGAAATGATCGAGCAGCCGGACCCGGAGATAGTCCTTCCAGATCTCGAGCGGCTGAGATGCGACCAGCGCCGCCACACCAACCAGCGCGCCTGGCTGCCACGCCACAAACGCCTCCTGGCCGGACAGTCCTGCCGCGGTGAAGAAGGCATTCCAATCCATTCCAGGCGCCCGACGTGCAAAATCGGCCCGGCTCCACAGACTGTCCCCGGTGCCGGCAGCCGAAGCCTCGGCCGTGGTCTGGGTCCG
>JBDTTF010000112.1:0-12530 GCA_039930765.1 Gemmatimonadota bacterium | reverse complement strand
GCGCCTGCGTTCATCCGCGGCTGTTTTTCCTGAACTCAACTGACCGCGGAAGGCCGCGGACGCTGCTCAAGTCGCCGGATACTGCGGGTCTTTCTTGAGGTCGAGAATCTGGTGGGTATGCCGCTCCACATGCGCTGCGGCCATCAGCACCCACTGCTTGCCATCCAGCACCCCCAGCCTGGGGTGTGGCGCGCCGTGGCCGCGGAGGTCGAGGGTGGTGGACTGCAGCCAGTCCACGATCCCGAGCATGGCGCTCTCGAACACCGCGCCGGCTTCAGTCGGATCGCCGTAACGGCCGGTGGGACTCACGAACCCCGGCGCACTGATCCGGGTCTTCCGGTCAAACATGGCGGCGGTGACCAGAGGATCCCGGCTCTTCAGGCCGCGACGCTGGTCCTCGGTCAGCGGCATGCTCGCCAGCTGGTCCACCAGCAGCCGGCAGACTCCATCCTCGACCAGGGCGACATGTTCGGCATTCTGCAGGATCGACCAGGTGTCCGGCGTCGGCTTGAAGCTCCACTGGTCAGCATGCAGTCCCGCGATGGCGGCGTGGAACCCCTCGGCAGTCGAGGTCAGCTCGTTGGCCAGAATGCTGTGGTGCTTGGTTTCTCGATCCATTGCCATCAGTGAGTCCTAGAGCCCCAGCCGGGCCGCGAGTTGGATGGTGTAGTACCGGTAGGCGCCGGTGGTGGAGCTCGACGCGCTGTTGCTGAGCCCGGCCGAGAGTGCCACTTCGTTGATGGCGCCGAACCGGCGGGCCAGCCTTCCCTCCGCGTGCCACTGGCTCTGTAGCGCCGAGCCGCCATCAATCTGCTGTACCCCGAGGCCGGCCGCGAGCCGGACTTCCCACACGGCGCTGAACCGGTGGGTCCAGGCACCACGCCCCTCGAGGTACCAGTACAGTTCGGGCGAGAAATAGTGGGCGGCCCGGTGATCGTAGCTCAGGATCCGCCCGGCGCCACCGACCGACAGGTCCGAGCCGAGCTGCCGCATCAGGACCGCCACCGCCGACCAGCGATGATTGCCGTCGTTGGTCCAGGCTGTTCCGCCGCCAAGGCCCAAGGAGAGCTTTCGGCCCGGCTTGAGGTCGGCGTCGAGATCGACTCCAAACACCGACACCGGGTCCCGGAGCAGGGCGAGCGTGGCATCGAACGGCTCCCAGTACACCGTAGCACCCAATGCGGCACCGGGTGACATACGCTCGCGTCCGAACACCCGGCCGGTGGCTACCGTATGACTGGAGCCGCCCGAAGGCATCAGCGACCGGATACCGAGCGTGGCTCCCAGCGATGTGGAACCCTGGCTCCAGACGGCACCGGCCTCGGTCAACGGGCGGGTACCGTGCCCATCGGGCGCACTGACCTCCTGCAATCCCACCGTTACCACACCGCGCACACTCTCGGCCAACGGAAAGTTGACCGACGCGGTCTGCCACCAGTCGGTGTTTTCATCGCTGTCATGGCTCCAGCCGACCGTCAGTTCGAGCCAGCTGGCCAGGGCATGATCGATGTTGGCCCTGAGAGCGCGAGCCGGTTGATAGGTCGAATCAACCGACAACGCGGCAGCCACCTGCCGCCGGGCTTCCCGCGGCTGATTCATCCAGAACCTGGTCTGGGCCAGTCCGGTCAGTGCCTCGGCGTTGGCCGGGGCCAGCTTGAGCGTGGCCTGGTAGCGCTGGATGGCCAGGTCGTAGTCGCCACGGGCGGCGGACACCTGCGCCTGGGCATTGCGGGCCGGCAGGTCGTTCGGATCCTGAGCGATCAACCGCTCGAATGCAGTGTCAGCGGCGAGCAACTTCTCCGACCAGCCGAGCGTCTGGGCCCGGCCCAGCAGAGCGGGGTGATCATCAGGGTGCACCGCGAGGACGCTGTCGTACAGTGCCAGTGCTTGAGGCAGGTGCCCGGCCCAGGACAGGATCTGGGCCTGGGTGTCCTGAAAGGCCGGTTCGGCGGGAACTGCGACCCGGGCCCGATGGACCATGACCAGTGCGGAATCGAGCTTGCCGTCCCACGACAGCAGAATACCGATCCGATGGTTGGCCCTGGCACTGCGGGGATTTTCCGCCAGCGCCCGTTGGTAGGCAATCCGGGCGAGGTGAAAATTCCCGGCCGCCCACGCGGAGTCCCCGAGCGCCACCTGCGCCGAGGCGATGGAGCTGAGACCGATCAGCAGCGCCGCGAGGGCGGCGCCGCTCCGGAGCAGGGCCCTCATTGTCCGGCCCACAGATTCCTGAGCGAGTCGTAGACCGGCTTGAGCTGCTGATGCCACCGCGGTGTTTCCCATCCCTTCCAATTCCAGCTTAGAAAGTCTTCGGCCCGCCAGCGTCCGCCGACCAGGGCGGGCACCGCCGCCACGGGATGTCCGGTGCTCTTGCTCCACACCACGGCCCCAATCCTGAAACCGTCCGACTTGGCCGTACCGATACCGCCCTCGACAGCTTCCTCGTACAGGACGGTACGGGTGGACGGATCACTGACGTTGATCAGCCCCCATGGGAGCCGCAGCTCGAGAATGCCGCTGGTGCGGTCGAAGTACCAGTCGGATAGTGTTGATTCGGTGTGAGTGCCGAACCGCAGCCGGCCCCGGTCGTATCCCGTGGCCGGAAAGAAGCGGCCGTCTCTGCCAAACCGGGCCCGGTTGGTGATCACGAACAGCGAATCGAATCGGGCGTCATCCCGCGAGGTGGTCCTGACCGGCCGGCGGGCAAACTTGCCGTAGTCGTCGCCATCGATGATGGCCTCGCGGCCGACGTAGGGGTTGTAGTCGGGTGTGATCCGCAGAGTGCCATCGCCCTCGGTGGTCAGGTCGGCCAGGAATTCGAATCCAATCTCCGAAGCCGGTCCGCCCGGCAACCGGTGCTCTCCCAGTTCAGCCCTGTAGGTATCGAGCGCCAGCCGAATCCCCAGCGAATCCCACGGGAAATCGTGTCCCGCCAATCCAGGGAACTCGACCGCCAGATAGAGATACGACTCATCCGATCCGATTCTCAGCTTGCCGGGTCGAGCCTCGGCGGCATCGGAGGTCGACTCCAGCTCTTCGAGCGCCCGCCACCGGGCGACATCACCGCCGAGTTCGGGTGTGGCGGTCGCGTCTCCCGCATACATCCCCAGGATCCCGTAGTTCTGCTCGGCGTCCATCACATTGTGCCACTGCCGGGTGTTCTCCAGTGGAATCTCGTAGTCGATCACGATCCAGTTCTTCTTGAACCACTCATCGAGCCACGCAAAGATGATCCCGCCGGCCAGCCCGGCTTCCTTGATTTCGCGGGTAAGCCGGGCGTCGATCTGGGCCATGGCCAGCTCATCGTGACCACCATGATTCCAACCCTGCGGCTGGAGATGGGCGGTGCCGCGACTCGAGGGGACCCCATACTCGGCCACGATCAGCGGGATGCCGCGGTGATGGCGCTTGAGTTGGCGCAGATACTCGAGATAGTTGGAGCGTCCCTCTTTCCCGGTGGCCGTCTGGTAGGCCGAGTCGTTGATCATGAAGTCGGGATAGTAGGGATAGGCGTGGAATGAGGCGAACCACCCGGCGGGGTTGCTCGACGTCGGCTTGATCAGCATCGCGTCGATTCCGATCGCGTCGTTCTCGTACTCCAGTGCAGCGCGGGCCACCGTGTGGCCAGACTTCTCCCGCCAGGCGGCTTCTTCGTCCCCGGTTGCCTCGCTGGGATGGCTCATCGGATCCAGTGTTGGCCAGTTGGTATAGGCGATCGGCCGGATCGAGTTCCAGCTGTCCATTTCGTAGCCGAGCAGGTAATCACACTGCTCCGCCATCCAGGCTTCCATGGCGGGGGCGCTGGCGGCGCTCAGGTACCGGCCGCGAAACGGACGATGATCCTTGTGGGCGGCGTCGAACGCCTTGACCGCAAACGGCTCCCACTCGCGGCCGAGGATGTAGCCCAGCGTCCACCGCGACACATCGGCGTCGTAGCGACCGCTGGCATGTCCCGGCCGTGGCGGCAATTCGGCATGGCCATGCAGCAGGTCCACCACTCGGCGCATCTCGGCCCGGAACTGTTCCTTCCACTCGGGGTTGTCGAAATCGTCTTCGGGCGGCAGCTCGGTCCAGACCCCGTGCACCAGCCAAAGCTGGGCGCTGGTGTGGGTCAGGTTCCAGGCTTTCAGCGCCCGGTAGAAGCTGGGTGGCAGCACCGTGTAGACCCGGAGGGTGTTGGCGTGCATCGCGGCAAGGGTATCGAGCCAGCCGGCGTAGGTCGCGGAATCCGGAGGGAACTCGGATGGGAATTTGCCCGGCAAGGCCACGCCGAGATTGACGCCCCGCAGGTAGAACTGGCGCCAGCCGGCCGAGCTGCGGATCTCGAAGTGCTCACCTCGCGTGCGGGCAGTGAGCTGGAGCTGGCGGGGCCGCACCTTGGCCTTGAGGGCACTGCGCTGCCAATCGGGGTCGAGCCGGGCCAGCAGGTCGCGCATTTCGGTGTTGCCGGGGTTCCGGGCCACCGCGTGACGGGCGGCCTGTGCGGCCGCCGCGGGATCGCCGAGCCGCAGGGTCGCAAAGGCGAGTCCAGCCCAGCCATCGGCGTTGGTGGAGTCGGTGCGGACCACGATCGTGAATAGCGAATCGGCGGTGGCCGGATCACTCTGGCGGAGCAGGACGTAGCCGAGTCCGGTGCGGGCATCCTGGCTGGCGGGGCAGCGGCTCAAGGCGGTCCGAAAGGCCGCGCCAGCCGACGCCAATGAGTCCTGGCGGAACAGTTTCCAGGCCGATTCGGTGATCGCGGCCGCTTCGGGTGCACAGGGAGACTGAGCCATCAGCGGGGAAGCGAAAGCGGCCACTGCGGCCGCCAGGGCCCGACAGCACAGGTACCGAGTCTGGTATAGCTTTACGGCCATGGCAGGTATCATCGTCCGCCTGAGGCTGCGGGACAAGGCGAACGGCGACATTCGAGGTGAAAGGGCCCACGGATGGTCACCAGCATGACGGCGGATTCGACCCGGACGCTCGGCCGGGAACTGATCGACACCTTCGGCAAGGGATGGCAGAAGGGCAACATCGAGCTGCTGATGTCGGTGTTCAGCCCGGCCGCGGTCTTCATCGAGACCCCGTTCGCCGCGCCGATCCAGGGTATCGAGGGGATCAACGGCTACTGGAAGGACATCCCCGCGCACCAGGCCGAGATCACCTTCACCTCAGGCGAGATCTTTTCGGTCGGGCCCTGGTTCTCGACCGAGTTCAAGGCCACCTACCGGCGGCGCCGGACCGGTGAATGGGTCGAGGCCAAGGGGGCGCTGTTCTGCGAGACCGACGGAGAGAAGGTGACGGAAATGCGGATGTACTGGCATCGCCGCTAGCGCGCTGCGCTAGCGCGGGAAAAGCAACGGCGTAATCGGTAAGCGGTAAGAGGGAACAGCAAATCGGGACTGCTGCAGGCACCGCTCCGGAAAAAGATGCAGGTCCTAACAGCAGTGCCCTCTCACCTCTAACCTGTCACCGCTTACCTATCCGAGCGACTGCTTCCTCCCGTAGGTCAGCCCCCACTCCATCAGCTCCGCGCTCCGCATCCCGATCCGCATGGCTTCGCTGACGGCATCCTCTTCTTCCATCCCCGCGTCGGTCATCAGGTAGGGAATCATCGCGGCGCCGACCCGGTTGGCGCTGGCGCAGTGGAAAAAGACCTGCTTGTCGCCGGCGCCGCGCAGGACCTGGAGGATCTTGTCCAGCTGCGCATCGGTCTGCCGGCCCGCCACGACCGGCACGTTGACGTACTCCATGCCGAGTTGACGGACCAGGGACGGTTCGTCGAAGGGCCGAGGCTCCATCGGGTCGCGGAGGTCGAGGACCACGCTGACCCCGGCGTGCTTGAGCGATTCGAGCTGGGCCGCGCTGGGCTGGCCGCCGGTGACGATGTTGGGCAGCGCCTGGCAGAGATTGGGAACGCCGGCGGCGGCCTGGAAGGGGGTGGGCATGGATTGTCGGATTAGCGGATTGAAGGATTGGGGGCAGGCCGAATCTCGGCGCCCGGAACAGGAGTGAATATGTGCTCGGGTTGTCGGCCGTCGTAAGCCCCCAATTGGGCAATCCATCAATCCGTCAATCCTGACGAGCGGTCCTCCACGGCCACGCGATTATCTTCGTAACATGCCCCTCTACATCGCCCTCGGCAGCGCCCTCGGTGGCCTCAGCCGGTATTGGCTGGGCGGCCTGGTCCAGCGGGCCCACGGAGGTCCCTTCCCGCTCGGCACCCTGGTCATCAACGTGACGGGATCGCTGCTGATCGGGCTGCTGCTCCGCTACTCGCTGGACAGCACCGCCGTGAGCGCCGAAATGCGCGGCTTCCTCACCATCGGCTTCTGTGGCGGGTACACCACCTTCTCGACCTTCAGCTGGGAAACCGTCGCCTTGATCGAGGATGGCGACTGGCGCCGTGCTTCGCTGTACATCCTGGCCAGCGTGATGCTCTCCATCCTGGGCACCATGGCCGGGGTGGCGCTGGCTCGCCAGCTGATCCACTTCCGTCACGGAGCGTAGCCTGCCATGCATGGACTGACCGGTGAGCGGGTGCTGATGCGGATCTTTCTGGGGGAGCGGGACCGTTTCGAGGGCCGCCCCCTCTACGAGGCGATCGTGGAGCACCTGCGCCTGCACCACTGCGCCGGCGCCACCGTCACCCGCGCCATCATGGGCTTCGGCGCCACCGCGCGGCTCCACACCGACAAGGTGCTCCGGCTCTCGATGGATCTCCCGATTGTGGTCGAGTGCGTGGATACCGAGGAGAAGATCAACGAGGTGCTCCCGGCCCTCGATGGCATGATCGGCGGCGGGCTGGTGACGCTGGAGAAGGTGAAGGTGATCGTCTACCGGGGTGAGAAGTGAGAGGAGAGAGGTGAGAGGGACTCTGTCGCGGGCGCCCTCTCACCTCTTACCTGTCACCTGTCACTGATGTCCCAAGCAGTCTGCGCCACTACATTCCACCCCATGCTCCGCCTCGCGATAGCCCAGTTCCGCCCCGACAAGGGTGACTACGCCGGGAACCTTGGCCGGCTCGGCGCCCTGCTCAAGGAATCGGCCGGGCTGGCTGAACCGCCCGAGCTGATCCTGCTGCCTGAAAGCGCCCTCACCGGCTATTTCCTCGAGGGCGGGGTTCGGGACCTGGCACTCAGCGCCGACCAGCTGTTCCAGGACCTGGGCCGGGTCCACCGCGAATCGGGCGCGCCACCGGTTGATATCGCCATCGGGTTCTACGAAGTCTGGCGCAACCGGCTGCACAACAGCGCGCTGTACGCCACACTGGGTGGCGCCGACGCCGGCATCCATCACATCCATCGCAAGGTCTTCCTGCCGACCTACGGCGTGTTCGACGAAGAGCGGTTCGTCGAGCCCGGCCGGAGCATCGCCGCGTTCGACACCCGGTGGGGCCGAGCGGCGATGCTGGTGTGCGAGGATGCCTGGCACTCGCTGGTGCCGACGCTGGCCGCGCTGGATGGCGCCCAGCTGATGCTGGTCCCGAGTGCCACGCCGGCCCGCGGCATCGGGCCCGGCCATGGCAACGGCCGGCCGGCCAATCTGGATCGCTGGGACCGGCTGGCCCAGGCCATTTCGGAGGAGCACGGCGTGTTCACCGCTGTAGCCCATCTGGTTGGTTTTGAGGGCGGCAAGGGATTCGTCGGCGGCTCGATCGTCACCGGACCTCGCGGTGAGACCAGGATCCAGGGGCCGCTGTTCGAGCAGGCGTTGATCACCACCACGATCGACTTCGACGATATGACGAGGGCCCGGGCCGATCAGCCGTTGCTGAGTGACCTCGAGACGAGATTCCCGGCGTTGCTGGAGAGCTATCTGGCGGGGCAGGGGGGCAGGGGGGCAGAGACGAACGCTGAGGGTGGGGCGGGAGCCGGAGGGCAGACCCGCGAGTATGCGAGCTCCGCTCGCAGCGCGCAGTCGGGACATACATCGGAGTTGCCGACCCGCCGGCCCCCGGCCCCCCTGGAAGCTCTCAGCGGCCGGGCCGCGGAGAGCGACCCACTCGCCATTGATCCGGTCCTCACCCGCCGGTGGCTGGTCGAGTTCATCCGGGACGAATTTCAGCGCCGCCGCGGATTCGACCGGGCGGTCCTCGGGCTGTCGGGCGGAGTGGACAGTGCGCTGGCGGCATACCTCGCGGCCGAAGCGCTGGGACCGGAGAATGTCACGGCCATCCGGATGCCGTACCGGACCTCGAGTCCGGATAGCCTGGCCCACGCCCAGCTGGTGATCGATCAGCTGAAGCTGCAGTCCCGCACCGTTGATATCAGCGGCTCGGTGGATGCACTGGTCAGCACCATCGGTGGCGAGACCACTGACGCCCGCCGCGGCAATGTGATGGCCCGGATCCGGATGGTGACCCTGTTCGACCTGTCGGCCGAACTCACGGCGCTGCCGCTGGGCACCGGCAACAAGTCCGAGCGGTTGCTGGGGTATTTCACCTGGCATGCGGATGACTCGCCGCCGGTCAATCCGCTGGGCGACCTGTTCAAGAGCCAGGTCTGGGCGCTGGCCCGGGCGGTCGGGGTGCCCGACGCCATCATCGACAAACCCGCCAGCGCCGACCTGGCCCAGGGCCAGACCGACGAGGGTGATTTCGGGATCAGCTATGCCCGGGCCGACCTGATCCTGCACTGGCTGCTGTCCGGTTATGATGTCGCCGCCATTGTCAGCCGGGGCTTCACCGAGTCCGAAGTCGGGCTGGTGCGCCAGCGGCTGGAGTCGACCCACTGGAAACGGCGGCTGCCGACCGTGGCCATGCTGAGCCAGACCGCGATCGGGGAGTACTATCTCAGGCCGGTGGACTACTAAGTGAGCGGTGAGAAGTGACAGGCGAGAAGTGAGAGGTGACAGGTAAGAGGTAAGAGGGCGTGTACGACTTGGATCGAGGCCTCCCTCACTCTCGTGCCTGGCCCTCTTGGGACTGAGCGCGGTGGATCAGTCCCATGATCAGCTTCTGGCTTCGGCGACACCGTTCGAGTATCGGTCCCACGACCTGTTCCGGGACCGAATTCGATTTGATCAGGAGGTGGAGCAGGTCGGCGGTCTCCACCGCAGAGCCATATGCAATCCTCAAGTGCCGACGAAACGTTGGACTCTCTGTGAACGAGTATCCTTCCGCGATGTTGAGTTGGACCGAGAGCGAGGACCGAGAGAGTTGCCAGTAGAGATGGCTGACCGCCGGCCGCCAGTAGATCTTGCCCAGGTCGATCACCGCAAGGCAGACCGCCTCGGCTTCCTGCCAGGCGAAGAGTGAGGTATGGTCACGCATCGTTCACGGTACTGCTCGTCGTGGTAGATGAGGTACCCTGAATCGCGCGACTCGGTACCGTATGACGCGCGCCCTCTTACCTCTTACCTCTCACCTGTCACCTCTTACCCGTCTTCGCCATGCTGCCAGACTCCCGCCCGATGTCCTACTCCCGCGCCGAGCTGACCCAGCTCGTGATGCCGCACATGCAGAACATTCTGGGCGACCTCTTCGGTGGTCACCTGATGTCGCTGGTGGACCAGGCGGCGGCGGTGGCGGCGATCCGGCATGCCGGCGGGGCGGCGGTCACGGCCAGCATTGACCGGGTGGACTTCCGGGAGCGGATTCCGGTCGGCGCCTTGGTCACCTGCATGGCCACGGTCGACTATGTCGGTAACAGTTCGATGGATGTGACGGTCGAGGTGTTCGCCGAAAACGTCCCGACCGGCGAGCGGCGTCACACCCATACGGCGCACGTGGTCTTCGTCGCCATCGATCAGTACGGCAAGCCCACGCGGGTGCCCCGGCTCCTGCCCCAGACGCCCGAAGAACAGGCCCGCAACGAGCGGGCTCGACTGCACCGCGAGGGCGTCAAGCGCTGATGGCGGCAGTAGCGGTGACCCTGGTGCTGGGCGGCGGCGGCGTCAAGGCGGCCGCGGGGATCGGCGCGGCCAGGGCGCTGGATGAGATTGAGCTGCCGCCGACCCGTTTGGTGGGAACGTCGATGGGTGCGGTGATGGCGGCGCTGCTGGCCGCGGGCCTCACCCCGAAGGAAGCCGAGCGCCGCCTGATGGTCAGCGCCGAGCAGCCGCTGGGCTCGCCGTCGGTCAAGGCGCTGCTGAGCGGGATCTATGCCAAGGCATTGCTCAAGGGGCACCAGCTCGAGCGGCTGATTACCGGGCTGATTCCGGTGAGCCGGTTCGACCAGCTCAAGTGGCCGCTGACCGTCACCGCCACCGACCTCGATACCGGGGAGCTGGTGCTGTTCGGCGATGGCGGCCAGGATATCCCGCTGGTCACGGCACTAGTGGCGTCCTGCGCGCTGCCGGTCTACCTGCCGCCGGTGACGTATGGCGGCCGGCGCTATGTCGACGGCGGGCTGCGCGCGGTGCTGCCACTCGAGGTGGCCGCCAAATGGCAGGCCGATCGGGTGATCGCGGTCGACACCGGCGCCGGCTTTGATGACCTCCCTTCCACCGCCGCGCCGCCGCCCCCGCTGCTCCGGGCCCACGACTCGGCGGTTGGGATCCTGCTGGCCGAGCAGACGCGTCAGGCCCTGGCGCACTGGCGGGCCATGCCGGACCGGCCGCCGCTGACCTACATCAGGCCGCCGGTCGAACGCGGCGCCACCTTCCGGGTTGACCAGGTCAAGCGCTACGTCGATGCCGGGGAGCACGCGGCCCGCGCCGCGCTGGGCTTGACCCCACCCTCCGCTTGAGCAGATTTGCCAGACATCTTTCCCGGGATTTCCGATGCGCGCTTCTGAAGTGATGGTGGGCAATCCGTACGTCGCTGTGGCCGGTGCCACCGCCAGCGAAGTGGCGATCATGTTCCGGACCCGGAATATCTCGGTCGTGCCGGTGGTCGATGACCACCGGGTACGGACCTTTCTCGGGCTGCTGTCGGATCGTGATCTGGTCACCCGGTGCGTGGCCCAGGGCAAGGATGTGCACACCACCCGGGCCGATGAGCTGATGCGCACCGAGTCCTGCGTGGTCAAGGCCGACCAGGAGCTCGACGGCTTCGAACTGCACATGGACCAGGACCCGACCGAATCACACCTCCGTCCGACCATTACCGTGGTGGATAGCGATAACCGGGTGGTCGGCTTCATCAGTCATCCCGAGCTGGTGGCCGGGCTCAAGATTCACTGGACCTCCGTTGGCTGACGTCCGGCTGTTCAGCGTGGCGGAGGCGGAGGGTGCCCTGCCACTGGTGCGGCGGATCCTGGCCGATCTCGCGGTCGAGTATCCGCGGTGGCGGTCCGCGGTCGGCGAATACGAAATCCTGGCCGGTGCTGCCCGCGCCGACTGGGGCGAAACCCCCGAACTGATCGCCTCCCGCCAGCAGGTCACCCAGCGCGCCGAACGGATCACCGGCTGGCTCAGCGAGCTGGAACAGATCGGCTGCGTGTTCAAGGGGTTCGAGCCGCCACTGGTCGATTTCTATAGTCTCCACGAAGACCGGCTGATCTTCCTCTGCTGGCAGTCCGAAGACAGCCACATCAGCCACTGGCACGAAGTCGGTGAAGGCTTCGCCGGGCGGCACCCCATCGAGGCCGAGTCGTTCGGCCACTCGGCCACCTGATCATGGCGCTCTGGCTCTTCCTCCACTTCGCTGGGTTCATCCTCTGGCTCGGCGGCGGGCTGGCCTCGATGCTGGCCGGGATCGGCGCGCGCCGCGAGGGGCCGGCAGCCATTCGACCCGTGGCCAGGATCCAGGCCACGCTGCAGCGAAACGTGATTGCACCGGGAGCCGGCCTGGTGATCCTGTCGGGGCTGTTCCTGACCATGAAGACATTCGGAATGGGCAATGTGGCGCCGTCTGGCTGGCTGATGCTGATGCAGGGGGCCGGACTCATCGGCGCGGCGCTGACCCTGTTCGTCGGCTTGCCGACCTCGAGCCGCCTGGCCCGGATTTCCCCGGAAGGTGGCACGGCGCCGCTGTTCGAACAGCTGCGGAAGCGGCTGGCGGTCGTTGGCTCCATCGCCGGATCCCTTGGCTGGATTGCGCTGGTGGCGGGGGCGGTCTTACGAGGCGGTTAGGCGAGAGACGATAGGCGATAGGACAAGCAATGCAGGATTGAAGCCCGGTTCCGCGAGAAAACGGTACCGGGTTTTTTCTGCGTTAGAGTAGTTTGGCCGGATGGCTAACCATCATAGTCTCAAGGCATGGACCGAGGCGCATGCGGTCGTGATCGGGGTTCTAGAAGCCTCTCGAGAACACTGGAAACCCTGGGCGAGCGCCGCGTTCGGGCAACTGCAGCGATCCTCACTTTCCGTCCAACTCAATATCGCCGAGGGATGGGCATTTCCGAATTCTCCGACCTGCACCCGCCACCTGAGCATTGCTCACGGCTCGGCAATGGAAACCGCAGATCTGGTTGATCTGTTGATCGAGACCAGGGTGGTCAGCGGACGCCTGGCCGATGAGTTGAAGTTCCACTCCGATCTTTCGATCAAACTCCTGATCGGGTTATTGAAGAAGCGAAGGCCCTTGACAGTGCCCTCGTAGAAGTAACTATCGCCTATCGCCTATCGCCTATCGCCTATCGCCTATCGCCTATCGCCTATCG
>JBDTTF010000111.1:0-2602 GCA_039930765.1 Gemmatimonadota bacterium | reverse complement strand
AGTTGGGAGTTGGGAGTTGGGAGTTGGGAGTTAGGAATTTGAGCAAGCGCTGTAGGGTCTAGACCCTCGACCCTCGACCCTAAACCCTCGGTCCTAGACCCGGGACCCTCGACCCTCGACCTTCCCTTCAGTTTCACCCCGCACCGTGCTGTCCGAAATCGAAACCACCGCTACTTTTGCGACGTACGCCCCCTGACTCTTCGAGAGAAATCCCACGCTGATGCTGCTGAATCTTGTCATGGCGCTGGCCATGCCGGTCGGTGTGCCCGCCGACTCGGTGCCCCACGCCGATGCGCCCCAGACCTATGACGGTCGAGCCGGGGCGCTGGAAGTCCGGCCGCCCCGGATCGTGGCCCAGCCGGTCATCGATGGCGTGCTTGACGAACCGGTCTGGAGCAGCGCCGACCGGCTGGTCGGATTTTCCCAGTACTCGCCCAGCGATGGAGTGGCCGCGTCCGATTCCACCCAGGTGCTGGTCTGGTACTCCCCCACCGCCATCTACTTCGGCATCCGGGCATTCGAGAGCCACGGCCCGGTCCACGCCACCCTCGCTGACCGTGACAAGATATTTGCCGATGACTACGTCGAGCTGATGCTGGGCACCTTCAACGATGGCCGGCAGGCCATGATGTTTGCGGTCAACCCGCTGGGCGTGCAGGCCGATGGCATCCTGGTCGAGCGGGGCAACGGGGCGGGCGGCGGTGAGCGTGAGCCGGTCGACCTGAGTCCCGACTTCGTGTTCCATTCCAAGGGGCACCTGACCGACTACGGCTACGAAGTCGAAATCCAGATTCCACTCAAGAGCCTCCGATACCAGTCGGCGGCCGAGCAGACCTGGGGGTTGCATGTGCTGAGGACGGTCCAGCACTCGGGGTTCGAGGATTCATGGGCCCCGGCCAAGCGGTCGAGCGCCAGCTTCCTGGGCCAGGCGGGGCAGCTCCAGGGCCTGACCGGTTTTCATCGCGGCCTGGTGATGGACGTGACGCCGGAGGTCACCGGCCACGAGGATGGTGGCACCCAGCCCAGCGGGAGCTGGGGGTACGACGGCCACGGCCCCAATTTCGGCGGCACCGTGCGCTGGGGCGTGACCAACAGTCTGTCACTCAACGCCACGGCCAATCCTGACTTTTCGCAGATCGAATCGGACGCCAGCCAGATCAGCTTCGATCCGCGGTCGAATGTCTTCGTGGCCGAGAAGCGGCCGTTCTTCCTCGATGGGCTGGAGCAGTTCAGTACGCCCAACCAGCTGATCTATACTCGCCGCATCATCCAGCCGATCGGCGCCCTCAAGTTCACCGGCACCACCGGCGGCACCAACGTCGGGTTCCTGGCCGCGGTGGACAAGACCACGGCTTCGCTGACCGGCAGTCGCCCCGATATGTTCGCGCTGCGGCTGCAGCAGGATGTCGGGGCCCAGTCCCGCATCGGGCTGGCCACCACCGACCGCGAGGATGGCGACAACTACAACCGGGTTGGCGCCCTCGATACCCGGCTGGTATTCGGCAAGATCTACAATCTGGGGCTGCAGGCCGGCGGCAGTGTCACCCGGACCGACGGCACAACCGTGATCGGTCCGGTCTGGCAGGGCCGCTTCGTTCGCAACGGTCACACCCTCGGCCTCAACTACCTGTTTAACGGCTTGAGCGAGGACTTCTTTGCCCAGAGCGGCTTCATCTCGCGGCCAGGGATTGCCCACCTCGCACTCGACCACCGGATCTCGGTGTTCGGACGGCCGGGTGGATTCATCGAACGGGTCGACAACGACGTCCTGTTCGACTGGATCTGGAACTATCACGACCTGACCCACGGCAACCGATCGCTCGAGCGGAAGAACCACTTCCAGACCACTGCCGGGCTCCGGGGCGGGTGGTCGGTCAGCGCCGGTGTGTTCATCGAGACCTTCGACTACGACCCTCAGTTGCTCAGGGGAGCCGCGATCGAGCGGCACAATCCGGGTGGCATCGTCGATACCGTGCCGTTCCAGCCGGTGCCGTCGATCGACAACACCGACTGGCTGATCCAGGCCGCCACCCCGCAATTCAAGAATTTCTCGGCCAACACCTTCATTCTCTGGGGCAAGGACGACGATTTCTTCCAGTGGCAGCCCACCAACTTCTTCTACATCGAGGCCCACACCCAGATCCGGCCCAGCGATCAGTTCCGGATTTCGTTCGACTATGCCCATATCCAGTACCGCCGCCCGCTCGACGGCAGCCTGGTCGGTCGGTTCCGGATTCCGCGCCTCAAGCTCGAGTACCAGGTGGCCCGCCCGATCTTCGTCCGGCTGGTCGGCGAATATGTGGCCAGCCAGGTCGACAGCCTGCGCGACGACCGCCACGGCGGCGCCGCGATCCTGCTGCCCAATGCCAGCGGAGTCCTCGAAAAGTCCGCGCCCTATTTGAACAACAGCTTCCGGGTCGATGCGCTGCTCTCAGTGCAGCCCAATCCCGGCACCGTGTTCTTCCTTGGGTATGGCCGGTTGATGGATGACCCCGAGTCGTTCCGGTTCCGGAACCTGCAGCGGCAGTCGGATGGGTTTTTTCTCAAGATGAGCTACCTGTTTCGGATCGGGTCGTAGCGGGCAGGGGGGCAGGGGGGCAGG
>JBDTTF010000110.1:0-4187 GCA_039930765.1 Gemmatimonadota bacterium | reverse complement strand
CGCCAACCAGCCGGCGGCGCCCTCCGTTAGCAGAGGCTCATGAGCTCAGCCAGCCCGGCCGGGGTGGAACCGGTCATCATTCTCGACCACGTGGTCAAGCGGTTCGGGGACTACGTCGCTGTGGCAGACGCCAATTTCTCCATCGGGCGCGGCGAGTTCTTCTCGATGCTTGGGCCCTCCGGCTGCGGCAAGACCACCACCCTCCGGATGATCGCCGGATTCGAGCAGCCCACGTCGGGCCGGTTGCTGCTCGAGGGAATCGATGTCTCTCATGTGCCGCCCTACCAGCGCAACGTCAACACCGTGTTCCAGCACTACGCGCTCTTTCCTCATATGAACGTGTACGACAACATCGCCTTTGGCCCCCGCAGCAAGAAGGCGGCGCCGGCCGATGTCGACCGCCGAGTGTCCGAGATCATCGAGGTGGTGAGGCTGGGGCAGTATGCCCAGCGGAAACCGGCCCAGCTTTCGGGCGGCCAGCAGCAGCGTGTGGCCCTGGCCCGCGCCCTGGTCAATCATCCCTCCGCCCTGCTGCTCGACGAACCGCTCGGCGCCCTCGATCTCAAGCTGCGCCAGGCCATGCAGGTTGAGCTCAAGCGGATTCAGCGCGAGGTCGGGATCACCTTCATCTATGTGACCCACGATCAGGAAGAAGCGCTGACGATGTCAGACCGGATTGCGGTGATGAATGAGGGACGGGTCGAGCAGATCGCGCCGCCGGAGGAGATCTATCACGCCCCGGCCACGGTGTTCGTGGCCAACTTCATCGGGGTGGCCAACCTGATTCCGGCCAGGGTCAACGGGGTCAAGAATGGCCAGGCCGAGGTGACCGTGGCCGGCTCGCAGCCGTTCCAGGTGCCGGTCGGCAGCTGGGAAGGGCAATCGGGGAATAGTGCGACCGTAACCGTGCGGCCCGAGCGGATCCGGCTGGAGGCCACCGCCACGGGACCCAACCCCGCGGTACCGGCCACCGTAATGCATATGATTTTTCAGGGACCGGTGACCCGGTGCCTGCTCAAGACCGCCGATGGTACCGAGATCGTGGCCCACATCGGCCATGGCGACAGTACCGTCCCCACCCTGGCACCCGGGCAGACCACCCAGGTGTGCTGGGATGCGGATGCCGGCCGGCTACTGCCACCGGCCAAGAGCTGATCGAACGGGGTCCTTCCCGCACGGCTTCACCCACGACCCAACCGGAGCACGCTATGCCGCAGCACGATGGGAAAGGAATTGATCCCAGACTCTTCGAGATGCTGGGGGGGCAGATGGGGCGCCGGCAGTTCCTCAATCAGACCGCGATGGCCGCGATGGGCGCCAGCCTGCTGGCCGCGTGTGGTGGCAAGGACGCCGCCAGGGATGCGGCCAAGCCGGCGGCCGGCGGCGCAAGTCTGACCCGCAACGCCGGCAGCGGCACCAGGGAAGTCCGGATCAGCAACTGGCCGCTCTACATCGACGCCGCCACTGTGGCCGACTTCCAGAAGGCCACCGGGATCACGGCGATCTACACCGAAGACATCAACGACAATAACGAGTTCGTGGCCAAGATCGATGAGCCGCTCAAGCGGGGCCAGAGCATCGACCGGGACATCATTGTGCTGACCGACTGGGTGGCCGGCCGCCTGATCAGCATGGGATACGCGGCCCCGCTCGACGACAGCAAGTTCCCCAACCGGGTCAACATCGTCGATGGGGTGCGGAACGTGAGTTGGGATGTTGGCCGGAAGTACTCGGTACCGTGGTTGTCCGGCATGACCGGCATCGGCTACAACCCCAAGAAGGTCGGCAAGGAAATCACCAGCTTCAACGACATCTTCGATCCCAAGTACAAGGGCAAGGTGACGATGCTGACCGAGATGCGGGATACCCTGGGCCTGACCATGCTCGGCATGGGCAAGGACCCGGTCAACTGCACTCTCGATGACGCCAAGGCGGCCGCGGCCAAGATCAAGCAGGCCCGCACCGACGGCCAGGTCCGCAAGTTCACTGGCAACGACTACGCGGCCGACCTCGCCGCGGGCAACATCTCGATTGCCATGGCCTGGTCCGGCGACATCCAGGGCCTGGCCGCGGACAACCCCGACCTGCGGTGGATCGCGCCCAGGGAAGGGGCGATGCTGTTCTCGGACAACATGATCATTCCCAGGACCTCCGACCGGCAGGACCTGGCCATGGCGTGGATCAACTACTGCTATGACCCGGCCCATTCGGCCCAGATCGTGGCCGGGGCGCCGTACCTGTCGGACGTCAAAGGCGCCGGCGCGGAACTGGCCAAGATCAAGCCCGAGCTGGCCAAGAGCTGGCTGGTCAACCCGCCCGATGAACTCCGGTCCCGGCTGCACGTGTTCCGCGGGCTGAGCGACGACGAGGACAAGGCGTTCAATCAGCTGTTCCAGGACGCGATCGGCGCCTGATCAATGGCCGGCACCGCGGCAGGCGGGTCCCGTCGCAGTCCCTACGCGCCGTACCTCCTGGTGGCGCCGGGACTCATCTGGCTGATTGTCTTCTTCGTCGTTCCGATCGGCAGCCTTGGCAAGACCTCGGTCTCGGCCGAGGGGTTGCCGTGGTATGATGGTTTCTCCCGCGCCGTTACCGTCTACGGCAGCCACTTCTTGCGGTCCTTCCGGTACGCCCTGAGCGCGACGGTGCTGGCCATCGCGCTGGGCTATCCATTGGCGTACGTCATTGCGTTCCGGTCGGGCAAGCTCAAGAACTTTCTGCTCGGCCTCGTCATCCTGCCGTTCTTCACCACCTTCCTGGTCCGGACCTTTGCCTGGAAGAGCATCCTCAATGATGGCGGCCCGGCCGTCTGGATCCTGCAGCAGCTGCACCTGCTGCCGGCGGATGGGCGGCTGCTCAACACCACCATCGCGGTGATCGGCGGACTGACCTACAACTTCCTGCCGTTCATGATCCTGCCGATCTATGTCAGCCTCGATAAGATCGACCGGCGGCTGACCGAGGCGGCCCAGGACCTGTACTGCAACTCGTGGACGGCTTTTCTCAAGGTTGTGCTGCCGCTGTCGCTGCCGGGCGTGTTTGCCGGCAGCTTGCTGACCTTCATACCGGCGAGCGGTGACTTCATCAACGCCGAGCTGCTGGGCGGCCCCAACCAGCAGATGATCGGCACCGTGATCCAGAACCAGTTCCTGCAGGTCCGGGACTATCCGCTGGCGGCGTCGCTGTCATTCGTGCTGATGGTGGTGATCACGCTGGGTGTCCTGGCCTACGCCAAGGTGCTGGGCACCGAGGAGCTGGCCTGATGGCCAAGGCGGGAGCGGCCCCACGGGGGCGGATTGCGGCGGCGGGCCGGGCGGTGGGACGGCGAGCGCTTGATATCTACGGCTTCATGGTGCTGCTGTACCTGTTCCTGCCGATCTTGGTCATCATCCTGTACAGCTTCAACAAGCCCGAGGGGAAGTACAACTTCGTCTGGAAGGCGTTCTCATTCGACGCCTGGCTCGATCCGTTCAAGTATCCGGCGCTGGTCGAGGCCATGAAGCTGAGCCTCAAGGTGGCCAGCATCTCGACGCTGGTGGCGACCATATTCGGCAGCCTGATCGCGCTGGCGCTGTGCCGCTACACCTTCAAGGGCAGCGGCCTGGTCAGCCTGCTGCTGGTGTTGCCGCTGACCACGCCCGAAATCGTGATGGGCTCGTCGTTGCTGTCGCTGTTCCTCAATGTGAATGCCCGCATGGGATTCGCGACGATCGTGATCGCCCACATCATGTTTTCGGTGAGTTACGTGGCGCTGACCGTGCGGGCCCGGATCCGGGGGTTCGACTGGACCCTGGAGGAGGCCGCCATGGACCTCGGCGCCACCCCAGTGCGGGTGGTCTTCAAGGTAACTTTGCCATTGATCGCGCCGGGCATCGTAGCCGCCGCCATGCTGTCGTTTGCCCTGTCGCTGGATGACTTCATCATCACCCTGTTCAACAGCGGCAGCCGGGTGACCTATCCCCTCTATGTCTATGGCGCCCAGCGGGCGGCCTACCCACCCCAGATCAATGTGCTGGCCACGGCCATCCTGGTCAGCAGCCTGATCCTGCTGGGGGCGAGTGTGCTGTGGCAGCAGCGGGCGGCGAGAATGCGCGGGGAGGCGGCGTAGAGACGAGAGCCGGGAGCCGAGAGCCGCGAGGCGCGAGGCGCGAGACGAGAGGCGAGAGACGAGAGACGAGAGACGAGAG
>JBDTTF010000109.1:0-14191 GCA_039930765.1 Gemmatimonadota bacterium | reverse complement strand
GCCATGGTGCTCATGGCGGCCCGGAGCGAGCGGCCGACCAGCCGCTGGATTTCCTGGCTGCGGCCACCGGGGCCGTTGCGTTCGCGATTGGACCGCTCGTGGGTGGCGCGGGGCAGCATCCCATACTCGGCCGTGACCCAGCCCTCCCCGCTGCCCTTCTTCCAGCCCGGCACGCCCTGTTCGACACTCGCGGTGCAGTGGACCAGGGTGCCGCCCATCCGGATCAGGCAGGATCCCTCGGCATACGGATTGGCGCCGCGCTCCAGCACCATGGGGCGCAGTTCATCGACAGCACGACCATCAGGACGAGGCACGCAGACGCTCCACTATGGCAGATGAGGAAAAGCCGGTGACCACCGGCACTCGGACCACACGGCCGCCCCGGCGCTCGACCAGGTCGGCCCCAACAATCCGGTCGCGGCTGTAATCAGCACCCTTGACCAGCACATCCGGCAGCAAGGCAGCGATGAGTTCCAGCGGCGTGTCCTGGTCGAACAGGACGACGCAGTCGACCGCCGCCAGCCCGGCCAGCACCCGGCAGCGCGCCTGCTCCGGCACGATCGGCCGTTCGGCGCCTTTGCCGAGCCGGCGGACCGAACTGTCGGAGTTGACGCCGACGACCAGGGCATCACCCTCGGCCCGGGCCGACTCCAGCAGGGCGACGTGTCCCGGGTGCAGCAGGTCGAACACACCGTTGGTGAACACGACGTTGCCGCCAATCCCCTGCCGCCAGGCCACAGCCGCAGTCAGTTCGCGCACCTTGCCGGCGGTATTCATGTCGCCACCGGAGTCCGGTGCTGCAGCCGGAACTTGAGCACCAGCGGGGCAATGAAGGTGGTCGCCATGACGACCAGCACCACCGCGCCGAACAGTTCATGACTCAGCACCCCGGTCCGGCGCCCCAGGTCGGCGAAGATCAGGCCGACCTCTCCGCGCGGCACCATGCCGACCCCAACCGTCAGCCGGTCGAACGCTGACCACGGTGCGGCCCAGCCCGCGAGGACCTTGCCGACGATGGCCACCAGGGTCAGCACCAGCGCTGCCATCAGGATCGTCGAAGCGCCTGGCGCCCGGGGGTCGAGCAGCGACAGATCGAGTGCCGCACCGACCTTTACAAAGAACAGCGGTGCAAAGATGGCCGCCACTGGGCTCATGGCCTGTTCAATTTCCTCGTGGTGCCTGGTGGAGGCCAGGATCAGCCCGCCGGCAAAGGCGCCGATGATCATGGCGGAACCGGCAAAGGTGGCCAGCGCGGCAAGACACAGCACAAAGGCAAAGACCAGGGCCGCCAGCACCCCCCGCGCCCTCATCAGCCCCACCAGGTCCATGACGGTCGGCATGGTGCGATTGCCCACCAGCACCGCAATCACCAGGAAACCGACCGCCAGCGCCAGGATCTTGAGCATCCCCAGCGGGGCGACGGCGCCGCCGGTGGCCAGCACGCCGACGATGCTGAGGATCACGAGCCCGACGATATCATCGATGACGGCGGCGCCCAGGACGATGCGGGCCTCCGATGACTGCATCCAGCCGAGGTCGCCGAGGACCCGGGCCGTGATCCCGACGGAAGTGGCGGTGAGGGTGGCACCGATGAAAATGGCGGTGATGGTGCTGGCGGCGGGATCGGTGACCAGCGGATGGGGCCAGAACTGCCAGAAGAGGTAGCCGCCGGCGAATGGCAGGGCCACACCCACCACCGCCACCGCCGCCGCAGCACCACCCACCTTGACCATGGCCTTGAGGTCGGTCTCGAGGCCGACCTCGAACAACAGCAGCACCACCCCGAGTCCCGCCAGTAGTTCGACCGTCTCGGCGGCGAAGCCGGTTCCGGTCGGTACCAGCCCCAGCAAGCTGGGCCCGAGGATCACCCCGGCCAGCAGTTCGCCGAGCACCGCCGGGGTGCCCAGTCGCTCGCACAGTTCGCCCAGCAGCTTGGCGCCGACCAGCATGCCGGCCAGGACCAGGAAGAGCGAGGTAGTTTCGGGAGAGTCTCCCGCGGCCCAGAGCGGGAGCGGGGCAGCGACGAAGAGCAGGATCGCGACGGGCCAGAGGACCCGCCGCGGGACGAGGCGTCGGCTAGAGCGGCTCAACCGCGCTGGGCTTGAAGATGAAGATGTGGTCGAAGAATGGGAGGATGACATGCTCGGAGTATTCGCTGGAAACCGTAAAGGTGTGCCCTGCCCGGCTGATGATGAACTTCTTCGCCTCGTCGGGAAGGCCGAGTTCGGTCGCCTTGGTTTCGAGCCGGTGGCGGATGGTGGGATCGGTCAGCCCCGGTGCCATCCGGGCCGAGACGTCCATCTCGTCCTTGAGCTGGAAGTAACGGAACCAGACCTTGCCGATGTTGATGCCGTAGTAGATGGCCGCCACAAAGATCAGCAGCGAGAAGATGCACCCAATGTTGCTGGCGCCCCGCTGGTCCGAGCGGCGGCTTACCATTGGGACTGCGCTCCGTCCACGATATTGGTCACCAGCTTGTCTTCCGCCTTTTTTCGTCCGTCGATTTCACGCCCCGGCTCATAATCGCCATCGATCAGCATGCTGCCGCGCTGCCACAGCGTCTTGCCGTCCTTCTGGTTCACAATCTCGATGGAAACGGTGATCTGCACCAGCCGCCGGGTCACAGTGACCTGGTTGTTGTCGGTGCCGTTGAACACCGCAGGGAGGTCCGGATCGTACCGGCTGATCGAGCCGCGGACTACCGCATCGGCCGTCTGTTCACCGGCGGCCCGGAGGCCCAGACGGCCCTGCACGGCATCCCGCACCGCCTGGGTCACTTCCTGGGTCAGCGCCGGTTCGGCGGTCAGATTGTCAAAGGGTAGTACGGCCACCGTCTTGATGTCCGGCGGAAAACCACCGCCCGAAAACTTGTACAGGCAGCCGGAGACGAGCAGCAGGCTAAGGCTGGCGGCGGTGCCAAGTATCCGGCGGAAAGCCATTGCTGGTTGTGTGCTGATAGAAATTCAGGTCCAGCTGGGCGGGCTGGCTGGGCACGGTGAGCCGGGACGAAACCGGTTGCCCGGCCGCATCCAGCTTGGTTTCCACTCGTCCAACGATCTTGCCCGCATGGCGAACCTCGGCCAGGAACCGGGGAGCCGACCCTGTCTCCCGAAGGTATTCAATCGTGTCAGCGCCGGTGGCGTACTGCATAAACGTCCGGGCCGGCTCGGTCAGGCCCCGCAAGGTGGCCCCGGCGGACGGCGGACGGGCCACTCCGACCATGGCCCAGAGCAGTGGAAAGCTGGGCACCAGTTCATCGAGCGACTTGTCCGGATCGACCCAGAGTGCAGTATCTCCGACGACCACACCGGCGGCCCGTCCAGCGCCGAGCGGCCCCGCCACATCCATCCGGAGCGAATCGGGGGCAGCGATCCGCAGCGATCCGCGGCCACCGGCATCCGACCGTTCGTTCTTGAATGACCACTTGAAGCGGTGCAACGTCGAGCCGTGCGGAACCGTGGACCCAATCCACTGGGAAACGGCCGCCCGATCCACCACCGCTGCTCCAGCCGGCTCCAACGCTGGCGGGGCACCGGAGTGACAGCCGGCAACGATCAGCAGAAGATAGAGGAAATGGGTGCGGTGGTCAACACGAACTCGTTGCCACATCAGTAGTTATACCCGAAGAAGAACTTGAGGAAGCCGGGCTTCTGATCGCCCAGGCCGAGATGGTACCCATCGATGGCGTGGTCGCTGGCATTGAACCGGCGACCCCAGTCGAGCCGGAAGGTGATGAACGGACCCAGCGACAACCGGGTACTCAGGCCATAGCTCCCGATCCACCCGCGCTGCTCCCCGCCGGGGAAGAATGCCTTGCCGACGTCGATGAAGGGCGCCAACTGGATGCCGGGAAAAGTCACCTGGCCGAACGGCGTGCCAAAGGCGATATAACGCAGGGCCGGCAGCCGAACTTCCTGATTCAGCATCATGGCCCTGGTGCCTTCAATGTAGTTGAACAGGGGATAGCCGCGCATACCCAGGGTGCCACCGATGTTGACGAAGTTGGGCCGGTCGCCGCCGCTGAGGTACCCGAACGCCCGGATAGCGTAGGCGCTGTTGTGCCCGAACCGGAGGTATTTCCTGGCGTCGAGGGCCACGGTGTAATTGTCGAACCGGGCATGACTGAAATCATTGCCGATGCTGCCGGTCAGGCTGAAATGGTTGCCGTCGATCGGCCCGGAGTAGCTCCAGAGCGCATTATCAAAGGTGAAATTCAGATAGTGGGTCGCGATCCAGCCCTTGCGGGTCGGCTCGGCCACCGGAATATCGAAGTCGGTGCGGTCGGAGTGTTCGATCGTGATGCCGCCTTCGATCCGGGTATACCGGCTGAGCGGATAGCGGAGGAACCCTGCCCCGCCCCACGCATCTTCGTCATAGATCTGCTCCAGCCCCCCATTGAAGACGCTGCCCTTCTGCCGAAAGGCCGCCAGACCCCAGTTGAGCCGGTGATGCTGGTTGAAGTACAGCGCGGTGACGCTCAGGTTGTCGAGCACGCCGCCGAGGCCCTGGCCCTGGTAGGTCGAGACGTTGAAGAAGAGGGTGTGGTCCTCGAGAATGTCGCTGAACAGCACCGAGATACCCTGGGTGCCACCGACACTCGGCACGAAGATGGCGCGCCCCGCCGCGATATCGAACTGGAACCGGCGCCGGTACGGCTGGGTGCTGCGATCATCCGCCCTGATGTTGTTCCCGCGGGGCCACTGCCAGCCACCCGCTGCCGCAACTTCCGCCGGCAGGGTGAAGGTGTCGCGCTCGGCGATGGTGTCGACCGGCACCTGGTACACGCTCAATTCGCCGGCTTCCCAGGAGGTAACCAGGAGCGCGTCGCGTCCCGGAATCGGCGCCGGGCCGAAGGCGCCGGTCCAGGCGGACGTTTCCCGCCGGCCATTGCCCAGGGTGTCGACCGAGAAAATGTTGAGCACTCCATCGCGGTCGCTGGCAAAGAACAGCCGGCCGTTGGCGTCCCACCGGGGCGTCTCGTCGACCCATGGTCCGCTGGTCAGCTGGTGGACCGCCCCCGAGGCCACGTCCTTGAGGAACAGATTCATCGCGCCCGATTCACCGCCGGAGCCGCGATCGCTGGTGTACGCGATCCAGCGGCCATCCGGACTCGGGGCCGGATCGAGATCCTGGTAGTCGTCCTCGGTGACCCTGGTGAGCTGGCCATCAGGCATTGACACCCGATACAAATCGGAAACGCCGGCTTCGGTCAGTCCGCTGAAGACGACACTCTGGTAATCGGCACTCCACGCCGGCGAGGCCACCGAGACCAGGCTGGGGAAGGAGTAGCGGCCGGCGACCTCACGTCGGGCGAGGTTCCAGATCAGCAGGGCATCGCGTTCGCCCTGGCGCGAGCTGAGCAGCAGGTAGCCGGGCCGGCCGGCGTCGATCCGCGAATCGAAGGGGTGGACCGATTCGAGCGCGCTGGTCCGGCCCGCCACCAGAACCTTCTGGCTGTTGCGGCTGCCATCGAGCCGGGTCCGGCGCACGGTGATATAGCCGTCGTCACCGGTGAAATAGAAGGCGTCGCTGGTGCCCCCAGTGTCCGCTGCCGCGGCCCCGTTCACCGAACGCGGGGCCAGCCGCCGGCCGCTGACCGTCACCGGGGCGTAGGCCTCGACCACCGGCAGGTAGGCCCGCTTCATGTAGAGCTGGAACTCCTGGTCCAGCCGGTCGATCGACTTGCCGTAGACCGCCTCGATCGCGGCCTCGAAATTCGAGTAGCGCCAGATCTCCTGGTACATCCGGATGATCCGCCAGTCGCCGTAGGTCTGGCCCAGCCAGCGGTGCAGCCTGCCGCCGAGCGGGTAGACCAGCCCGGAGACGTTGTAATCCAGCTGGCGCAGGTGCGGCAGGGTGCCAGACAGGACCATGTCCCGCAGGATCATTTCGTCCCGGGCATCTTCACCGGCCGACCAGTACTCGGCCAGCCCCTCGGTCCACCAGAGTGGGAATTCCGCGGTATTCTGTCGGGGGATCCGGTCGTACTGCTCGTCGGCAATGCTGAGCTGAAAGGCGTGCACCATTTCGTGGCGCAGGGTGTGGTGGAAGTCGGACAGGCTGCCGCGAAACGGCAGGGTTACCCGCCGCTTGGCAAAATCGGTGACACCGAGCAGCCCCTCAGGGGGTATGAACGGCAGGATGCCGGTCTGCTCGAAATGGACGTGCGAGGCGTAGAGGATGAGGGGAATTCGGCTGGTCGGCACGTGATCGAACCGCAGCGCCAGGGTGTCGAAGTTCTGCTCCGCGAGGGTCAGCGCCGTGACCGCCAGGCGCTCCTCGACCGGGTAAAAGTAGAGATCGACGTGGGCACCCCGGAGCACCCGCCAGTCGAAGGTGCGGTACTCGACCTTGTTGTCGTCGAGGATGGCATACTGGGCCGCCGCCGGGGCAACCCGGGCCGCCAGGAGCAGCGCCACCAGCGCGACCCAGCGGCCACCCTTCATCGATGAATGCTGGTGATCAGTTCGCCCTGGGACAGCCGCAGCAGTACACCCTGACCGTTCACCACCTTGCCGAAGACGGTGTAGATCCCGTCGAGATGCGGCGCGGGCGCCAGGGTGATGAACCACTGGCTGCCGCCGGTTTCCGGGCCGGACAACGCCATGCCCACAACGAACGAGTCGTACCGAATCGGATTGACTTCATCCCGGATGGCCCAGCCCGGCCCACCCCACCCGTCACCGCGGGGATCGCCGGCCTGGGCCACAAAATCAGGCACCACCCGGTGCCAGCGCTGGTTATCGAAATAGTGCCGATCGACCAGCCGAAGGAAATTGGCCACCGTGAGAGGCGCGTCGGGGCCGGCCAGTTCGAGTTCGATCTTTCCCTTGGCGGTTTCGATGAAGACGTGGGGCAGCGAGTTTGTCCCGCCCTGGGCCAGGAACAGCTGCGCGGCATCACGGTAGTCCTGCAGCGTCCGCCTGGTATCGACCGGTTCGATGGGAGCCCAGCGTTCGGCCAGCTCGGGCCAGTGATCAGCGGCCCAGCGGCGCAGCAGATATTCCGCCGGCCGTTGAACCACGTCGACGAATCCGCTGGAGGCGGCCCGGCGTCCCGCCTCGCCGGAGGCGCTGATGGCCTGCACCGCACCGAGAACGGACGACGCGGCATCGGTGATCGAATCGCGAGCCGAGGCGGTCCAGGCCGGCCTGAGGGCCGGCAGGTCGGCCGGATCGGCGGCCCGAGCCACGGCGTCAGCCGCGATGCTCCGTACTACGGGGTCAGTGGAACCGAGCAGCCGGCGGGCAGCGGCGAGGAGCGCCGGTTCCGGTCCGCTGGTACCGTCGGACCAGCCCTGCAGCGCGGCGCCGATGACCCTGGCATCGCGATCGGCCAGCAGTCGGCTCAGTGGCTCGGTTTCCACCGGCGTGACCTTCCCCCACGCCTCGGCCGCAACCGACCGCTCCCGCCAGTCCGAGCTGGCCATCCAGGCAGCCACCCGCTGGCGGAACGCGCCGGCGTTGAGACGGGCCAGGCTGATGAGGGCGGCTCGGCGGACCGCGAACGGTCCCTTGCCATCGAGGACGCGGAGCAATCCCCGGACACCGACCGTGTCGCCTGAGAGGCCGATCGCGTCGGCCGCGGCGACTTCGACATTGGGGACCTGATCATCGAGCGCCGGTGTCAGCATGGCTGCCACCGGCTGGCCCTTGAAGGTGCCGAGAGCCCGAATGCTCTGAATCCGGATGCTGGGGTCGGGATCCGACACCAGTTGCCCCAGCTGGCGGCTGACACTCACCCGGTCGAGGCCGGCAGAATCGGCATAGGCTCCGGTCAGGGCCCGGGCGGCGGCGCCCTTGGCAAAGCGGTTGTCGTCGCGCAGGCCGGTCAGCATCTGGGTGGCATCGGCCGGCAGATGCAGGCGGCCGATGCTGTAGTAGGCGGCGGCCCGGAGACCCACGTCCGAGGATCCGAGGTATCGTCGCAGCCCATCAACCGGCGCCGACTTGCCAAGCCGCCAGCCTTCGACCACGCAGGCACGGGCGGCCGCGCCGAGGCGGGCGCTGTCGGCCGCGAAGCCGGTGCGGCTGAGTGCCTCGTCGCACGCCGTGCCGGCGCGGGGTCCGCCGATCTTGACGATGGCCGTGACGATCTCGGTCACCGCTTGCGGCAGCAGGAAGGCATTGTCCGCCAGTCGATCGGTAAGGGCTGACAGCGTGGCGCTGTCGGCCAGTTGCCCCAGTGCAAAGGCTGCCTCCGGCACCAGGGTGGAATCACGGTCACGCAATGCGGCGATCAGCAGCGGCTCACTGTCCAGGCTGCGGAGCCGGCCCATGGCCCGCAGCGCGATCTTCCGAACCAGCGGATCCGGCTGGCCCATGGCCCGCTCGAACAGCTCGGGGCTGTACTCGCGGCGGTCCTCGGCCATGAGAATCGGGGCCAGCTGTTCCACCGCGGCCTCGGATTGGGCGGCCAGGCGGCCAGCCAGGGTCAGCATGGCCAGCGCTGACAGCACCAGAGCCGATGATCGTGTCCTGGTCATGTCAGAGCCTCACCGGATCGGGAGTCACGACCAGCGCCGTCCGCACTTCGTCGGGCAGCCGGGCCAGCTCGTGGTTGTGGTCCAGGCAGATCAACGACGTCTCGGCAGTGGCGAGCAGGCTGCCATCATCGACATTCTCCACGGCGTACCCGAAAATGACCCGGCGCGAGGCCACTTCCCTCACCCAGCAGCGGATCCTGATCTGGTCGTCGTAACGGGCCGGCCGGAGATAGCGGATCCGGAGGTCGGTGACGACCAGTCGAAAGTTCCGGGCTTCGAGATCCCGGTAGTTGAAGCCGGCCAGCCGCAGATGCTCCGTCCGGGCGATATCGAGCCAGACGATGTGCCGGGCATGGTACACCACGCCCATCTGGTCGGTTTCGGAATAGTTGACCCGGACTCGGGTTTCAGACACCGTCGGGGATGTGTGCAAGGGACGCTTCACGGTAAGGGGGGACGCACAATTGCGAGCTTGCCAGCCGGGCCGCGATCCTCCAATCTTCCGCCGGTGATCGGCCAACGACTCATCGCCGTCGGCGATGCCCATATCGGTGCCGGCCCACCGGCCCACCAGGCGGCCCTGCTCGAGTTCCTCGAGGAGGCCCCACGGCTGGGGGACGCGCTGCTGGTCACCGGTGACCTGTTCGACTTCTGGTTTGCCTACCAGCGGGTCATTCCCCGGGCCGGATTTGCCGTAGCGGCCGCGCTGGGCCGGCTGCGCCAGCAAATGCCGATCATCATGACCGGCGGCAATCACGATCGCTGGGGCGACGAGTTCTGGCACAGTGACCTCAACATCGAATTCCATCCCAATCAGGCCCGTTTCGATGCTGCCGGCCGGCAAGTCCTGGCCGTCCACGGGGACGGCATCACCGAACGTCACTGGACCGCCAGCCTGCTCCAGCGAGTGACCAGCCACCGTGCCACCGTGAAACTGTTCGGCGCGCTGCATCCATCGATCGGGTTCTGGATTGCCGATACCATGAATCACGGCCTGGGCAATACCGTGGTCGACCCCGCCGTGCTTGATGCCGCCGCCATCCGCCAGCGTCAGTGGGCCGAGGCCAAGCTGGCCGCTGACCCGGGACTCGGCCTGATCGTCATGGGCCACACCCATCGCGCCGCGGCAGTTGAAGTGCACCCGGGCCGCTGGTACCTCAATCCGGGGGCGTGGCTGGACGGATATCGCTACGCCATTTGTTCCGAATCGGGTGTGGAGCTTCGGAAATTTGAGGGAACAGCGAAAAGCGAATAGCGAACGGGAAAACGATAACAGCCGGTTTCCTCTTCGCTTTTTTCTTTTCGCTGTATCCGCCGTCAACCAAGGGTCACCATCTCCACCGCGCCCAGCTTTTCCCCGATGAACCGGCTGCCCACGCTCCGGAACCGGACCTCGTCGTCACTCACCGCAAAGCGATGACGCACCGGATTCCCAACCGGCGCAGTCAGCCCATCCCTGGCCAGCTGCTCCGCCACCGCGCGAGCGGTTTCCTCGGCACTGTCGATCAGCCGTACGCCCGGCCCCAGCACCCGGCCCAGCAGCGGCTTGAGCAGCGGGTAGTGGGTGCAGCCCAGCACCAGCGACTCGATGCCGGCATCCCGAAATGCGGCCAGGTATTCGCGAGCCACCAGTTCGGTGGCCGGGTGGTCGAACCACCCCTCCTCCACCATCGGCACCAACAGCGGGCAGGCCAGCTGGCGCACGTCGGAGCCAGGCTGCAGCAGGTGGATGGCCCGGCTGTAGGCATCGCTGGCGATGGTGCCGGCGGTGCCGATGACCCCGATCGGGCCGCCCCTGGCGCCGGCCAGCGCTGCCCGGGCACCGGGCCGGATTACCCCGATCACCGGCACCGGTGACTCCGCCTGCAGCGATTCCAGCGCGTGCGCCGTGCTGGTATTGCAGGCAATGACCACCAGCTTCACTCCCTGATCGAGCAGCCAGTGCAGAATTTCGAGGCTGTAGCGGCGGACGGTCTCGGGGCTCTTGGGGCCATAGGGTACCCGGGCGGTATCGCCGAAGTAAACCGTCGACTCAGCCGGCAGCCGCTCGAAGACGGCCCGGGCCACGGTCAGGCCACCGAGGCCCGAATCGAAGATGCCGATGGGAGCCTGGTTCATCAGAAGCGGACCGGAATATTCACGCTGGCACTGGCCCCCTTGGGGATGGCCTGGATGTGGAGATCACCGGGAAAGTCCCACAGATGGGCCGACACATACGCTTCCATCGCGGAGAAGAGATGGTTGACCGCGAGGAGGACCAGCCAATCCTGTCGTTCCTGCCGCTTGCCGTCTACTCGTCCGTCATTGATCCGTTCGAGATAGTGCAACTCGCCGTTGGCCTTGAGGGCCATCGATAGCGTCACCCCTTCCCAGGCCACGAACACCCCGGCCGTCAATTTGCGACCGACCCTGGCCTGGCCCCACCCCGGAATCAGCAGCGAGCGCCAGAACGCCGCCATCGGCTTGATATAGCGGCGGGCCGAATCGGTCGCGGTTGGCTCGCCGACGATTTCCTCGCCGAGTTGCGGCGCGGTGGGAACGGGCGGAGGCGGCGGGACGGCTGCCGCACTGTCCTGGGCCCGGAGCGAGCTGCCGGCCAACAGGAGGAACGATCCGCCGAGGGCCAGCACCAGCCGCAGCCGCCTCAGCGGACGATCTCCGCCATGGCGGCCAGCAGCCCATCGACATCAGCTTCGGTGGTGTCCCACGCGCACATCAGGCGAACCTCCGACTTGGGCTGGTCCCACAGGTAGAAGCGGTAGCGCTCCTGCAGCGCGGAAATGTACTCGGCTGGAACCTGGGCAAACACCGAATTGGCGTCGACCGGCTGGGTGAGGTTGAGCCTGGGAAACCGGGCCAGCCCGGCTGCCAGTCGCGCGGCCATCCGGTTGGCTTGGAACGCGTTGGTGTGCCACAGCCGATCGGTCAGCAACGCGATGAACTGGGCCGACAGGAATCGCATCTTGGAAGCGAGCTGGGCGGCCTGCTTGCGGAGAAACTTGAGGCTGGCGGGGTCGACGGTGAACAGAATGACGGCCTCCGCGCCCAGCAGCCCGTTCTTGGTGCCGCCGAACGACAGGATATCGACCCCGGCGTCGGACGTCAGTTCGGCCAGCGTGGCACCGAGTCCGACCGCGGCGTTGGCCAGGCGGGCGCCGTCCATGTGCAGCAGCAGGTGGTGGCGGTGGGCATGATCGGCCAGCGCCCTGACCTCAGTGGCTGAATAGGCGGTGCCGTACTCCGTGGTCTGGGAAATCGAGATGGCCCGGAGCTGGACGCTGTGCTCGTCGCCGATTTTGGCCAGCGCCGCGGTCATATCGTCGGGCCGGAGCTTGCCGTCGGTCGTGGGCACCGTGAGCAGCTTGCAGCCGGTGAATCGTTCCGGCGAGCCGCATTCGTCGACATTGATGTGAGCGCCGGCCGGACAGAGCACCGCCTGCCACGGCTGCAGGATGGCGGACAGCGCCACCACATTGGCCCCGGTGCCATTGAAGACGAAAAACGGCTCGGCCCGCGGGCCGAATTCGCGGCGGATCAGGTCGGTCGCCTGCGCGGTCCAGGGATCGGCGCCGTACGAAGACGCGTGCCCCACGTTGGCATCAGCAATGGCCTGGAGCACGGCGGGATGGACCCCGGCGTAGTTGTCGCTGGCAAAATGTCGTCGGATGGTCATCGATGGCGGGTTCAGGCGATCAGGACAGGGAGTGCCAGCGGCAATTGCGTGATCTCGAGCGGGCCCGCAATCGGGCGGAGCTCGCCATCGAGTTGCGCCAGCAGCGGGGCGCCGGTGGTGGAGCGCACGGTCAGGCGATCAGTCCGGAAGATCCGGACCCCGGGCAGCCGGCCGTGCAACCCCAGCATGGCCAGCGGCAGCTTGAACACGAAGCCGAAGAAATTCTGCCGCGCGATCGAACAGACATCGAACAGCCCATCATCGGGCCTGGCGTCGGGGGTGAGCTTGAAGCCACCACCCACGACCGCCCCGATGCCTACTTCCAGTAGCAGGACCGATTCCTCGAACGATGCCGCGCTGGAGCTGATCGACAACCGTGGTGGGTCAAAGCTGCTGAAGGTCGCCAGCGCGGCCGACAGGTAGGCCGGGATGCCCCGCAACTGCTTGTAACCGGCCACTCGCCTGGCCACCTCGGCATCGAATCCGATCCCGATGCTGTTGATGAAATATTCGCCCAGGGCCTGCCCCACATCGAGCCGGGCAATCCGGCCGTGGGCCAGACCCTGCACCGCCGCCGCCACCGAAAGACCATGGGTCCGAGACAACTTGGCGTAATCGTTGCCGGTGCCCATCGGAATGATCCCCAGCGCCGGCCGCTGGTCGAGCGGCACACTCAGGATGCCGTTGGCGGCCTCGTGGGCGGTGCCATCACCACCCAGCGCCAGGACCCGCGCGCACCCGGCCGCGATGGCCTGTTTGACGAGAGTGACGCCATCCCCGGGTCCTCGGGTTGTCACGACCCTGACCTCCCGCCAATGCCGGGCGCAGTAGTCGAGCGCTTCAGCCGCCGCCCCCGCCGCTCGGCCATGACCGGCAGCCGGATTGATGAGCAGGAGGGTTGGCATCGGGGAAAGGTAGATGACCGGGAAGCCAACGCCACGTTGACGAAGCGGCCGCATCTATCCGGCCCATTCCATCAACGTGGCGGGAGTGCGTGGGAATCGAACCCACCGGAGCCGCCTGAGGCGCCTCCATCACGGTTTTGAGGACCGGCCGGACCACCAGGCCCGATTCACCCCCCTGAACCGATCAGCGGGTGGCGATCACTTCAATCTCGATCCGGACGCCGCGGGGCAACCCCGCGGCGGCCACGGTCGAGCGGGCCGGCTTGTGGTCGCCAAAGGCCTGGCCGTAGATCTCGTTCATGGCGGGAAAATCCGCCATGTCCTGCAGAAAGACGGTGGTCTTGACCACCTTGGAGAAATCCGACCCGGCCGCTCCCAGCACCGCGGTGAGGTTGGCCAGCACCTGGGTGGTCTGCTCCTTGATCCCGCCGCCGACGACTTCCATCGTGGCCGGATTGAGCGCAATCTGGCCGGCGGTAAAGATCATCTCGCCGATGACGACGGCTTGGCTGTAGGGTCCGATGGCCTTGGGGGCCGCATCGGTGGTGACGATCTGCAGCTTGCTCATTTCGGATCCTTAGAAGAGGCCTTCAATCCGGCCGTCCGGATGCACCCGGATATTCTCGGCCGAGGGAGTCTTGCTCAGTCCTGGCATGGTCATGATGTCGCCGGCGAGCGCCACGACGAAGCCGGCCCCGGCGGAAACGTAGGCATCCTTGACGGTAATCCGGAAGCCGGTGGGGCGGCCCAGCTTGGTCGGGTCATCCGAGAAGGAGTACTGGGTCTTGGCCATGCAGACCGGGGTGCCACCGAAGCCCATCCCTTCGATCTGCTCGATCGCCTTGCTGGCCGTCGACGTGAAGTCCACGCCATCGGCCCCGTAGATTTCACGAGCGATGATCTCGATCTTGGCCTTGATCGGCTGGTTGACCTCGTACAGCGGCTTGAAGTTGCCCTTCTTTTCGGCCAGGATAGCCAGCACCTCCTTGCCGACCGCCTCCCCGCCCTCACCACCCTTGGCCCAGACATCCGACAGCGCCGCCCGGGCGCCCCAGGAGCGCGCCGCCGCCAGCACGGTCTCGACCTCTTCATCGGTGTCGGAGCTGAACCGGTTGAGCGCCACCACCG
>JBDTTF010000108.1:0-9663 GCA_039930765.1 Gemmatimonadota bacterium | reverse complement strand
AGCCCGAAAACATCCTGCTGCACGACGGCTCGGCGCTGGTGGCCGATTTCGGCATTGCGCTGGCGGTGTCCTCGGCCGGTGGCGGCCGGATGACCGAGACCGGGATGAGCCTCGGCACCCCGCACTACATGAGTCCCGAGCAGGCCATGGGCGAACGCGAGATCACTGCCCGTTCCGATGTCTACGCCCTCGGCGCCATGACCTACGAAATGCTGGTTGGCGATCCGCCATTCACCGGATCGACCGCCCAGGCCATCGTCGCGAAAGTGATGACCGAGAAGCCGGCCCCGATCCGGAAGCAGCGCGACCGGGTGCCGGAGGGTGTCGAGGACGCGGTGCTGACCGCGCTCGAGAAGCTGCCGGCCGATCGGTTTGGCAGCGCGGCGGAGTTTGCCGCGGCCTTACAAGGGCAGGGCACCGCGACGACGACCGCGCGTCGCATGGCAGCGCCGCCAGCGAACAACCGCACACTCAGGATCCTCGCGGTGGTCGCCACCCTCGCGCTGCTGGCCGCGGCGGCGTTGGCCGTGAAGGCCTTTCGCGCACCCGCCCCGGGGCCGGTCACCAGGCTGACGCTGGACCTGCCTGATCTCCGGGTCAATCATACGGGGTACTATGGGACTGCGATCAGCCTCTCACGGGACGGCGCTCACCTGGCCTTCGTGAGTCGGGGTGGTGGCCCAAACGGCCAGGCCGGCATTACCCGCCTCATGGTTCGCGAACTCGACGAGCTCCAGGCCCGAGCGCTGCCGGGCACCGAGGGGGCGGACGGCCCCTTCTTCTCGCCCGATGGCTTGTCGATCGCGTATACAGCCAATGGCAAGCTCTACAAGGTTGCCACCAGCGGCAGCGGACAGCCGATCCAGGTGGCCGAAGTCGGTCTCAATATGATCCTGCCAAGCGGGTCGTGGCTGGATGACGGGCGGATCATCTTCAACACCGCGGTATACGCCCTCCAGGCAGTTTCCTCCTCAGGCGGACCGATCACGACGCTGGTGCCCGCGCCCAGGGATGGCGGACTGGTCTATCCGACCGCGCTGCCCAGGAAGGATGTGCTGCTCTACACCAGGTGCAGCAACCTGTGCTCACAGCAGATGATCCTCGCCGTCAATTTCAAGACGGGCAAGACCGACACGATTCTCGCCGGCGCCTCCCGCGCGTTCTACCTGCCCCAGGGTCTGCTGATCGGGGTAATGCAGGACGGCAGCGTGGTCGGGGCCCCGTTCGACGTCACCACCCTGCGCTTCAAGCGCACACCCTCGGTGCTGCTCACCGGGGTCCAGAGTGAGCTCGGCATCGTTCCGGAATTCACGGTGGCCGATGATGGCACCATGATCTACCTCCCCGCCAACGCCACCGCAGGCAGGGGCACGCCGGCCGAGGTGGATCGGAGCGGGAAGGGCAGGGTGCTGGATCCGGCGTGGCTGGGCCGCTTCACCAGCTTCAGTCTCTCGCCGGAGGGTCGCCGCATTGCGGCCAGCCTGGCCGATGGCAGCGGCGCAATGCTCTGGGTCAAGCAGCTCGACGCCGGTCCGCTGACCCGTTTGAGTTTCGGGGGAACCAACAACTATCGCGCCGCCTGGCTGCCCGACGGGCGGACCCTCAGTTTCAGCTCCGACATGACCGGGAACGGCAGCTATCTGTACCAGGTCCGAGCCGACGGCAGCGGCCAGCCGGAGCGGCTGTTCCCGACCGACACCTCGCAGGTCGATGAAGCCAACTGGTCGGCGGACGGGCAATGGGTGGCCTACCGGAACGGGACCATCGCCGGGGTGCGGAGCCTCTACGCTCGGCGGACCAGCGGTGATACCGCGCGGGTGGTCATCTCGGCCGGCCCAGCCGACGAGTACATGCCGGCCATCTCGCCGGATGGGCACTGGATTGCCTATGTGAGCCTCGAATCGGGACGGGAAGAGGTCTATGTCCGCCCCTTCCCGCAGGCGGAACGGGCGCGGTGGCAGGTCAGTTCGGCCGGAGGCACCAGTCCGGTCTGGTCCCACGCAGGACACGAACTGTTCTATCTCGTCCCGGGTGACACCTTGGTATCCGCCTCGGTGACCACGGTGCCGGAATTCCAGATCACCGGGCATCACGCGCTGTTCAGCACCCTGCCCTTCGTGTTCCAACCCTGGCACCAGAGCTTCGGGGTTCGGCCGGACGACAAGAGCTTTGTCATGCTCCAGCGCACCTCCTCCATCGGACCCGACACACGGCGGTTGACCGTGGTGCTCAACTGGTTCACCGAGGTGAATGCCAAGGTGCAGCAGGCGCCGTGAGAGGTTGCCTGATCCCCGCCGTCAGCCTTTGGCGGTGGTTGACCACCAACTCCCGAGTCCTGACTCCTCAACACACCCACCGGCCGTCTTACGGCACGCCCCCGGCGCTGTATCTTTGCCTCTGGCTCCGGTCCGAGGCGGTCCACTTTCCAGTCCTTTCCAGATCGCATGACGTACAGCCCTGATCCGCATCGTTACAGCCTGCCGGAATTCTACCGCCGCTGCGGCCAGTCCGGATTGCTCCTGCCCGCCATCTCGCTCGGGCTGTGGCACAATTTCGGCGCGGCCGACAACCTCGATACCGCCCGTGCCATGGTGCGCCGAGCCTTCGATCTCGGCGTCACTCACTTCGACCTGGCCAACAATTACGGGCCGCCGGAAGGGTCAGCGGAGGAAACGCTGGGCCGGATCCTGCGTGAAGAGCTGGGCTCGTGGCGCGATGAACTGATCATCAGCACCAAGGCCGGCTACGCCATGTGGCCGGGGCCATACGGCGAGTGGGGCTCGCGCAAGAGCCTGCTGGCGTCGCTTGACCAGTCGCTCAAGCGGCTGGGACTGCCGTACGTGGACATCTTCTACTCGCACCGGCCCGATCCGAACACCCCACTCGAAGAGACGATGTCCGCCCTGGCCCAGGCCGTGACCAGCGGCCGCGCGCTGTACGTCGGTATCTCCAACTACTCACCGGTCCAGACCCGCGAGGCCACCCGTATCCTGCGCCAACTTGGCACACCCTGCCTGATCCATCAGCCGAAATACAGCATGCTTGATCGGCGGGTCGAACCCGAACTGCTGGCGGTCCTCGAGGCGGAAGGAATCGGTGCGGCAGTCTTTTCGCCGCTGGCGCGGGGGCTGCTCACCGATCGCTATTTCAATGGAATTCCGGCTGATTCGCGCGCCGGTCACGATCCCCGCTTCCTCAAGCCCGCGGATATCACCGAAGCCGCCGTGTCCCGGGCCAGGCAGCTTGACGCGGTGGCCAGGGCCCGCGGTCAGACTCTGGCCCAGATGGCACTGGCCTGGGTGCTGCGCAATCCGGTGGTAACCACCGCCCTGATCGGCGCCAGCCGGCCGAGCCAGGTGGAGGATTGCGTGGCGGCCGCGCGCAATCTCGCATTCGCGGACGAGGAGTTAGCGGGCATCGAGGGGATCCTCGCCTCCTGGCCGGTGAGTCAATCGTGACCACTGACGGATTCGATCGACTCGCCGCCGCGCTGGCCGACCGCTACCGCATCGAGAGGGAGCTGGGGCAGGGTGGGATGGCCACGGTGTACCTCGCCCAGGATCTCAAGCACGACCGCAAGGTCGCGATCAAGGTGCTCAGGCCGGAGCTGGCCGCCGTCATCGGGGCCGATCGGTTCCTGCGGGAGATCAAGACCATCGCGGCATTGCAGCATCCGCATATTCTCGGGTTGATCGATTCGGGGACTGCGCGAGTCCAAAGTCTAGAGTCGAAAGCTGAAGACGCGTCAGGACAGGCTTCAGACTCTGGACTCTCGACTTTTGTCTATTACGTCATGCCCTTCGTCGACGGCGAATCGCTGCGCGACCGGCTGACCCGTGAAAAGCAGCTCCCGATTTCCGATGCGGTCCGCATCGCCACGGAAGTCGCTGGCGCGCTCGACTATGCCCACCGTCGCGGGGTGATCCACCGGGACATCAAGCCCGAAAACATCCTGCTGCACGACGGCTCGGCGCTGGTGGCCGATTTCGGCATCGCCCTGGCCGTGTCCAGCGCCGGCGGCGGCTCCCGGATGACTGAGACCGGGATGTCACTGGGCACGCCGCATTACATGTCGCCGGAGCAGGCAATGGGTGAACGCGAGATCACCGGGCGGTCGGATGTCTACGCACTGGGCTGCGTGACCTACGAAATGCTGATCGGCGATCCTCCCTTCACTGGATCAACCGCCCAGGCCATCGTGGCCAAGGTCATGACCGCCGAACCGGTCAGCCTGATTCAGCAGCGGAAGAGCGTGCCCGATGCGGTGGAGGCGGCGGTGCTGACCGCGCTGCAGAAGTTGCCGGCCGATCGCTTCGGCAGTGCGGCGGAGTTTGCCGATGCGCTGGCGGGCGGCGGGCGGGTCGGGAAGGGCCGCAGATCTGCCACCCCTGCCGCCACCCGTGCCAGCGCCGGCCCGTGGCGCACCATCAGCCTGGGGCTCGGGTTCGCGGTGATCGTGCTGCTGGCGTGGTCGCTCCGGAACTGGCGTCGTCCGGGCGGCAGTGTCCCGACTGTCTACGATGCGGCGCTGCCCGACAGCGCGGCCATGAGCTTCGCGGTCACTTCGTCCAATTTCAGCTTCGGCGAACCGCTCCGGAATCTCTCGATCAGCGCCGCCGGCGACTTCGCGGTCTACGCCGCGGTCCTGGGTGACTCGACCCAGCTCTGGTACCGCAGCCTGCTGGACGGCCGGGCCCACGCCATTCCGGGCACGCTCGGCGGGGCGGCGCCGAGAATCTCGCCGGATGGCAGCCGGGTCGCCTTTCTGCACGGCGACAACGTGATGCTGGTTTCGATCGGCGGCGGCGACGCCCGGCTCGCCCTGGCCGGTCACAGCACCGATGGCCTCGACTGGACCTCGAATACGGAGCTGATCGCAACCACCGACGACGGAAACCAGTTCAACTGGATTGACCCCTCGGGCGGGACGCCCCGTTCCCAGCGGATCAGCCGCTGTCCATTCGGCCGGTGGATTCCGGGGTCACGCCAGCTGATCTGTTCGTACAATCGGTTCGCCATCCTGCTCGATCCGGAAACCAATGTCCAGTCCACCGTCCGGACGGTGAAGCAGGACGGAACCCCGGGCGAACTGCTGGCCGGCACCTCCTTCCGGGTGATCGACAATCGCTACCTGGTCTACCTTTCCACCCACGGGACGATTGTGGCGTCCCGGTACGACGCCAGGCGCGGGCTGGCGCAGCGGCCGGTGACCCTGCTGGCGGGAGTCCGCCGCGAGGCGCTGGGAGAGGGACAGTACGATGTGGCCGCGAACGGCACCCTGGTCTACGGACCAGGGCTGGATGCCACCATCGGCCGGATCGTCAGACTGCGGCCGGGCGGAACGCCGCAGCCGCTGCCGATGGAGGCCGGCGACTTCCAGCGATTCGACCTGAGCCGCGACCGCCGCTGGCTGGCGGCCTCGATTCAGGGCAATGAGTCGAACGAACTCCGGATCTACGATCTCCGCGATGGCCAGCATTTCACCTGGCTCAAGGGTGGATCGGTCCGGCATCCGTTCTGGAGTGCCGACGGGAATCAGCTGCTTTTCGCCATGCGCGATTCCACCCGGTGGACCATTCTCCGTGGTGCGCCCAGTTCAGGGGGCCGGCCGGATACCCTGTCCACCAGCACGTACGACGCCAAGAGCCTCGATCCGATCGATTTCCACGACGACCATTCCGCCATCGCCCAGGACTGGGGTAGCTCGATCGTCACCCGGTTCGATCCCTCAGCGGCGCACCCGACCTTCGACACGGTCCTCACCGATGCCCGCTTCGCGTCGGAATCGCCCAACGGCACGCTGATCCTGTATCAGACTCTCCAGGGAAACCGGGTCATGGTCACGGGCTTTCCGCGCCCGGGGCGGCGCTGGCAGCTCGCCAGTGACGGCGTCGAGCCGATCTGGCTCTCCGCCAGTGATGTCCTCTACCGCCTCGGCATCTCCTGGTACCTGGTGCGGATCAACCCCGAAACCGGTGAACCACTGGGCGCTCCCGTGTACTGGGGCCGGGACCCGCGCTTCTCGGATACCTCGGGCTGGTCCAACCGGCCGTCGCGCGATGGCGGCATTCTCTATGTCCAGGGCCCCGACGAGCACAGCACGACCTATCTGCGGGTGGTCCCCAACTGGGTTCACCAGATGAAATCCGCCGTCGACTCGGCCACCCGATGAGCGACAGCCTCGCCCGCCTGACGGCCGCACTGGCCGACCGCTACCGGATCGAGCGGGAGCTTGGCGCGGGGGGGATGGCCACGGTGTACCTCGCCCAGGATCTCAAGCACGACCGCAAGGTCGCGATCAAGGTGCTCAGGCCGGAGCTGGCCGCCGTCATCGGGGCCGATCGGTTCCTGCGGGAGATCAAGACCATCGCGGCGTTGCAGCATCCGCATATCCTCGGATTGATCGACTCGGGGACCGCGAGAGTCCAAAGTCTAGAGTCGGGAGCTGAAAACGCGTCAGGACAGGCTCTCGACTCTGGACTCTCGACTCTTGTCTACTATGTCATGCCCTACGTCGACGGCGAATCCCTCCGTGACCGGCTGAATCGCGAAAAACAGCTCTCGATCAACGACGCCGTGCGGCTGGCGACCGAAATCGCCGGCGCGCTCGACTATGCTCACCGGCACAACGTCATCCACCGCGATATCAAACCGGAGAACATCCTGCTCCACGACGGGCGGGCGCTGGTCGCCGACTTCGGTATCGCGCTGGCGGTGTCGAGCGCCGGCGGCAGCCGGATGACCGAGACCGGGATGAGCCTCGGCACGCCACACTACATGTCGCCCGAGCAGGCGATGGGCGAGCGCGAGATCACTGCACGGTCGGATGTCTACGCCCTGGGCTGCGTGACCTACGAAATGCTGACCGGCGACCCGCCCTTCACCGGCAGCACGGCGCAGGCCATCGTCGCCAAGATGATGACCGAGAAACCGACGCCGCCCTCACGGGTGCGGGACACAGTGCCGGAGCAGGTCGAGGACGCGGTGCTGACGGCGCTGGCCAAGCTGCCAGCCGATCGGTGGCGTAGCGCGGCGGAGTTTGCCGAGACGTTGGCTGGCGGCGGGCGGAGCGGTAGCGGCCGCATATATGCGGCCCGTACCGCCGCCGCCCGTCCGTCCGTCCGCCCGTCCGCCCTGTATGCTGCGATCGCTGCCGCACTCCTGCTCGCCGTTTGGGGCTGGTTGCGTCCTCAACCGGCAACGACCACCGGCGTCGTTCGCTTCGAAATGGCTCCGCCGGCCGGCGTCCGGATCGCGTATCCGATCGGAGGGATCAACACCTATCTCGCCATTGCGCCCGACGGACGTCAGGTGGTGTTCGCGGCCGGCCGGGGGCCTGGCCAGTGGTCGCTCTATCTTCGGGATCTCGATCAGCTGGTGGCGCGGGTCCTGCCGGGGAGCGAGGGAGGGATGGTGCCGGCGTTTTCGCCCGACGGGAAATGGATCGCGTTTGCCTCACCCGACGGCAGCCTGAAGAAGATCGGCCTCGATGGCACCGCACTCACCACCCTGGCTCGAATGGACCTGGGGGTGATCGGCGGCATCACCTGGTCCTCGAATCGGGAGATCGTCTTCACCCGCGAGACCTACGTCGGCCGTGGCCTCTGGCGGGTGTCGGCCGATGGCGGAGCGCCGGACCGCTTCTCCCAGTTTGATACGGTCAGCAGCGAACGGCTGCAGCTCTCGCCCGTGGCGTCGCCTGATGGTCGATTGATCTTCTACAGCGGAGCCGTGGCCAGCACCATCGATCTCCGCCTCGGCGTGGTGGAGATGGCCACCGGGAAGCCCACTGTCTTTCGTGACATCCGTGGGGCGGCCACGGTCATCGGCCTGGTGGAGGGATATCTCGTCTACATCCGGATCGACGGAACCCTGATGGCCGCACCGTTCGATCAGCGGAGCCTCAAGCTGGGCCCACCGCTCCAGATCCTCGACAGCGTGGCCACCAGGGGCTGGCAATCGGCGGCGGTGATGTCGGCCACCGGCACCCTGTTCTACCAGCGTGGCGGCCTGGCCAGCCGCCTGGTGCGGGTGGACCCGAGCGGCGTGGAGCACAGCCTGCTCGATTCTGCCCGGGTCTACACCCATCCCCGCCTGTCCCCGGATGGCAAGCGGGTCGCGTTTGAATCCCAGGAGGGGGCCGACAACCAGATCTGGATTGCCGACCTCGCCGCGCAAACCGCCCAGCGCCTGACCCGCGAGGGCTTCAACGACCGGCCCGAATGGTCTCCCGACGGCCGGCGCCTCATGTATGTATCCTCCCGCACCGCGGACAATTCCATCTGGTGGCAGTCGACCGATGGCAGCGGCAGCGCCGAGCTCCTCTTCAAGGGACCCGACGCCATCCGGGAGGCGGTGTTCACTCCCGATGGCAGCGAAGTGGTCTACCGGTCTGATACCCCCGACAGCACCCGGGACATCTATCGGCTGCCACTCGGCGGAGAGCGCAAGCCGATTCCGCTCCTGGTCAGCATCGATGACGACAAGGAGCCCCGGGTCTCACCCGACGGCCACTGGCTGGTCTATGTCTCCAACGCCTCCGGCCGTGAGGAGGTGTATGTCCGCCCCCTGGCCGGCGCCGGAGGACGACTGGCCGTTTCCAACGGGGGCGGTGGCGAGCCGCTCTGGTCTCCCGATGGCAAGCGGGTCTACTATCGGATCGGGGGCCGGCTGCTGGCGGCTGGTATTACGACATCACCCGCGCTGGCGGTGAACTCGCGCGACACCCTGTTCGAAGGCCCCTACCTCACCGACCTGTATCACCCGAACTACGACGTTGCCCCCGATGGCAGGAGCTTCATCATGGTCCGACCGGTCGAGGCGACTCGCCAGCTGGTAGTGGTGGTGAACTGGCTGGAGGAGTTGCGGCGGCGGACCGCCGGGAAGCAGTGAGAGGTGAGCAGGGAGTAGTGAGCAGGGAGCGGGCTTCCGTAGGGATCTGCGGGTCAGGCCTCGGGTTCCTTCACATAGAATCTTCTTGCTAACGGCCAATGGCCGATGGCTGACGGCTTCATGACGCTCGACGCCCTCAAGACGTCACTCAGCGATCGCTACCGCATCGAGCGCGAGCTCGGCGCCGGTGGCATGGCGACGGTCTATCTCGCCATGACTGCGTTCCTCGGGTACGCGCTGGCCAAATCGGGAGATCGGTCCGGGGCCCTGGCGACGCTCGATTTACTCAAGTCAAGCACACCTCACGGCCCGGTGGCGCCTTTCAATCAGGCCACGGTGTACCTTGGACTGGGAAAGCGGAGGCGGGCAGTCGATCTCCTCGAACAGGCCTGCGAGGTGAACTCGGAATTCCTGTTCTGGCTGGGGCAGGACCCGCTGTTCGAGCCACTTCGCAGCCAACCGCCGTTCATGGCCCGGCTCAAGCCGCTCAACTTCAACTGACTATCAACTCGTGCCTCTCAACTCTCGACTGACCGCCGTCATCGCCCTGACGCTGCTGGCCTTCCCACTACCGGCCGCGGCCCAGGTGGCGGGCGTGAGCGGCACGGTGTTCCTGGACCGCAACGCTAACGGCGTCAAGGATGCTGGCGAGCCGGGTATCGCGGGTGTCGTGGTCTCGGACCAGGCCGCCGCGGTGCGCACCGATGCGTCGGGTGCCTTTCACCTGGCCGGCGGCGGAGGGTATGGACTGGTTTCCATCAGCCTGCCGGA
>JBDTTF010000107.1:0-4806 GCA_039930765.1 Gemmatimonadota bacterium | reverse complement strand
TGGCTGCTGCTGTACGGTACCGGCGTGATCACCGGCGGTGCCTTTTCGGTGCGCATCGTGCCGGTCATGGGCGCCTGCTTCGTGGTATTGGGCGCGGTGACGATCTTTTCGCCCGCCGCCTGGGGTGATGCGATGATGGCGCTCGGATTCGGACTGCTGCACATCGGATTCGGCCTCGCGATTGCCTGGAGGCATGGTGGCTAAGTCATCGGCGGCCAGGAAGTCGGCCCAGAGCCACGGGCACGACAAGCCAGGGCTCAAGGCGCATGATGGAGGCTCCACGGATACCACGGGACTCGACCGGGTCATCCACGAGCGGATGCGGCTTGGCATCGTCAGCGCGCTGGCGGTGAATCCGACGCTAACGTTCAATGCGCTGAAGGACCTGCTGGGCGCCACCGACGGCAACCTGAGTGTGCATGCCAGAAAGCTCGAAGAGGCCGGCTATGTCCATTGTACCAAGTCGTTCGATGGCCGGGTACCGAGGACTGAGTTCAAGCTGACCGCCGGCGGGCGCCGGGCGCTGGAACGGTATCTGGAGCAGATGGAAGGGGTCATCCGCGCAGTGCGCGGATGATGGCGAGCGGTGAGAGGTAAGCGGTAAGCGGGGATTGAGTGCTGAGTGCTGAGTGCTGAGTGCTGAGTGCTGGGTTCACGGTTCACGGTTCACGGTTCACGGTTCACGGCTCACGGCTCAAAGGGTTCTGCGTTCCAGGTCCCGCGTGCCTCGTGAGTGGTCTAGGATTCGCATGTGAAGGTGAGACTACCGACGTTCCGTCGGCCCTACGGTCCGTCGAAGTGTGCCCCTTTTTTTTGGAGTTGCGACTTTATGAAACCAAGCACTTTAAGCATCCCCACCCACCTCGCCATCATCATGGATGGCAACGGACGCTGGGCCACCGATCGCGGGCTCGATCGCTCGGCCGGTCACGCGGCCGGGGCGGAAGCGGTGCGCACGGTGGTCGAGGCCTCGGCCGCCGCGGGGATCGACACCCTGTCCCTCTACGCCTTTTCGGCCGATAACTGGCAGCGGCCAGCCGGCGAAGTCGGCGGCCTGATGGAGCTGTTCCGTCGGTACCTCGAGACCGAACCGACCCGGCTCCGGGGTCAGGGGATTCGCCTCACGGTCATCGGCCGGCGCGATCGGCTCCCATTCCCGCTGCAGGCGGCGATCCGCCTGGCCGAGCGATCGACTGCCACAGGCCGCCAGCTGCACCTGCGACTCGCCATCGACTACTCGGCCCGGGCCACGATCGTGGCGGCCGCCAGTCGCTGGGGCAATCGACCACTCGATGCCGAGCGGTTCCGGCGCTTACTGGGGGAGGCTGATCGTGGCGGGATGGTGCCGCCGGTTGATCTGCTGATCCGGACCGGCGGCGAGCGGCGGCTGAGCGATTTCCTGCTCTGGGAATCGGCCTATGCCGAGCTCTGGTTTACCGACCGACACTGGCCCGACTTCGGCGCCGCTGACCTGGCGGAGGCGCTGGCCGACTACCGCCGGCGCGACCGCCGGTATGGGGGATTGACCGCTGGGCCACGGGCTGCAGCCGGAGGCACCCGATGATCGCGCCTCGCATTGCCGGGCGGTTGCTGCTCGCCGCCGGCCTCCTGGGCGTCCTGGGCAATCTCTGTTTCAGTGTGGGGGAGCCAGGTGCCAACGTAGCCATCTGGGTCGCGGCGGCCGTCGGGTGCTGGGCCCTGCTGGCGCGGCGCCTCGAGCGCAGGATTCCGGCGCCCGGCTGGCTGCTGGCGCCGATGATCCTGGCGGCCGCCGGCTTCAGCTGGCGGGCCGATCCGATGCTCCTGTTTCTGGACACGGTCACCATTCTGCTGGTGCTGGCCCTCGCGGCAACGCCCGTCATCCGGCGGACCGGCGCCGTGGCCGGCGCGGAGCTCCTCGACCTGCTGTTCGGAGGGGTGACGGCCGCGGGCGGGATGATCGCGGGTCCGATGCTGGCCTGGCCCGCTCTCCGCAACCCGGCTGAAGAAGGCGCCGACCGATCCAGCCGCCGATTGCTGGCGGGGACCGGGCGTGGCCTTCTACTGGCGGTGCCCCTGGTCGTGATCTTCGGCGGGCTGCTGATCTCGGCCGACGCGAAATTCGAGGCGCTGCTGAGCCCGCTGCTGGTGTTCGACCTCGATACCGTGGCCCCCAACCTGCTCCGGACCGGGTTCTTCGGCTGGCTCGGTGCCGGTGCCCTAGTGCTGACGCTGGCCCCGATCCCGGCCACGGCTCGAACTCCGGCTTTCGGTGCCCGGCTGGGCGCCACCGAGGTCACCACCGTCCTCGTCGTGCTCAATGCTCTCTTCCTGACGTTCGTGGTATTGCAGGTCGGCCATCTGTTTGGCGGCGATGGACTGATCCAGGCCACCGCGGGACTGACCTACGCCGACTACGCGCGGCGCGGCTTCTTCCAACTGGTCGTGGTCTGTGCCCTGGCCCTGCCGGTGCTGCTGGTGCTGGCTCACGCGGTGGCCGAGGACCAGCTGGCACGGAGCCGGTATCGCCCGCTGGCCCGGTTCCAGGTCATGCTGCTGCTGCTGATCCTGGCCAGCGCGGTGCATCGGCTCTGGCTCTACATCGGTGCCTTCGGCCTGTCGCTGTCTCGGCTGCACGCGGCCGCGATTCTGCTCTGGATCGGGAGTTCACTGGTCTGGTTCGGCATCACCGTGCTGCGTGATCGCCCCGGTCGATTCCTTCGCGGCGCACTCGCCGCCGGTGCCGTGATCCTTGGCACGATGCACCTGGTCAATCCGGCCGCCGTCGTGGCCCGTTCCCTGACCAGCCGGAACGAGGTCCTGACCGAGTCGGATGCCAGGTATCTGGCCGGACTCGGCAATGATGCCGTGCCAGCGCTGGCAGCGGCTCTGCCGACACTCGAGGAAGGCAACCGTGCTCGGCTCAGTGTCGCGATGCAGTGCCGCCGGCATCCGGTGATCAGTGAATGGACGGAGTGGTCGCTGGCGAGAGCACAGGCGGTAAGGGCCTGGCCGGCGGAATGGAATGCAAAGTGTGAGCGGGGGGACGAGAGTCACTAGTCGAAAGGCGAGAGTCGAGGGTCGAGGGTCGAGGGTCGAACAACGAACAGCGAAAGGCGAAAGGCGAAAGGCGAAAGGCGGCGGCAGGGATCGTAAGGTTGCGAGTTTCAACTTTGCTCGAAACACGGAACCGCTCACGGGGGACTTTCTAGTGATCCCTCGCTACGCTCGGGATGAGGTGGGTTAGAAATACAAAGAGGCGGCACGCGGAACCCGGAACCGTAGTACCGTGAAGCCCTAGTTCAACGGGAGTCCGACCGGCTTGGGAAACAGCGCCACCCCCCAGAACAGCACTCGGCCCTGTATCCGGAGGTGCACCGATGGCACAGGCTCCCCGGTGGCGGCGAGCTGGTCGGTGGTGAATTTGGTGAGCTCACCACCGATGCTGACCACCCAGAGACTTCCGGCCGCATCGAACGCCAGCCCTTCGGGGAAGATCATCGAGCCGACGACATTCGACGAGATCAGGACCCGAGGTATGGTGGCACCGCTGTCGCGGATCTGATCAACACCGAAACTGACCAGCGTCGAGGTCTGGGCGTTGGCCACCCAGAGTGCGCCACTCGAATCGATGGCAATGCCGGTTGGGCTGCTGAGCGAGCCATTGTTGGCTCGGATGGTCACGGTTGGCTGCGGGGTTCCGCTATTGGCCAGCTCGCCGAAGGTGAACCGTGAGACGGTATTGGCCCCCCGGTCGGTGAACCACATCCCTCCGACGCGGTCGATCGCCACGCCGGTCGGGTGACTGAGCCCCGAGATTGTCACCGCCGGACTCGAAGCGCCGGTCAGCAACTGGGCGGCGTCGAACCGGACGATGGTGCCGTTGCCGGAGTTGGTCACCCAGAGCTGGCCGGCCCGGTCGAAGGCCAGGCCGGCTGGCGCGCTGAGTGAGCCATGATTGGAGCTGATGATCACGTCGGCAGTTCTGACCCCCGAGCCGCCCAGCGTGGCGGGGAAGAAGCCGAGCAGGGCGGAATCGTCCTGGCTCGCGACCCAGAGGGTGCCGTCGTCGGCAAAGGCAACGGCGGACACCGTCGCGAGACCGGCGCTGGGGGTGGTCAGGACGCTGGCCGGGGTCCGCTTGCCGGTATCGACCAGCTGAGTCGGATCGAGACGGACCAGCGCACCCGAGACACCCGCCACGGTCCAGAGCCCGTCGGGAGTGGTGACCACCGGAGGGGTCGGGGCGGGGGAGCTGTCGGTACCGCAGGCGCTCAGGATGATGACAAACAGGGAGATGACGGATCTGAGGCGCACGGTACCAACACTCCTTTTCGCTTCGCTAAGGCTCGGCTCGTGGTTCGGACTGCATCGGCGTGAGGTGGGTGACCGCCTCACTCCGATATCGGAGGAAGGGGTGAGTTCCCGACAGGCACATCCGGCACCTCATCCCGAGCGCGGCGAGGGATGAGATGGCTTGAAAGTGAAAACAGAGGGACCTCGCCTGCCGCCCCGCTACCGGGTTTGGCAAGCCAGGTCCCTCGATCGTTGCATGTCCCGTGCGGGAATTGGGTAAGTCGGTTCGGCATGGGGTCAAACTAGCCGCCACCCATCGAACCGTATGTCGGTCGGACCGCAAGTCCGCTCGCCGGTTTCTCCTACATCACGAGCCCCTTTCGCAAACCCGGCTGGCCACCAGTTCGATCAACCAGGTCCCTCCCTCCCCGTCCTCCTCGCGATGCTCGGAGCCGGGGTCGCTCGGGATGAGGTGCATTTTGTAGCTTCGGCCTGCCCCGCTGCCCCGCTGCCCCGCTGCCCCGCTGCCCC